>CALBZG010000147.1 GCA_937889655.1 uncultured Clostridia bacterium
AGACTGGATTAGAGACCAGCCTCCAAAAGTCGGGTTACGGAAACTGCTACTGGTTCCCCGGTCCGGATTTTGCGGGTAAAAAAGAGGTGCTAGTCCGGGTCAAAAGTATAGATGGGACACTGTATGTCTGCGATGCTGTTCCTGTTACCGTGTCCGGAATTCCTAAGATAATTTTGCAGGGCGCGGGACCGGGACAAATTATTACTAAATCAACGGATTTGAAGTATGCCGTAAAATTTAACGTTTTGAGCAATGTCGATTTAAAGCGTGTCAAATACTCCATCACGAATATAGAAGACGGCAGACAAAAAGTATTGGCGGATATTAACGAAGGAACCTTCGAATTTAGTTATATTCCGGATCTGGAAGATTCGGGTCAATGGCAAGTATCCGCCACGGGAACCTATGGAACAGGGATGGTTTTGAGTACGGAAAAAGTGCCGGTGACGATTTATACCGGCAAGACTTACGGGCCCAAGCCAATAATAGAAAAGGGATTGTTCATGGCCATGGCATCTTCTCTTGCAAAAGATGACTGGATGAAATCCGGCATGTCTGCAGCTTTACAGACAGCCCAGTCTATCCTGGAGACTGGATGGGGGCAAAGCGTACCTGTAGATAAATATAATGGCCTGTTTTCTTATAATTTGTTTGGCATCAAAGGCTTTGGCCCGGCGGGTTCCGTCATTTCAAACACCTGGGAAGAATACAACGGCGTAGCATATCGTACTGACGCCAGATTCAGAGCATACAATAATGTTGCAGAAAGCTGGGAAGATCATAACAAACTACTTATGACAAAAGAAAGGTATTCAAATTACAGAGACGTCATGTTTGACAGCACTTTAGGTGCTTGGGCTTTGAAAAGGGCCGGCTATGCCACTGATTCCCAATATCCTATAAAACTGATCCGGATAATCAGGCAGTATGATCTGGATGTTTTGGATCGAATAGCGATATAAATTGAATTGGACATTTATAAAACAAGGAGGCGACATGAGAATGTTTTTTGAAGACAGGAAAGATGCAGGAACCAGGTTGGCGGAAATTCTGCTGAAATATAGAGACGAAGATGTTATTATTTTCGCGCTGCCAAGGGGCGGCGTTGTCTTAGGAGCTGAAATTGCGGCCAAACTCCATGTTCCTCTTGATCTTGTTATAACAAAAAAAATAGGTCATCCGGGAAATCCGGAATATGCAATTTGCGCAGTAGGTGAAACCAGCCCTCCGGTCTGCAATCAAAGAGAACTGGAACATGTTGACCAGAAATGGTTTGAGTCTGAAGTCCAGCGAGTAAGAACAGAGATCCGTAGACGTAAGGAAATGTATCGTTCAAGCGGCAAGGATAAAATGCTGGAAGGGAAAACGGCAATATTGGTAGACGATGGTATTGCAACGGGATTCACTATGATGGCCGCGATTTACGAGATCAAAGCCAGAAATCCTAAAAAAATAGTCGTAGCAGTTCCGGTAACGCCATTGGATACAGCTCAGGAACTACAAGCATTAGATGTTGAACTGGCAGTATTATCTGTTGAAGAGAATTATCTTGGAGCGGTGGGAGCTTATTATAGGCATTTTTATCAGGTCGAAGATGAAGAAGTCATGACGTTATTAAATAGTATGGATAGATATGAGCCGTAACATATGCGATATAGCATTATCTGGTAATTAAAAATATTCTGAAAAATATATTGACAAAAGGATTTTCAAGTTGTATTATAAATTTACTTAAAGAAAAGGGAAACCTGAGTACGTAAGTCGCTCCGAAGAACCGTTAGCAGCGATTGGAATTCTTTACTCGAAAGAGAAAGAAAAAAAGATCAAAGCGAAAACTGAAATCAAGGATAATGGTCGTAAGATCACAACTTGAGAAAAGAATAAATGGTTGACTTGAGACAATGATAAAAATATCTGAATGATAAAGTATCAGATGATCAGGTTAGGAGTAGTCAAGAAAGGAGGACGTACGCCATTGTGGTACACCTCACGAAAAGGGTAGGCAGATTTCTCCGGAAATTGGAAGCCTGCCCCTTTTCATTTTTGACGTTTACAAAACCAAGTAGTTGGTATATATAAAATAACTTGTTATTTTCTGCGTTAATATATCTAAATATCAGTCAGGAGGGATATCATGAAATATGAACTTGTGAAAGACTTTCCAAATTCGATTATATTCGAAGAGCAAGGACCATGCATATCGCTATATCAGACAACCTATCGACATTCACCGGATAGTCAACAGAATATGATCATGTTTAAAAATCTGCTGCAGAAGGTCGAAGATGAACTTGGATCTAAGTACAGAAAAGCAGATGTCTTAGCGATGATGGAAGCTTTATATGAATTAAAAAGCGACAAAGGCTTTTGGGAAAATTCTCTGGATAGTGTGGCTGTATTGGCCAACCCGGACCGTTGCATCGTATACAAACTAGTAACACCAGTCCAAAATCTTGCGATCGTGGCAGACAGTTTTCATATCAAACCGCTTATCCGAGCGTTTCAGACTGCAGACCAATACCATGTTCTGAGTTTAAACGGAAGTGTTTTTTCATTGTATGAAGGGAATAAATATGGCTTGAAAGAGATCGAAATGGATCCTGAAATATCAAAAAACATAAAAGATATTCTTGGGCACGAACACACCGGAGGCTTCTTAAGCCACTCGCCATATAAAGGTGAAGGTGGGAATCCAATGTATCATGGTCAAGGCGCTAAAAAGGATGAAGTGGATCTTGACATGGAAAAATACTTCAGATATGTTGACAAGACCATAACAAAAAATTATTCACAACATTGCAAACTGCCTATGGTACTGGTCGCTTTAGCTGAACATCAGGGATTGTTTAGAAAAATCAGCGACAATCCTTATCTTCTTGAAGAAGGCATTAAATCATACAGCGAGTCTCTCACCCTTGATCAGTTGAGAGATCATACCTGGAAATTGATTCAACCTATTTTCGAACAAAAGAACCAGAAGCTTATTGAATCATTTGAAAAGGCCGCGCTGGATTCTCTGACTTCAGACAATATCACCAAAATCGCTTTAGCCGCTACTGAAAAAAAGATCAAAACACTAATTGTTGAAGCAGATAAAATTATTCCAGGCAAGTTCTATGAAGATACCGGGAGACTGGAGTTCGGAAATATCGATGAACCGGAATACGGAGACATGCTTGATAATCTAATTAAGCTTATTCTTAAGAACAAAGGTGAAATCATTGTATTGCCGAAGGAAACCATGCCGGTGGAAACAGGCGTGGCTGCCATATTTAGATTTTAGAGGATGCGGGACGCTATAAAGAAGGAGCTGACAATATGGGTGTACAAGTGATGAAAGGCGATATAACCAAAATGAAAGTGGATGCCATTGTCAATGCAGCAAACACATCCCTTTTGGGCGGTGGAGGTGTAGATGGCGCTATTCATAGGGCTGCTGGGCCACAATTACTTGAGGAATGCAGAACTCTGAACGGCTGTAAAACCGGAGAAGCTAAAATGACCGGAGGCTACAACTTGCCAGCAAAACATATCATCCATACACCCGGTCCTATTTGGCGAGGCGGAGAAAACAACGAAACCGGTCTTCTGGAAAATAGCTATAGAAACAGCTTAAAGCTAGCAGATGAAGCGGGCTTAAAAACAGTTGCATTTCCTTCCATAAGCACAGGAATTTATAGTTTCCCATTGGAAAAAGCCGCAGTTATAGCGATAAATGCAATAACAGAATATTTAAAAACAGCACACAATGTTGAAGAAGTAACGATGGTTTGCTTCGATGACAGGACTAAAGAGGCTTATGAAAAAGCTTTGAATGACAAAGAGAGGTAATAAATACTTGGGAATATGCTATATAGTGGGCGCCGGTCACTTTGAAAATGTTAAGATAAATCCTTCATCCGGTGATTATATTATCGCAGCCGATAAAGGATTTTCTTACTTAAGGGAGATAATGATCAAACCGGACATCGTGATCGGCGATTTTGACTCATTGGATATCATCCCGGAAAATGAAAATATTGTGCAGCATCCGATTGAAAAGGATGATACCGATATGATGCTGGCAATTAAAGCCGGTCTCGATCTGGGATATAAAACCTTTCATATTTACGGCGGTCTTGGCGGAAGGCTGGATCATACTTATGCCAATATTCAAATACTTGTTTATTTATCAATCAAGGGTGCCAGGGGATACCTTCTGGATGGCGACCATATCGTGACCGCTATAACAAATGAACAAATACTCTTCAGCACAGAGAAAAAAGGTGTTATTTCCGTATTTAGCGCAGGCGATATTGCCAAGGGGGTCAGTTTGAAGGGACTGAAATATCAATTGGAAAATGCTGTGCTCACAAAGGACATGCCTCTTGGGATCAGTAATGAGTTTATAGATTCGGAAAGCTGCATTTCTGTTGAAGAAGGAACATTGATCATCATGTGGTCCGATAATAACTTTGAAACTGAGCCTATCATAAGCAGATGATTCTTCCATTGACAGTTTGATCGTATATCATTAATGTGAATTTAGGGAATATTGTTCATCAGCATATCCGGGAAACCGCCGAAGGTGGTTTCCTTTGTGTATCGCAATCAAAATTAAAGAGGAGATGAAAGACATGAAAAAAACAGATCATACGCTCGAATTGGATAAAATGATGGCCAATGTGAAAGGGAAGGCTCCGATGATACACTGTATCACGAACTATGTCACGATAAATGCATGTGCTAACATACTACTGGCCTGCGGGGCTTCTCCCATCATGGCAGATGATGAAAAAGAAGTTGAGGAAATCGTTGCAATTTGCAACGGCCTTTGTATCAATATCGGCACTTTGAATAATATGACTATACCCGCCATGTTTCTGGCAGGTCAAAAAGCAAATGAACTGGGTAATCCGGTAGTGCTTGACCCTGTCGGCGCAGGAGCGTCAGCGCTGCGTACCGAAACAGCTTTAAAATTGTTGGATGAAGTTAAGTTTGCCGCTATTCGAGGGAATATTTCTGAAATCAAGGCGATTGCGACCGGAACTGCATCAACTAAGGGATTGAAGGCCGATTACAATGACAGGGTCACCCCTGATAATCTGTCAGGTGCGATATCGATGGCGAAAAAATTGGCTAAGAAAACTGAAGCTCTGATCATCATAACCGGGGCGATCGACATCATCACCGACGGGACTAAGACCTTCATCGTAAAAAATGGACATCCTATGATGTCCTGGATCACCGGCAGCGGATGTATGCTTTCTGCTTTGCTTACTGCTTATATCGCCGCAAATCCCGAGACCCCTCTGGAAGCTGTTGTAGCGGCGGTATGTGTCATGGGGATCGGAGGGCAGAATGCCTTTAAAAGAATGAGGAAAGAAATTGACGGCAATGCATCCTACAGCAACTATATCATCGATTCGGTCTGTCTGCTGGATGGTGTCAACCTCCTTCTTGATGCAGATTATGAAGCAAAATAGAGCCGTAAAAGGGGTCTCCGGCAGATAATTGAATTACCCAAAATTGCTCAACGGCAGCCAAAATTATTTTACTTTACGGCATTGCTGTTATATAATGATGTGGTGAAATTTCTCAGATCATAGTGTAGTTTGGAAAATTTATAAGTAGTGTACGAAAATTATTTCTGCTAAGGAGGGTGGCGTTTTGAAATTTAATAAGTTATCGTATATTGTAATGCTAACTGTTCTTTTTGTGCTTTCATGCTCGGGTATTGCATTTGGTTCAGAAGAACACAGCATCGGTGAAACTTTGCCGGTATATAGCATCATTCCATTTGTCGGGATGTTATTATCTATCGCGATCATCCCGCTGGTCAAAGGACATTGGTGGGAAGAGCACAAGTGGAAGGTGTCTCTTTTTTGGTCACTGACCTTCATTATACCTTTTGCAGTAGGTTACAGCACTAAAACTGCTATTGTTCATTTTCTTGAAGTGGTCCTGCTGGACTATCTGCCTTTTATCGTATTGCTTTTCGGACTTTTTGTTGTCGCCGGTGGCATTATACTTCGTGGGACTCTTGTCGGATCCCCAAAAGTCAATCTGATCCTTTTGTTGATCGGTACTTTATTGGCCAGCTGGATAGGCACTACCGGCGCCAGTATGGTTTTAATAAGGCCGGTTATCAGGGCCAACGCTTGGAGAAGTAAAAAAGCTCATGTGATAATCTTTTTCATATTCCTGGTATCCAATATCGGTGGTTGTCTGACGCCAGTAGGCGATCCGCCGCTTTTCCTTGGATTCCTCCGCGGAGTTCCATTCTTCTGGACCATGCATTTGCTGCCTATGATGATATTTAATACAGTGATACTATTGTTGTTATTTTTCGTGATGGACAAGAAACTTTATAATAAAGAAATCTCCGTCGGCAATATTCCTCCTGACGCTCATGATCAAAATATGGCCAAAGAACCTCTCAGAGTAGAAGGTGTCCATAACTTGATTTTCCTCGCAATGATAATCGGAGCGGTAATCCTATCCGGTATTTTAGCTGGCGTACCTTCTTTTGCGGATCAGGCAACAGGTGAACTATATGGTCTGCATATCTTCGATGAGGTATCGATGCCATACACGTATATTATACAGATGGCAATCATATTGATTGCGGCGCTATTGTCCAACAAAACCACAAATCAGATCATTCGAAAAGATAACAACTTTACATATGATGCTATAATAGAAGTCGCGACTTTATTTATAGGAATTTTTATTACGATGATACCGGCTTTAGCCATACTGAACGCAAAAGGCGCTTCACTGGGACTGGACAGTCCATGGCAGTTTTTCTGGGCCACAGGTGCGCTATCCAGTTTCCTCGATAATGCCCCGACATATCTCGTATTCATGACCACAGCAGGCTCAATGAATTTGCCGGGATTAGCCACAATGGTAGGATCCATTGCCCCGGAATTGTTGATTGCGGTTTCTGCAGGCGCAGTCTTTATGGGTGCCAATACCTATATCGGCAATGCTCCCAATTTTATGGTCAAATCGATAGCTGAATTTGAAAGTATTAAAATGCCGAGTTTCTTTGGCTATATGGGATGGTCGCTGGCAATTCTGGTCCCATTATTTGTTCTCGATACTTTTATATTCCTTCTTTAATAATTAGACGACTGTAAAATCATGAGAATTTCACCGCACAGAGAATGACTGAGACATTCTCTGTGCACATTGGGGGGCGTAGCTTAGTTGGGAAAGCGCTGCGTTCGCAACGCAGAGACCGGGGGTTCGAATCCCCCCGTCTCCACCAGAAGCGCTTCACGGTTGATTTTCTGACTAAAACCATTAAGGATAATGAGGGGGAAATTCCCCAATATTATGTTCAAAACAGCCACCCTGCCATTATAGAGCCAGATGAGTTTGATGCAGTCCAGGCAGAGCTTGAGCGCCGCAAAAAGCTGGGACGACCGGCAGCCTGCCAAAGCCCGCTGTCAACAAAGCTGGTGTGCGGTGATTGTGGCGGATTTTACGGCTCGAAGGTCTGGGGTTCAAATACAAAATACCGCCGGATGATCTGGCGTTGCAATGAGAAATATAAGGGTGAAGTCAAGTGCAGCACCCCTCATGTCACGGAAGAGGAAGTAAAGGAAAAGTTAGTCGATGCCGTCAATTCCATTCTTAAGTATCGCGAAGAACTGCTTACCAACTGCCGATTAGCTCAAGAGACCCTCTGCGACTGTTCTGAGATTGATTCTGAGCTTAACGAGCTGCACCGTGAACTGGAAGTTGTCGCTGAGCTTTTCAAAAAGGCCATTTACGAAAATGCCCATACTGCCATTAATCAGAAGGAATGGCACGAGCGGAAAAATGGCTACCTGGAGCGGCATCGCAAGGCTTTGGAGCGCATGACCGAGCTTGAGGAATTGAAGCGAGAGCGCCAGAGTAAAAGTCTTGTTCTTGAGGGCTTTGTACAGAATCTAACAAAGCGCAATAGTATCCTTGAGGAATTTGATAACAGGCTCTGGGCGGCAATAATTGATAACGTTACTATCCTAACGGATGGCAAATTGGTATTCAAATTTACGGATGGCACGGAGGTTATAAGATGAATCTTCCTATTTGCACTGCTTTAGACTACTGATATATTCGCAAAGTTTATCGATACTTTCCTTTTTATCGGGGTATCGATAAGCTTTTTCACCAATTAAAGATCTTAAATAATCCCAAAACCCAGCGGTTAAGTTACTCTCGTTAAAAGCGAGTGCTACAGATGGTTCAGAGGTTTTTGCGATAACGGCGCCCAGATTTTCCTTAACGTAAACCATATATCGGCTTTCTATGGGTTCTTTTGTTAAATAAACATTATAGTTTGAA
>CALBZG010000148.1 GCA_937889655.1 uncultured Clostridia bacterium
AACCTTATAATTGAATTAACATTTAACACGTCCTTTTCATCGTTTATTCTGTCCCGTGAAAATGACACTTCGCCTTCCTCCAACTCGTTAGAGTCTTTATGCAACGCTATTGCACCAATAATTTGTATATCCTACATTATCCGCAAGCCTATGCGTGTATAAAAAGTGATGTCGTTCTTGCTGATGATGGAGATTAAAATCGAGTAACCCTCGTTTTTTATGCAGGGAAGATGGCGTCTGACGGGCACAATTATCTATTACTTCAGAATGAATTCTGGAGAGTTTTTTCCTTACTTATTCATACAGAACACTTGTTCTTTGTTAAAAAATGGTGTATAATTAAATTATAAATAATACTAATAAATCAAGATCTGCAAGGCATGTAATTGACTTGCACATAGTATGGACGCCCAAGATTTAAGATCGGTTTAGAACCTCATGCGGATGAGCTGAAATCCTATTTTACTCAAACAGCCCAAGCGAAAAAACGAGAAATAGTAGCCGCCGAGGGCATGTCTGATCAAGTCCGCTTGTTTGTTTCGGTGCCGCCAACGGTCACTCCCAGTAATGTGGTAAACACATTCAAAGATGAATCTGCCCGAAAATTAATGATGAAGTACTCCACCTTATGGGCACGCAAGGACCGAAGCACATTTTGGAATCCGTCCTACTTGGTCAGTTCCGCTGGCGAGGTGCCTTCTAAAACGGCCCAGGAATATATTGAAGAGCAGCAGTCTAAAGGGTAATACGATGAAAACAGTGAAAACCTACAAGTATAAACTCTATAGTAGCAAACGAAACAAGATTCTCCTTGCTAAAATTGAGCTGGCCTGTGAAATCCATAATCATAGCGTTGCTCTGACTCGCAGGTATTACAGAATCACAGGCAAGCACCTGTCAGCCTATCAGTTAAAGAAGCACTATACCAAGCTGAAAAGGTTGCCAAAGTATGCCCACTGGAAGGGGCTTGGCTCTCAGGCCATTCAAGACGTTGCTGAACGAATCGACCGGAGCTACCAGGCGTTCTTTACCCATATGAAAGACAAGCGCGCCGGAAGAAAGTCTCCGCCACATTTTCAAAATAGAAAGAAGTATAAATCTTTTACGCTGAAGCAGGCGGGTTACTACTTTCATGGCAGAAATATAGTCACTATCATGGGACGCGAATATAAGTACGTCAATCATCGTCCATTTGAGGGAAAAATAAAGACGCTCACTGTAAAACGGAATCGGCTTGATGAACTGTTCCTCTATGTCGTTTGCGAGCAAGAGGCTAACGAAGTTCTGCCAAGGTTGGGTAAAACCACCGGGTACGATTTTGGCCTCAAGCATTTTCTCACCGACAGCGAAGGCGGTTTTATCGACTCACCGGAATTTTACAAAAATAGCCTTACGGAACTTAGAAAAAAGCACCGCAACATTTCTAAAAAGGCGAAGGGCAGTAACAACCGAAAAAGGGCTATAGCCGATCTTTCAAGGATTCACGAAAAGGTGTCCAATCAGCGGCGGGACTGGTTCTACAAGACGTCTATAGCCATCCTTTCGGAGAACGCCTGCGTCTGCTTCGAAGATCTGAATCTTCAAGGAATGAAGAAACTCTGGGGCCGCAAGGTGAGCGATTTTGCTTTCGCTGAGTTTCTCATTATCCTGGATGCCCAGTGCCGTAAGACCGGTTCTACCTTTGTAAAAGTTGGTAGATTCGAACCTACCAGTAAGGCTTGCCATCATTGCGGGACCGTCAACAAGGATCTCATCTTGGCTGATCGGGAGTGGATCTGTCCAGGCTGCGGAGCAACTCTCGACCGGGATAAAAACGCGGCCATCAACATCCGAAATCTGGGGATGAAAATGACCGCATAGTTCAATTAAAAGGTTGGGGCATCAACCTCTGCAGGAGATACAGTAAGACCCGGCTTGCCGGGCAAGTATTGCTGATAGCACAATCCCTACCCGGGGTATGAGAAGTCTCGTGCTTCATTGCAGGGAGTATGTCACGTATGGATTTAACATAATTAAGCAACATAGTCATTCCATAGCGATTTCAGCCTATTTTTTAGTTTTGCACATCAAAACGGAATCCTTTGTCCGCCTACCGGGATTTCTTTCTGTCACTTGTCCTCCAGCATGGTCTCGACTTCCTTCATGCGGCCCTTGGTGAGCTCTTCCGGGATATAGACCTGGCCGCACTCCGGGCACCGCAGGACCTTGTGGTGGAAGGACCGCTTCAGATAGCTGAAGGTGGCCTCCACCAGGGTCATCTCCACCTGGCACTTATCACAGATCAGTTTCGACTTTTCGTCCATTCCAGACCGCCTCCAATTCTATCTTCATTCTGTGGGAATAGGCATTGACAAGACGGACTTTGTTCGGAGTCTCCGGGATGTATTCCACCCAGTAGGTCATGTGGCCGATCTGTCGGTATCCGCTGTAGGTGCCGGCCTCTTCGTTGAAGACTCTCCGCCTGGTCCTCTGGCAGAATTCAATGACTTCCTTGATATCCTCTTCCAGGATCCGCTCCCGGCTGATCTTCTGGCGCAGTTCTTCCTCCATGACCAGCTCCATGGCGCCGCCTTGGTTCATCTCTTCATTCATCTCTTCGTTCATTTCTTCACCCCAATATTTTTTCAGGATATTCTTTTTCAGCTCTTCACGGTATTGTCTTCTCTCGGTGACCGTCGGAAGGTGATACAGGTCCTTTGAAGGATCTTCATCCTGCGGAAACAGGATGTCCAGAAGATGGACCGCAGGCTTGCCTGCATCCAGGAAGGCATCCCTGCAGTTGACGCAATAGGTGATGTAGGGTTTGTCGCCTTCGGCGATCCTTCTCTCCCTTACAAATTTCTCATAGGCCGGATCCGTGATACCCGGCTGGCCTCCGTAGCCGCAGCAGTTGGCATTGGGGCCGTTTTGCGGCAGAGGTTCAAGTTTGCATCCGATTTCACCGGCATATTTCCGCACGCTCTCCTGAAGGGCGGGCATCTGTCTGCTGGCGCAAGGGTCGAAGATAGACAGGCCGCCGTCGATCATTTCGCCGCCCAGAAGTACCCTGATCTTCTCCGGGTCCGCTGTATATCCCAGCTGCTCCATCAATTCGTAGATGAAGATGGTCGGGATCTCCGGCAGATAGTCGTTGAATTTCCTGCCGCAGGTGGGGCATGCGAGGACCAGGACGGGTCTGCCCATGGACTCCCAGGTGCTACGGATCGAATCGATGGACTCCTGATGTTTCTCCACGATCCCGGCCCATTCCGCCGGTGCGCCGCAGCACTGAAGGATCAGTCCGGTATCCGGCAGCTTTTCTGCAAGATAGCCGTAAACCTGTTCCACCAGCTTTGGCCGGCTTGCCCCCAGCTGACATCCCGGGAAGAAAGCATACCGGCTTTTATCGACTCCTTCCTTCATGCCCTTCGGCATGCGCCGGATGGCGCAGTGCTCCCCGTCGGCGAAGTCCATATCCCGGATCCAGAATTCATAAAACACCCATGGTGTCTTGTCCTGTCTGTGCATGCTCCGGCGTCCGTCCAGGAATAGCCTTTCCAGGTCGATCTCCTTGGGGCAGACGTCCACGCAGATGCCGCACTGGTTGCAGGTATTGAGCAGCCGCTTGGCCGGCGTGGCCTTGACCTCGGACCAGCCCGGAAGGGTGGTGGCCGCGATCTCGTCCCTCATCCTGAGGGGCCATTTGTTGGTGTACTGGATCAGATCGCAGTTCAGGTAGCAGGCGCTGCATTTGCACTGGATGCATCGCTCCGCCTCGGCGACGGCTTCTTCCCTGGTGTATCCGCCTCCCGGCAAAGAGCCTTTCGTCGGCGTCACTTCATACAGCAAAGAAGGGGCCAGAATGGTTCCTGTTTCTCTCTTGTCTTCGGGATAGAGGGCTCTTCCTGTCTTCAGGAGATTGTCGATGGCGGTGGCGGTGTTGAGCCCGTCCGCCAGGGCATCGATCAGGTTTTTACCCAGCAGCATGCCCCCGGTGAATATCCCATCCGGATGGCTCCTGCCCATATCGAAATCGTTTCCGCCCTTGCCGGTGGCGATGTAGACCGCATCCACTTCGCCCAGGTCATCCAGTGCTTTGATTTCCGTATTCAGGTGCAGCGTGTATTCCTCGTGCTGCAGCTGATGTTCGATTTCCGCCATGAACCCACCGTCGGGCAGGACATTCCAGAGTTCCCCGCCGATCCGGCCGGCTTTCTCATAGATCGTCACATCGAATTTTTTTGCTGCCAGCCTCAGCGCGCAGGCCAGGCCGCTGATCCCGCCGCCGATCACGGCGATTTTCTTGTTCCGGCGGGGCAGGTTGTAGGCCGTCGGGTTGGTATCATCCGCGTATTCCACCGCTGCACGTTCTAAAAGCATCAGCTCGATGGCGCTGTCCGTTGTTTTTCGCGGACACACGGCTTTGCAAGGCTCATGGCAAAGCCGGGATACGATCCCCGGGAAGCCCGTGGCATCCCTGTATGTCTTGTACGCAGCCTTGTATGCGCCCCGCTTCATCTTGTCGATGAAGCCTGATATGTCGATGTGAAAAGGGCAGGCCGCCTGGCAGAACGGTTTCTCTTTTTCCAGGCAGTTCTTGAAGTTCTCGACATAGTTCTCATCTTTTTGCTTCTGTCGCTGATTGGTCATATCCACTGATCCTTTGATTGATTCATTATTCTTGAGCGATTCTCTATTCTTTGACCGGTTCAATATTCTTTGAGTTTTTATTCCTGCTATCATGTCTATTATATCGGATGCGCCTGATTTATGCACCACTTTACGCACTCCCGCATTTTCCGTAAGAGGCCAATCGGCCTGCAGCTAAATGGCTGCAGACCGACTGGTTTAATCATGTATGGATTTAACACAAGGAGCTTATTTAAGCTTGCTTACATCGGGTTTGCCTTGATGTGGGCGATTTCGTCGTAAAGCTCGGAGCCCAGGAAGTATTTCTTCGGGACAGTCGGGGAAGTTTCGCCCTTTGCGATGGCCTCAAGACCAGCCTTGACCTTGTCAGGAGTTGCCGGGATCTGGTGGACTCTGACGCCGCAGGCATGGTAGATTCCGTTGATGACAGCCATGTGGCCTCCGGACTGGAATGCCTCCGATGCACCTGCGGAACCCCACGGGTTCTTGTCGCGCGGCGTGCAAAGGTGTACCAGTCTGAAGTCTTCTCCGTCCGGGATATCCTTGATGGACGGGATTCCTGCGCCGGCGATATTGGCATGCTTCTTCACATCGTCGTAGTTCTCCGAGAGTGCGAAGCCGATGCAGTGGGAAAGCCCGCCGTAAGCCTGTCCGTCTACGGATGCCGGATTGCCGATGACGCCTACGTCATCCACAGAGGTCATGCTGAGGACGGTGGTCTTGCCGGTCTTGATGTCGACTTCCACCTCGGACATGAACAGCGCGTAGGTGAAGTCCGGCGTAGGGTTTCCGACTCCGGTGTTCGGATCGAGATCGCACAGATCCGGATCTTCCGGATTTCCGGTGTAGCCTTCATATTTGGTCGGGATACCTTCGGCAACCATTTCAGCGTAGGTTCTGAATGTGCCGTCCGGCTTTTTCATGGCGTTGATCAGCTGGTCGGCGGCCTTCTTGGAGGCTTTGCCGTTGGTATAGTGCTGACGGGATGCGGCGGATGCGCCGGTGTCAGGGCAGTATTTGCTGTCGTTCTGGATCAGCACGATGTCGTCCACGGAGACGCCCAGAGGCTTCAGGGCTTCCAGGGTGTTCTGCAGGGAACCGACGTCGCCGCCCTGGCCTACATCCTGCCAGGTGTCGTATTTCACGAACTTGCCGTCTTCACGAAGTTCTATGGCAACGGTTCCGGCGTCTGCCGTTCCGTCTGTTACGTTATATCCGCCCCAGGCAAGGCCTACGCCTCTTCTCTTTTCAGGGGTGTCTTCCGCCTTGGCTTTTTCAACCGCTGCGTAATAGTAAGGCTTCATGGTCTCCATGATCTTTTCCATCGGATAGTTGACGAACTTGTAGCTGTTCACGTTGGTCTGGCCTTCCCGGGCGATGTTTCTCCATCTGATCTCAAATGGATCCAGGCCGGCTTTCTCCGCCAGCATATCCACGATGGCTTCCGAAGCCGTATAGGCCTGAGGAGAGCCGTAGCCTCTATAGGCTGTTCCGTAGGAATGGTTGGTGGTGCAGGCTCTGGAAAGGCCCGTCACGTTCGGTACATAGTATGGGAAGAACATGAATCTTGCCGTTCTGCAGAGGATGTCGTCGCCCAGCTCGTCGTAGGCGCCGTGGTCGAAGCCCAGATCCCACTCTGCTGCGATGAACTTGCCGTTCTCGTCGCAGGCCAGACGGGCGTTGGTGTGGGCCGGTGATCTCTTGCCGCTGAAGGCCATGTATTCTTCGTATTCCATGGAGAATGCCACAGGCATTCCGTCGCAGGCCAGGCAGGCGATGGCTGCCAGGGAATAGGTCCCGCCGGCGATGCCCCAGCCGAAGGTCCCGCCGGTAGGGTTCTGGATGACACGAATCTTTTCTGCGTCAATTCCGGTCGCTTCCGCGATGTCTCCGATGTTGCAGTAGATGGCCATGGCCTTGCACTGCACGGTCAGCATGCCGTCATCGCCCCAGTACGCCTGGACCGTATCGCCTTCGATCGGCATATAGATCGGAAGAGCGTCGTGTAGGGAAAGAGTGTAGATCTCGGTGGTCG
>CALBZG010000149.1 GCA_937889655.1 uncultured Clostridia bacterium
AGACTGCCGGTTATTACAAATGTTTTTCCCGAGATACCCTCAGTTTCAGATATCATCGCAGGTCCTTCCAGCCGAAGCATTTCAAGCAGATTCAGAACTTTCCGCCGTTTTTCGCTGTCGGAAAAATAGTCAACAAAAGCTTTCGCCATGATCTCTCCGACCCCCGGGATCGTCATTAGCTCCTCTTCTTTGAGCTGCATGATGCGTTCGAACTTCCCTCCGGCGTATTTCGCGATCAGCTTGGCGTTGGCCAGCCCGATATTAGGCACGCCAAGCCCGAACAGCAGTCTTGCAGCATTTGTTTCGGAAGCCTTTTTCAATGCCGCCTTCAGTTTTTCAAAGGATTTCACCCCAAAACCTTCCATACTCACGATAGTGTCTTTATGGTCAGGCAGTTTAAACAGATCCGCCGGTTCCTTCACTATGCCGGCTGCAATGAATTTTTCGATGGTGGCTTCTGAGAGGCCTTCGATATTCAGCGCGTCCCTTGATGTCAGCAGCGTGAATGACTTGATCTGCTTCGCCGGGCATTGAGGGTTTGGGCAGAATAGGGATTCAACGCCGTTGTCCCTCTTAATAATAGTCGATGCACCGCACACCGGACAATGCTCCGGTATTTCCAGAAGCCCGCTTTTTGTCATATTTTCTGAGATTTGAGGAATAATCATGTTTGCTTTATATACGGTTATTCTGTCTCCAATGCCCAGTGCCAGTTGTTTTACGATGCTGACGTTGTGGGCGGAGGCTCTGCTAACGGTGGTTCCCTCCAGTTCCACCGGATCAAAAATCGCTATTGGATTGATAAGACCCGTCCTAGAAGCACTCCATTCGATCTCCTTCAAAGTCGTCTCTGCAAGTTCATCACGCCATTTGAAAGCAATCCCATCCCGGGGGAATTTCGAGGTGGCGCCCAGGCTTCGCCCATATTCAATATTATCATACATGAGTACCAGCCCGTCGGACGGAAGATCAGTTTTCCCGGCCTCCCGTGCAAACCAGGATATATCTGACTCAAGGGTATCCGCGCTGGTGAGTTTAAAATCCACAACAGAGAATCCGCTTTTCTTCAGCCAATTTAACTGGGCCGCTCTGGAATTTTCAAAATCAGGTCCTGATTCTCCGTCTTGGCTTTCCGGATCAGCTGAGACCAGAGCGAATGCATAGAAATTGACTTTTCGCTCTTTTGTGATGGCTGTATTCAGCTGCCGGACAGCGCCGCTGCAGAGATTTCTTGGATTTTTATATTTTGAAGATACATCTTCGATCGCCGCGTTGATCTCATTAAAATCGCTATATTTTATAACCGCTTCGCCGCGAAGTACCAGATCCCCTTTAAATCCTATCGTTAGTGGAATATTTACAAACATTCTGGCGTTCGAAGTGATGACCTCACCTATTTCTCCGTTGCCCCTGGTGACGCCTTTGACCAGCTTGCCGCCACTATAGGTGAGTACTATGGTCAGCCCATCCAGCTTCCATGAAATTATCGCCTTCTGATCACCCAGCCAGCTTTTCAGATCGCTGACATCCTTGGTTTTATTCAATGAAAGCATCCGTTCCTTATGGGCTTCCTTCGGAAGAGAACTCAGCAACTCGCTGCCAACATTGATAGTCGGACTGTTGGACAGGACGATCCCTGTTTCTTTTTCCAGGGCCAGAAGCTCGTCATAAAGCTTGTCATATTCAAAATTAGGCATAACCTCCCGGGATTCCTGATAATAAACCCGGCCGGCCTCATTCAGTATCTCAACCAGTTCTTGCATGCGGTCCATCGATGGGGTCCTTTCCCTTCCTGTGTTGCTTCACTATATTTTTCTGATCGGAGCCAAATCAAGGGCAAGCTTTTTAGTTCCCACGGAGTCGAAGATCACCGTGGCGGTCTTGCCTGAAACTTCAATTACCAGCCCATCCCCGAATTTCGCATGGTTCACTTTATCGCCCGCATGAAAAGACATTTTGTCTCCGGCTGAAGGTGACGTTTTTGCCGCTAATTCGGCCTTGACATATTTTAAGCTGTCAAATGGCTTGAATATATCTCCTTTATATCCGTCCCGGCTTTTACCGGTATCGATTCGCAGCCGGTCGCCCTTTGGCGGTTCATAGATGCCATCCCCATCGATCAGTTTCTTATCAATTTCACGTAAAAACATAGACTCCCGGGTATAATCCGTCTTACCATACAAAGTCCGCACTTCCGCACTGGTTAAATACAAAAGTCTCTTTGCCCTGGTCATGCCGACATAGCACAATCTTCGCTCTTCAGCGATTCCGTCTTCGGAATCCATGGAGCGCCAACCAGGAAACAATCCGTCCTCCATTCCCACCATAAACACAACAGGGAACTCGAGGCCTTTTGCACTATGCATCGTCATAAGTACAACTGCATCCTCTTCAGGATCATGGTTGTCAACTTCAGACATCAATGCGATCTTCTCAAGAAAATCTGATAATGAAAGCTGCAGGTCTTCTTTTTCAAAATCGTAAATAGCCGATTTGAACTCCATAATATTCTCGATCCGGCTTTCGGCTTCGATGGTCTGCTGTTCTTCCAAAGCGGCCAGATATCCGGTTTTCGCCAGAAGCTGGTCGTATATATCCGATACCCTGAGATTCTCCCTTTCCATTGACAAACTCAGCAGCATCTGTGCCAGGGCGTTTACCGCTTGACCGGCTTTACTGCCAAGGCAGTCTGTCACCGTTTGGTCTGCCAAAGTCAACAAGATGCTTTTCCCCTGGGCCAAAGCCATAGCCCGGAGCTTTTCCAGGGTCTTATCGCCCACTCCCCGTTTAGGTTCATTAATGATCCGAGTCAGGGCAAGGTCATCGTCCGGATTCAAAACCAACCTCAGATAGGCCATCATATCCTTTATTTCTTTTCTGTCATAATAACGGAGGCCTCCAAGGACTCTATAAGGGATGTCTCTGGCAATAAAGCTGTCTTCAAAGCCTCGGGACTGTGCGTTGGTTCTGTATAAAACAACAAAGTCCTTGTACCTGAGCTTGCCGTCATCGCCGGGATCCTGTCCGCGAAGGCGCTCCACTTCCTGCGCTATGTAACGGGCTTCATCCTTCTCATTGTCGGCCCTGTAATATTTTATCTTTTCGCCTTCCGGTTTATCCGTCCATAATTTCTTTTCTTTTCTTGAGAGGTTTTTGGAGATCACCGAATGCGCGCCATTTAGAATATTCCCATAGGAGCGATAATTCTGTTCCAGTTTAATGACTTTTGCTCCTTTAAAGTCCTTTTCAAAGCTTAAAATATTTTTGATATCCGCTCCACGCCATTGGTATATGCACTGGTCGTCGTCTCCGACTACGCAAATATTATGATGCTTGTCAGCCAGCATTTTTACCAGACGATATTGAATATAATTAGTATCCTGGTATTCATCCACCATGATGTATTGAAAACGTTCCTGATACCTCGCCAAAATATCGGGATTCTCCGCCAGCAGCTTGACCGCGTTGCGCAATAGGTCATCAAAATCCATGGCATTGTTTTTATGGAGCACCGCTTCGTAATCTTCATAGAGCTTCGCTATCGTTGCCGCCCGGAACTCTCCTCCGTTCGCTTCGCTATATGCCTGCGGATCCATATCTTTTTCCTTGCAATCGCTGATAACAGATAAAACATACGCAGGTGCGAACTTCTTGTCGTCGATATTCCTTGCTTTAAGGCATCCCTTGATCACCGCTTTCTGATCTGTCGGATCGTATACGGTGAAGTCATTTTTATACCCGATCGCATCGGAGTCATATCTTAAGATCCTGAGGCATGCAGCATGAAAAGTCATGATCCACATCCCTCGGGCTGAACCTACCAGGCTTTCAACTCTCTCGCGCATTTCCCCAGCCGCTTTATTTGTAAAGGTCACAGCAAAAATCGCATTTGGGCTGATGCCCTTCTCCCGGATCAGATAAGCGATGCGATGGGTCATAGTACTTGTTTTCCCCGATCCGGCACCGGCAAGGATCAGAAGAGGTCCTTCTGTATATAAAGCCGCTTCCCGCTGCATTTCATTTAAATTGTCCAAATAATTCATTGTTGGTTTCTCCTTGAAGGTCTGTGTTCAATTTTGTTTCCATTAGGCCTTCGCCTTACAATTATATCAAACCGACGTGCAGTATGCCACCTTTGAAAAAAACAGCAACCCGGCTTCTCCGGGCTGCTTTTCTCACTTACATTGTTCGTGTTGGGCTTGTGTTGAGCTTAAGCTGCATCATGGGCTATCCCCATCCCATCTTTTTTTCCAGAGCCTCCCTATTGCTGCTGAACTGCAATGCATTTTCTCTCGAAATTTTTCCTTCTTTGAAAAGTTTCAGAAGACTGACATCCATTGTGACCATGCCTTCGCTCTGAGAAGAATAAATGACGGAATCGATCTGATGTATCCTCGACTCCCGGATCATATTTCTTATTGCATAGTTCAGGAACATGATCTCATATGCCGGTATTGCCGACCCATCCAGTGCCGGCAGCAATTGCTGGGATACAACGACCTGAAGCACCATAGACAGCTGAGATCTGATCTGCTGCTGCTGGCTGGACGGGAACATATCTACGATCCTGTCAATGGTGTTGGCAGCGCCTACAGTATGGAGCGTTGAGATCACGAGATGTCCGGTCTCGGCTGCTGTCATGGCGATCCTCATGGTTTCATAGTCCCTTAACTCTCCGAGCAGGATAACGTCTGGAACTTGTCTCAATGCGGCTCTGAGAGCAGTCACATAGGATTCTGTATCCGTGGCGATCTCTCTTTGGGTCACGATGCTGCTTTTATGCCTGTGAAGGTATTCTATAGGATCTTCAAGGGTGATGATGTGGGCATTTCTTGTTTGATTGATCTGGTCTATTATGCAAGCTAGCGTGGTGCTTTTCCCGCTTCCGGCCGGACCGGTGACTAATGCAAGGCCCTTTTTCAATTTAGATATGCCCATAACGGTTTCGGATATATTCAATTCTTTGTATTCAGGAAGGTCAAATGTAACGACCCTGACCACTGCAGCTAAGGTGCCTCGCTGCTTGAAGACATTGACTCTGAATCTTGCCAGCCCTATTACAGAGAAAGAAAAATCATCATCGCCGCAGTCAAGGACTCTATCCATGGTCCTGCTTTCTGCCAATTCATAAATTTCTCTGACTATTCTTGTGACGGTCGCCGGCATAAGCTTAACATCATCATTGATATGCATCCTGCCATTGATCTTATGAGCGAAGGAACTGCCGGGTACCAGAAAGATATCCGATGCATTTATGCTGACTGCCTCAGTCAATATCCCGATCGCGCTTGCATCATTCATATTGATTCTTCTCCTGTCCAAACCGGAAGCGAATCATCCAGCTCATAACTTCCTCTATTTTCTTCCTGCCATTTCAATATATTATATCGTTTTTCACCATATTTTGCACCATTAATTACTTCGAGTTCCACACAAAGCACAAGATTTTCGTTTACTGGGATCTCATAATATATTTCCCCTGTAACCGGATCGTAGATTTCACCAAGTTGCGCTTTTAAAGAACGGCCGTCTTTGAGAGCATGATCGATTTCCTTGAGTTTCTTTTCTGCGAGGCCATCTGCTTCATAGTACTGGGCAGCCGCAGTCAGGCTTTTTTGAGCCAGACGCATATCGTTCATTGCGCTTATCAGAGATAGCACTGAAAAAATCGTTAAGCAGAGCACCACAAAGATAAGTATTAAAGACGATGTCCCTATTTGTAATCCGCTGATTTCTTTTTTTCTGGCCATCAGTTTTGTTCTCCAATATATTTATCCACATTCAGTTTATAGAATGCCGTTTTTTCATTTATTTCATATACGGATATTTTTGCCGATATAATACTTTCATCTGTTACGTAAAGGTCGATTTTTAGGATATATTCTGCATTTTCTTTTGTGGTGGAATCAAACTTGCCATCATAATATGCTATGTAACGGCCATTCTTAATTTCGTCGAAATCGTAATACTCTTCCGGGTCGGCTGATTCCGAAGCCTTAAAACATTCCGCAGCATTTTGAGCGATCACCATGGCATTGATGTCCCGTGAGCTCTCCTTGCTAATAGTGTCGGCTTTCATAAATACCGAGATGCAAATCGTAGAGCAAATCGCAAAAAATAGAACCACAATGATAAACTCAAGAAGAAAAATCTGAGATTTTGAATAATTATTTCTGATCATCATTCAGCACCCCCGGATTCACTTCGCAATGCGATATACATCAAATCCGCCGCTTCACTTTCCAGTTCGATCTTTAAGAGATTATCTGATACTCGCGTAAAATGGAGTTTGTCGCAATCCATGATCTCAATACCATCCGTGAGGCCAAGTCCTGACCCTTCCTCTGAAAAAAGTTCTTTGATATGCCCATCCTGGCAATATATCATGGTTTGATAAACGACATCGTCGATCTCTTCCGTCAAAACCAGCACATCAGTTCCGGCAATTACTTCAACGGAGACTCGCCCTTTTTCGTCAGACTGCCGCACTTTGTTGGAGATATAAGAGAGGGCGGTCTGGCCGCCAAAGTTCTCTTCCATTCGTTGATTGATATTTTCATAGACATGGGCGCCTGTAAGAACAACAAAAAGAGAGGATATACCCAAAGCGAAAAACAATAGGATCATAAAGAGGAGACTTACTCCGGTGCCGCTGATTCTATTCATCAATGAAGTCCCTCCTCATCACGGTTATATCCGGCATCATGTTGGAACCCCAGGGTGAATAATGAACGAAGTACTTCTTTTCATCGATCCGCAGCCCATAATTCTGCTCAAGGTAATCCAGTGAAACCGGATAAGCGCCTTCAATTGCGTAGCATTGGACCGTAGCTCTCCTGATGGCATCCTCAACGATAACAAGACCTTCTTCATCTGCCCTGTTGGATACGCTTCCAACACCGGCAATAAAGAGGCCCAGAATAATAATGAATATCAATAGGGATGCAAGATAATTTTTCATTTTCGTTCCTTCATGCTCTATGTTAAGCCCTATCCAATGGAGGACAGGATGCCCACCAGAGGCATCATCACCGCAAATAGTATCATACCAACTACAATAGCAAGGGCTGCGACCATAGTCGGCTCAAATCTGCCGATCATGTTCTCAATGGAGGTATTGACTTCCTCTTCATATCTTTCGGAAATTTGATCCATAGCAATATTCAGTCTGCCGGACCTGTCTCCGACCTTAAGCAGCTGCAGATCCATGCCTGTAAACAGCCCCGCCCGCTTCACCGCTTCATAAAAACCGATTTCACCTGTATAATTTTCCCGGCATGCGCGGATCCTTTCCACAGCATTCTTAT
>CALBZG010000150.1 GCA_937889655.1 uncultured Clostridia bacterium
ATCAATAGTGAATGATTTTTGTAACAATGCGGCACCATAGTATTTCTCATTAGTCAGAATGCTCATAATCGTTCTAACCTGCCATTTTTTCTTGCCACCAGGCGAATCGGCACCTTTGCTTTCAAGAATTGCCGCAATATTAGAAGGCGTTCTGCCTTCCAGATATAGCCGATAGATTTTTCTGACAATGGCGGCTTCCTCTTCAACAATTTCCGGCTTCCCATCTGCACCTTTTCTATATCCAAGAAAACGGGCGTATGGCAGAGAATATTTACCGTCTGCAAACCGTTTGCGCTGACCCCAGATTACGTTCTCTGAAATGGAACGACTTTCTTCCTGGGCAATGCTAGACAATAGTGTTAATATAAATTCGCCCTTACTATCAAACGAAAATATCTGTTCCTTCTCGAAGAATACTTCAACACCGGCATTCTTAAGCTTTCGAACGGCCGATAGTGTATCAACTGTATTGCGGGCAAAGCGAGATACTGATTTGGTGATAATAAGATCAAATTTGCCATTGATGGCATCGGCGATCATACGATTGAATTCTTCACGTCGTTTGCTAGAAGTACCTGAAAGGCCCTCGTCAGCATATAACCCCATGTATTCCCAATTGGGATGGGAAGCGATGTACTTTGGGTAATAATCTTTTTGTGCTTCAATGCTCATAAGCTGTTCATCGCTGGAGGTTGAAACTCTTGCATATACAGCAACTCGTCTAATATAGCTTGTAAAGGTAGCTGAACCCCGTATTTGGGGAAGTGCCATTATCTTAATTATTTTTTTCGTCAATACGAGACCTCCTTATTCTAAGCTTCCTATGGGCGGCTTCAGTTTAACGATTAATTCTCTCCGGGCATCTTCAAACTCGTAATCATTAAGCAAGCCTTCTGATAACAATGTAGAAAGCACGATTTTTATTACACGATAAGAAATTTCGTTGTTGGCCTGTTGCTTCTCCATACAGATCACTCCTTGATTTTTTGATTTTAGTAATTGCTCTGAACAGTTGGAAAGTCAAGTAAATAGCCATATTTTCAAAAATGCACACCCCTGAAAAATGCACACCCCCTGCCTGCAAAACGTTGAACATTAGACAAGGGGGTGTGCATTGTGTCATTTTATGATACTGTTTCCAAATACATCCAAATATTAAATGTTACAATAAATAACGGCATCGGCAAAACCGGTGCTGTTGGTTTTTTATTGAACCCGCGAATTTTATTCTATTGATTCAGCGGAGGTTTTTTAATAATATGAATATATGATCTCCATATTGAAAGCTTAATATTTGAATGAGATGCTTAGAATGAAAGTCATTATAAAATGAATGTGCAGATAAAGGAAATAACCAATAATATTAAAGATACAGCCCTTATTTTTGAGGGTGGCGGTATGAGAGCCAGTTATACTGCGGGCTTTTTGAATACTTTGCTTGAAGAAAAACTGCATTTTGATTATGTTGCAGGCATATCAGCAGGATCCAGCCACAGTGTGAACTATATTTCCAGGGATGTAGAGCGATCGAAAAAATCATTTGTTGATCTGGTTCTAGATCCGAATTTCGGCGGATGGGCATCTTTCTTAAAAGGTGAAGGCTTTTTCCGCTCAGATTATATATATGAAGAAACACCTCTTCCCGATGCCGCTCTACCATTTGATTTCAAAACATTTTCAGCCAATCCGGCTCGACTTCGTATGGGCGCCTTCGATAGCATCAACGGAGAAATGGTGTATTATACTAAAGATGATATAAAAGATCTGAAGGATCTGATGAAAATAGTTCGCGCATCTTCCTCTATGCCGATATTTATGCCACCAACGGTCATCGGCGATAAAGTCTACATCGATGGAGGGATCGGAGGCGGTATACCTCTTGATATTGCCATGAAGGATGGGCTCAAAAAATATTTCGTAATATTGAGTCGTCCGAAAGGCTACAGAAAAGAGCCGATCAAGCACCAAAGATTCTTAAAAACCTATTACAAACATTTCCCCAACGTAATTGATGCCTTGTTAAAGCGTCACATCATCTATAATCAGACTCTTGATGAACTGTATGCTCTAGAGGCTGAGGGGAAGGCTTTTCTCGTATATCCAGATGTGATGCCGGTCTCAAGCCGTGAGAGAAATTACGATAAACTTACTGAAAGCTACAAAACCGGATATGCTCAAGGAAAGCGTGACTTGCCTCTATGGAAGGATTTTCTCGGAATTTAATGACATGATTTTCCTCTTTTCGATCAGCCTTCAATCAGCAAATGATTTTATAACAAAATAAATTATATAAAGGATTGCCAAACTATGTTGAAACGCACCACTACAATATTGATCATCATCGTTCTTGTGGTCACGATTCAATTCGTTCGGATTGAGTCTGCCTATGCTGAAAAGGAAGGAAATGCCATAGGTTCATATACCTTTGAAAATGTGGACTACACCAAATCCAAAGCAATTCGAGTCTTGATCGATGGGTCGCAAATTCAGTTTACTACGGATCCACTAATCGTAAACGGCAGGACCATGGTCCCGATGAGAGCTATTTTCGAGGCTTTTAAACTTTCTGTGAGCTGGAACGATTCCACTAAAACAGCATATGCCTATGATACGGAAACATCTATCTCTTTTCAAATCGGAAGCACAAGTGCTATAGTCAATAATGAGTTCAAATTTCTCGATGTACCGGCTTCTCTTATCAATGGATCAACAATGATACCGTTGCGATTCCTTTCCGAAAGTCTGGGTTACCATGTCGTTTGGGTCGGCCGGTCGAATCTCATATTGATCAGCAAGTCGGATATTGTGGAATGGCGTTACGAAGGGCATGACGCGGGTTTTCCATATTATGAATATGAATTCAAATATGTGAACGGCTTAAAAACCACGGATAAAAGATATTCCGGGAATGTTTGGATCCCTGGTGGGCAATATGAAAAAATAAACAATCCTTCTGTTGATTTTAATCTGGAATATAGCCTTTATCAAAGAACATTTACTTATTTCTTGTCAAATACCAATACAACCATGCGAGTCGAGCCACTAAGCAGTGCTCAAGTGATCGCAAGACCTCTTAAAAACGAAAAGCTTGATTACATAGGAACTGTTTCAAATAATGGTCTCTGGTACCATGTGACCTGGTATCGTTCCGGAAAGAATTATTCCGGATATGTGAGCGCAGATTCTGTGACAAAAAGAATATTCAGACTTGAGGGAATGCTATCCAGAGTTCTGAAAGCCGAGTATGAATGGCTCAAAGGCGACGTCGCTTATGTAAATAATTACTGGAATAGGAAAGGCTATGCTCCACTCTATCACGGAGGGATTTTCGATCGATTTGGGAACCGGAGAAGTCAGAGTGCACCAGGTTACTATGATTTAAATAATAAAAATGAATTTATATACATTACCGACGGGAGTCTTATACGTATGCTTGCAAAGGAAGGGGATTATACGAAGGCCCAGTTGTTGGGAAGTGGCGGAGTCTTCTATATACCAAGCAAATATGTGGCTGAACCGATTGGATCGGCAGCATTGAAGAAAGTTATCGTCATCGACCGGAAAAATCAAAATGAAGCGGTCTTTGAAAAAAAGTCGGACGGATGGAAAGTGATATCGTACACCTTAGCTACGACTGGGGCGGACGGTGAATATCAGCAACCGACGCCTGTGGGTTTTTTCTACGGCATCGAAAAGCGCGATAAATTTTTATACTATACAGACGGGACGACTGACATACAGGGATATGCTCCTTATGCGATCCGTTTTTCTGCCAGTTCCTATGTCCATGGGGTACCGGTGGATTTTACTTATGATGCGATCGGCAACCAAATCGAACCTGCCATGCAGGAGTATTCTAAATCAATAGGCACTGTTCCGCTTTCTCATCGATGCGTCCGAAATTATACCTCTCACGCCAAGTTCTTATATGATTGGTATACGGCAGGCGAAACTGCAGTCATAGTGATAGAATGAGATGTTTGCATTTATTCTTTGCGATAAGTAAAATCCGACTGGATGGGTATAATTATATGTAAATATAAGGCAGAGGAGGGGAAGCCCATGTCATTCATAGATCATTTGGAGGTTCCTGTCGAAAAGCTTCGCAGAATTTGCGATTATGAAAACGAATTGGGATTTTTTGATGCATGCAACGAAACCAGCCCTTTTGATAATGGTATAGGTCAGGATAGGGCGGTGCGATCTCTGCATTTTGGCATTTCTATAAAAGCAAGCGGCTACAATATTTATGTATCCGGTGCTCAGGGTACTGAAAAGAATGCTTATACACGGGCAGTTATTTCACAAGCGGCATTGCAGGGCCCTATTCCTGATGATTGGTGTTATATCAATAATTTTGACGAACCGGAAAACCCGCTGGCTGTTTCTCTTCCGGCTGGTCATGGCCGCATTTTCAGAAACGACATGGATGAGCTTATTGAAGATCTTAAAATAACGATACCCAAAGCATTCGAGGGGGATGCTTATGCCCAGCAAAAAGATGAGATCGTTCAGACAGCTCAAAAGAAAATGGATCAGCTCATTCAGATTTCCAAGCAGGAAGCTGCGGAAGCAAATTTCAACGTACATTTCGTTATTCCGGATTTCATGTTGATCCCTATTAAAAATGGCGATCCTATATCCCGTGAAGATTATGAGAAGCTGCCGCTGGATGAACAAAAGGAAATCGATGAAAAAGGCAAAAAACTCAGGAAAAGACTGAATGATATACTCCATGAAAGTCAAATGCTGGACAATCAGGTAAGAGACGATCTTATAGAGCTTGACCAAAAGACAACTGCCGCAGCTGCAGCACTGCAAATAGACAAATTGAAGTCTAAGTACGGTGAATACCCTAAAATAGTGGATTATTTAGATGCTGTATTAAAAAATATTGAAGAAAAACATGAGATCTTTCAAGTTGCGGAGCAGGAAGAGAATGGAATGCCATTTGGGCTCACAGAAAGAGGCGCTGGTTTATTTGCTCAATACAAGGTTAATTTGTTTGTAAACAATGAAAAAACAAAAGGAGCGCCTGTCATATTCGAACCTACTCCGAATTATTATAATCTGTTCGGTAAAATAGAATATGAAAGCCAGGTTTTTCTAATCAGCACCAATCTGACGATGATAAAATCCGGTGCGATCCATAAAGCAAACGGAGGTTATCTGATTCTTGAGATCAATGATGTGATGAATGAACCATTCTCCTGGAACACCCTTAAAAATATACTGAAATACGGACAAGCAATGATGGAGAATATAGGCGAGCAATACCGCCTGGTACCCACCGTGGGTCTGAAACCGGAATCCATTCCGCTGGATGTGAAGATCATTCTCATTGGAACGCCTTACATTTTTGAACTTCTTAACGAGTTCGATGAGGACTTTCGTAAATTATTCAAGGTTAAAGTCGATTTTGATGTGGAGATGCCAAGAACTCAAGAAAATATCAGTATGTATGCTTCATACATAACCTGGTTATGCAACAAGGAAAAACTATTAAGCTTTGACCGCACTGGCCTTGGCAAAGTCGTTGAATATGGATCCTGGGCCGCTCAGGACCAAAACAAATTGACCACAAGACTGAGCGAAATATCAGATATTGTTTTTGAAGCAGCCGAAGCAGCCAAAATCAGCGGCGCTGGGTGTATTCAAGATATGCACGTGCAACAGGCGATACGGGATAAAAAGCACCGGCTTGACCGGATAGAAGAAAAGATTCGGGAAGACATGAAGCTCAAAAATATACGTATCGAAACGACAGGATCTCAAATAGGACAGATCAACGGCATTTCGGTTATTGAAATTGACGGGCATACTTTTGGGATCCCTTCCAGAATAACCGCCAGAACATATGCCGGACACGATGGTATTATC
>CALBZG010000151.1 GCA_937889655.1 uncultured Clostridia bacterium
ATATGGATGCAATTGATAATAACATCATTGCGGATAGTAAGACCTCTCTGCACAACATAGCAGATACACTGAATGCAACGATCATTGCCGGCAACCAAGAGAATTTCAACACCACCGGAAGGGTTCTCGTCCTCTCCGCAGAATACTCCCAGCTGGATTCCTATATTGAAAAGGGTGATATCATCATAACCGGCAATCGAATGGATAATATTGAAAAATCCATGGAATTGGGCGCCAACTGCATCATATTGACTTGCTGCAATATGGTGGATGGATTCATTATCGAAGAGGCTAAAAAATACAATTGCATTCTGATGTCTACACAGTCCGACACCTTTACCATCGCCCGGCTGATCAACCAGAGCATCCCCGTCGGGTACGTGATGACATCAAACGGCATCATAACCTTTGAAGCCGACGATTATGTCGAAGACATCAAGCAGGTCATGATGAACTCAAGATTCCGAAGCTATCCTGTAGTCGACAGCGGCATGAGGGTCGTGGGATTCATTTCCCGTTACCATATCATCGGTCAAAATAAGAAACAAGTCATATTAGTTGACCACAATGAAATGAGCCAGACTGTCGACGGCATTGAAGAGGCGGAAATACTGGAAATCATCGACCATCACCGTATCGGAGATATCAGAACAGAGAAGCCGATCCTCTTTAAGAACGATCCGGTAGGCTGCACCTCCACCATCGTGGCCAATTCCTACTTTGAATCGGGGATCGTCCCATCCAGAAAAATGTCCGGCCTCATGTGTGCGGCGATCATTTCTGATACGCTGAAATTCAAGTCTCCCACTTGCACCTATCTCGATCAGATCACGGCGGAAAAGCTCGCCTCAACAGCCGGTATAGATATCGACGCTTTTGCAATGGAAATGTTCAGAGCCGGATCTGCGTTGACAGGGGAAACCCCTATGGAACTGCTGACTAAAGATTTTAAGGAATACACTTTTGGGAAAGGCCGGGTCGGGATCGGTCAAATCACGACGATAGATATCAAGAATGTTGATGAAATACAGGATTTGATTTTGGAATCCATGTCTAAATTCTGCTCCGACGGGAATTACGGTTTGATCATGCTTTTGGTAACAGACATTATGAATCAGGGTTCCGAGGTGTTTTTTGCAGGGAAACTTAAGGATGTAGTGGGTAAGGCTTTCGGAATGGAAGCAAAGAGGAACAGTGTTTATTTGCCGGGCATCGTATCAAGAAAAAAGCAGATCGTACCAACCATCGCAAATGCTTTAGAGTAAAGCTTTTTCCTTTTTATAACGAATCAGCTTCAAGGCGCTGTTGATTTCTTCAACATCATATTCCACATATCCGAGCTTTTCATAAAAATGCCGGTTTCTCAGATCAGAATCAGGTGTGGCCAGTGTCCACAATCTGGCATCGGGATGCCGGCTTTCAACTAAAGTAATGGCGATGCTGCCGATGCCGAAATTTTGATATTCCGGAATGACGGATATGCTGTCTATTTCATAATGATTCTCGTCAGCTTTGTATATGAATATGGATCCGACCAATTCTTCCCCGGCCAAAATCTTATATATTCTAGCCCATTCCAAGTAAGAAGCAAGATGCTCGTCTTCAGATTCAAAGGCTGGGCAAAATCCATATTTATCAAAAGATTCTTTAAATGCAAGTTTTTGGATTTTATTGATGGCTGAGAGATCTTCCCGACCCGCAGCAGAGAGACGGATATTCATCGCCGATGCACCTTTCCGTTAAGCATATTTCAATTACATCTAAATTATATCATTTAACGTCAAACCGTGAAAGCATGACATGCGGGTAAATGGTGTTGCCCCAAAATGCAGTGGATAAAATTGTATTGTTAGTGTACAATACTGACTTGAGGAGGTGTCAATCATGAGAATATTATTTTGCAAAGTACCTTGGATGAAGTATTATCAAGGAATAGCAGCCGAAGGAGTTTCGGTTGAAGATATAGCTGCGGATCACAAACATGGATTTGAAACCATGAACTTCTTGCCAATATCAGTGATGGATGAAACCGGCAATATGGAAAGTGAACTTCTTCTGGGATATTATGAGACAAAAACGATGGCAGACGGGAAATCGAGCCAGACGAAGATCCAAAATATCAATGGGTGCAGCCATTTTACCAAAGAAGCTCTGATTGATAATGTGCTGGTGGTTTGGTGCGCCAATAAAAATGGTGGTGCGACCAATGTTGTGGGCTGGTATAAAGATGCTACTGTATTCAGGAATTATCAGTCCGTACCGATCAACCTGGAAGACGGCACTGTTCAGGAAAAGCTCTACAATATCATAGCCTCTGCTGAAGATGTTCTTTTGCTGCCTGAATCGGAGCGGGACAACGGAATCTGGAATGTTCCTCACAAAAATAGCAAAAAAGGTAATCCTTTCGGATTCTATCGTTCCAATGTTTGGTATGCAGATGAAACAGAAGCTCGTGAATTTATCAAGGATCTGCTTTACCATATTGAGCATTACAGCGGCAAAAACGGGATATACAAGGAAGAGGAATAAAAGGGAGCAGAATTTTGAAATTAAAATGCAATGCATACCAAATTGAAATGGGGCGTACAAAAATAAGATTCAAGGATATAGAAAGGATCTTTTACTCGGAATCCAACGGTAAAACAAGCATTCATGTTTTCAATGCCGGAACCGGCAAACATATAGGCGAAGCCCTTTTCTCTTCCGAAGAAGGGAAAGATTTCATCTCAGGTTTGTCAGGCTTCTGTAATAGATATAAAATTCCTTTTACCAGGGAAGACGAGCATCGCTATAAGGATTTCCCGGTTGAAAAATATGAACCCATGCCCCTTGACACTTTTGAACGTCGAAAGAAAATGGTCCAAATGGCAGGCCGGGTCCTGTTATTTATACTATGCTCAGCTTTAGCGCTGCTGATCGCCCAAACCAAATATATGACCGTAATCGCTGCTTTTGGCGCCGGGATCGTCCTGATGTTTGTTTTGATGAAGCTAACTTCTCATAAAGTGCTCAAAGGTATTCTTGGCATCGCCGGGCTTGCGAGCGGTGTCTACGGCTATTCACTGTTCATCAGCATAGCTACTTCCACGGATTTCCCGCCGATGGCGATGTTTGTCGCAGTCTTCCTTCCACCGGCGTTGGCGCTGTTTTTAATTATCAGGGCATTTATGGATTAACTCTGATCATGAGTGTTCAATCGCTTTACAGTTACAAGGGGCAAGGCCTCTCCACAGCTCATCCGGAGTCAGGTCTTTCGTCAAATAATCCCTGACGATCCGGCCATCCGCCATTTCAATAACACGATCCGACTTTTCAGCTATGTGCCTGTCATGGGTCACGATAAGGAAAGATATTCCTATATCTTTGTTGATCTGGCGCAACAATTCATAAACCTGGTCCGTGGAGTCGGAATCCAGATTGCCGGTAGGCTCATCTGCAAGCACAAGATTGGGTTCATTGATCAGGGCCCTGGCGATTGAAACCCGCTGCTGTTGTCCCCCGGAAAGATTATTGGCCGGATTATTGATTTTATCTTTAAGCCCCACGATTTCCAGGATTTCCTTAGCCCTGCTTTCCTTTTTACGATCCGCCTTACCGCTCTCGATCCAGCATGGCATCATAACATTTTCAATAGCCGTAAATTCAGGAAGCAAATAGTGAAATTGAAATATGAAACCTATATTCTTGTTTCTGAAGGCTGCAAGCTCCCTTTCATTCATCGCGAGATAATCCTGGCTTCGAAACTTCAGGCTTCCGCCGGTTGGCCGGTCCAAAGCACCTATGAGATTTAAAAGAGTGCTTTTACCGCATCCCGAGGCTCCGATTATGCTTGAAAATTCAGCTTCATATAACGTCAGGCTCACATCGTTGAGCGCTCTCGTCTTGATGACTTCTCCATATTCTTTGATCAGATTCGAACAGGAAAGTAAAACATTATCCATTTTTAATGGCCTCCATCGGATTTAGATTGGCGGATCTCCTGGCGGGTATCACCGAAGCCAGCGTTGCCGCTGCCACCGAGATGCCAGTGATAATCAATATGCTTTCCCACCTGACAACGATCGTAAAAGTTGCTGCTGCGAATGAATTGAATCCGTACAACAACAAAATGCCAAGAACACCACCGGCTGCAGCTCCTATGATCCCTAAAATCAGGCCCTGCAAAACGAATATGATGCTGGCGCTTCTGCTGGTGGTCCCCATGGCTTTCAAAATGCCGATCTCCTTGGTTTTCTGAACAGCCGAAACAGCCAATACGCTGGCTATTCCAAGTGTCACTGCTAGTATGACAAAAAATTGTATCGTATAGGATGAACTGCTTTGGCTGGATAGGGCGCTTAGAAGTTGCTTGTTCTGCTCCTGCCACTGGTCGATCCTAACATCCCAAAATTCATTTCTCCACTGCCGGGCTATTAAATCAGAGTTGAAAGGATCCTGTATCTGGATCTCGATCGCGCTGATTCCGTTTCCGCTTCTAAATAATTTTTGAGCCCTTTTCAATTCAATGAACACCAGGGTCTCATTGACGGATTCATTCTGGAGATCAAATATCCCTCCGATCACAAAAGGCACTGTTTCACCGCTGGGCATGAGGAACTTCAAAGTATCTCCTACAACGGTATCCAATTCTTCCGCCAGCCCTGTCCCGACGAGAATGCTGTTTCCTTCAACGACAGGATCGCCTTCGATCAGCCTGTCGGATATCCCATAGATAATATCTGCAGGCTCTTGCTGAATGCCTTTGATTTGGATGGAAATATTTTTATCTGTTCCGCGTATGAGGGCTGTACCTTGAATGGTAGGCGAAATTGCCTTTATGTTGTCCTGTTCCCTGGATAGTTGATCGACGATCAAAGTCCAGTTGCCCAAATATTTAGTGTCGTCCGGATCTCGTATCGTAATGTGAGAACTATTTCCAATCGTGTTTTCGATCAAATTGTCCTGCAGGCTGGTGATCAGCGCCCCCAGAAAAATTTGGACCGCGACGCCAATGGCAATCCCACAGATGATCAGTGTCGTTTGTATTTTACCGTTTTTCAGAAATCGAAGTGCCAGTTTCAATTCAAAACTCATGACAATAGATCCCCTTTCCTTAGGATACCGGTTTTCCGCTCAACTTCACGGCATCCCCGTCTTTAATTCCTGAAAAAGGTTTCACAATGATATCGCCATCAGCCAAACCCTTCGTGACCAATACCAGGGAAGATGGTCCTCTTTGTATTTTTATTTCCTGAAGTTGAACCTTCCCGTTAATGAAAACATAGACCGCCGCGTCTTCTGCAGTTTTGTTTTCGGAACTATTCTCTGTCAGGTATACAGAAGGGATGGCTATAGCGTCTTCCATCTGCTTCAATATGATTTCAGTATTAACTGTAAGATCCGAGGCTTGATAAGGGAACTCATACGGAACGCTTATTTTCAATTCGAAAGTGCCCGTATCTTTATTGATTTTAGGTGTTACTCCCGTAACGAGCCCTTCCATGCCGTTCGCCTTGTCATCACCGATAAATATCAGCGCTTTCGTTTTGCCCTTTTTAACGTATGGAAAATACTTCTCATCAATTTCTACGGTAACGAAATAACTTCCGGCTTCGCCGATATCTGCCAGCGGATCACCAGGTTGGACATGATCAGCCGATTGGACATAGGCTTTGAGTAGAACTGAATCCCATGGAACTGAAACCAGATAGTCCGATGCCTCTTTAATAGCGCTGTTGTAGATCGCTTTTGCAGACTGAAGCTGTTCATATGCGGAGACTCGCTGGGCTCCTCCATTAGCCAGGGCTGCGACCTTCAAATTGGCCGTGTTCCACTGAGCTGCTGCCGTATCATAGGCGGTTTTAGCCTGACTGAGATCATTTTGGGATAACGCCCCTTCATTAAAAAGGACCTGAGCATCCTGATAAAAATCCAGCGCCTGTTCTTTAACGGAAGTTAATCTGTTCAGTTCTTCTTTAGCGGCGTTGTATTCGTAATTGACGATCTGATTATATCGTGCATTGGCGTCCAAATAACTGGCTCTTTTTTGTTCCACCTGAAAAACCTGGTCAGAATCGTCCAGTTTGATTAGTATGGAACCGGCGGAAACAATGTCGCCTTCGGCGATGACCAGTTCTTTAACAGTGGCGCTTACACCTGCTATCAGTGTGGTCTCTCTGGCCAGTTTGAGTTGCCCCGATTCGACTACTTTTTCTTCATAATCCCGGGTTTGGATCTGAATATATTCTGCTTCGTTGTCTGTCTGCCCGCCAATGATAAAAATCAGGCATAAAATCAAGACCAAAGCGGCAGCTGCCGCTATTATTTTCTTTTTCATATATCCACCTTGGAATTTTATTTATCAACAGTTCTCTCAAACTATTATTTCAGTATTTCCATTTCGCTCTTCTTTTTGTAATTACTACGTCTGTTCCTTGACCAGGAAATCAATTTACGATCTGGACGTCCAGTTCGACGGATGCCTCCGAAAGAATTACTTACACTTCAAGTCAATCGCTCTCCTCCTCGCATTTTCCCGATGATAAGAAACAGTTTGAAATATCAATAATATATTAATACTCTTTTGTTACACTATTAACAATGAAACAAAAAATCATGGACGAAATTTATGCATCCATATATACTATAACCATATTACAGCTGGTATTAATTGTTGAAATTTGAGTGAGGTGTGCGGCTATGAACAGAAAAAAAATCATTTCTATCATTATCCTTGCAGTCATGACTTTATCGTTGACCGGCTGTATGGATATCAAAGTTGCTTTGAACATCGAAAGCGACAACACCGGTGGCATGGAAGTCGTGATGGCATACAATGAAGACTGGCTGGGCACGGAGGGATCCGAATCCATGACCAGCGATTTTTCGGAACTGGAGACCTATGATGGAATGACCGTTAAGGTCGAACCTCTGACTTATGAAAAAGAAACCGGTACATTCAAAGGTGAGAAGATCCTCGCTACTTTCGATAACGCATACCTGGCTTTGAAACAGATGGATGAAGATGACGGCTTCAATTTCATCGAAAAGGGTAATGGGGTTTATCGTATTGAAATGGACCTTGAGACCGATTCGGAAGATTCGGAAATGGCAACCACAACCCCGGAGGACGCCGCTCAGGCCAAAGCGTTTTTAGAGGCTTCGGGAGCGGAAATGTTCTATTCGATCGCTACGGATTATAACGTGCTTTACAATAACGCTACCGATATAGCGGGAAACGTATACACCTGGGATCTGATCGAAGTGATGACCAGCGTCGATCCTTTGACGACAGCCGTATTGGAATATAAAGTTCCCGCAAGTGTTGAATCAGAGATCGAAGAGACAAGGAAGGCCAATGCCTGGCTGGCACCCGTTGAAACAGCTACCGCTTTACCGACAAGCGCAAAAGTGACAGTAAATGGTACCGTCGTGGAATTTGATGCATACAACATCAATGGAAACAATTATTTCAAACTGCGGGATATTGCTTTTGCTTTGAATGATACTGAGAAAAAATTTGAAGTGACCTGGGATGCTTCAAAGAACGCGATCAATCTTGTCTCCGACACCTTGTACACTCCTATTGGCGGCGAGCTGCTGAAAGGCAGCGGATTAACGAAAACTTGCATTCTCTCCACCTCTAAAATTTTTAAAGACGATAGCGAAATCCGACTGACTGCCTATAACATCAGTGGCTACAACTATTTTAAACTGAGAGACCTGGGCACCGCCTTCAACTTCAACGTCGCTTGGGACAGTACAACTAAAACCGTTGCTATCGACACAAAATCAGCCTATCAGCCTGAATAACGAATCCATTCCTGGCCTAATGAACAAAACCCTCCTGTGGCACTTCTTTCAAAAGTTCCATCGGAGGGTTCTTTGATTTATCATCAGAGCCCAAAACGTAGGCAATGCACCATGTGTATTTTGTATTAATAATTGTGATCGTGAAAATGTTTATGTTCATTCCCCGTATGAACATGATAGTAATCATCCACAAAATTTACTTTCTTAAGAAGTTCGATGTCTTCCAGCAACCCGGCGATCGGTCTGTCAGCGGCGATCCTATGATCTTCGTCAAATAAAATGCCTCTATTTGAAACTTCGGAAACCAAATCGAGATTATGGGTTGATATGATCAATGTCTTCCCTGTTTCGTTCAATTTACATAGAAATTCAGCAAGCCATCTCCTGGTTCTGGGATCAAGTCCTGACATGGGTTCGTCCAGAGTCAACACATCCGGATTCATAGAAAGCACGCTGGCTATGGCCACTTTGCGTTTTTCACCGCCGCTTAAATGGTATGGTGTCCGATTTCTGAAATTCTGAAGATTCAATAAATCCAAGCAGTCCTCCACTCTTGCAGCCACGTCTTCTTCTGACATGCCCATTTGCCTCGGGCCGAAAGCGATCTCATCATAGACGTCGCCGCAAAAAAGCTGCGTATCGGAATTCTGAAAAACGAAGCCGACCCTCCGGTGGAAAACTTTTGAAAACTCTAGATTCTGAAGCTTTTTTGAAGTGATTTCTTCACCATTGAATTTGTATATTCCCCGGTCCGGTGAAATCAAACCATTGATCAACTTCAGCAGTGTTGATTTACCGCTGCCATTCGAACCGAGAAGCGAAACCGCTTCTCCCTTATTTATGAACAGACTGATATTATCTAGGGCTTTGATGTCCGAGTACGAATAATGGACTTCTTTGATTTCAATCATATGGGTTTCCTTACAGCTTTTCGTTAAATGCGGTATAAATAAAAACGGCTATTATTGCACAGTTCATAGCTGCATATAGAATGTCCACGGCAGCCCATTTAAATTTTTCAGCAGTGCTATAATCTCCTGTGAAGCCTCTGCATTGCATCGCATCGTACATTTCTTCTGCCATTTCCTTGGATTTCATAAAAACTGTAGCGCTTATGCCCGCAAGAGAAGTCTGCTTGCTTCTGTTGACGCCCACCGATCGTAGCTTTAAGGCATACAAAAGTTGGAGTGCCAATTCCCCGAGCAAGAGTATATACTTGATCGTAATATCCAAAACAAGAATGAATAAGTCGGGAACGCACGCTGACTTGAGCGCCTTTGTAATATTGCTCCACTTAGTGGCTTTGGACAAAATGTTGACCGCGGTGATCGTCGCAAAGACCTTAGCTGGGATCATGACCAGGCTATAGCTGTTCCCCCAAATAGCTGCAGGCAGAAGTATAATAAAAGTGAAGCCTGTCATAAGTAGGCTGATTTTCAAAATCTGAATGATTTGCTTCGCTTCCATGAAGCTTAGTTTTATAAGCAAATATACGATGATAGCGGCGATAAAAGAGAAGCTTCTGGAAACTGATATCATAACGACCAAAATAAAAGTAAAAAGAACTTTCACTACAATATTAGCTTCATATTTTGATTGTTTCCTTGTATCCTGGGCTTTGATCTTCGAAATGACGCTTAACAGGGATAGTATACTCTTGTTTATGAAGGCATCCCTACCCATTTTAGGCACATGATTTTCATTATTTTTCATCCATTCCGGGATCCCGGAGATTTTTCCCAAACGATTATCCAATGCCGCCCCCCGCCTTATCATGGATAAAGCTTCCGATAATTTTGAATAAAATGATCAGAATGGCAACTCCCGCAGCGGCTGATAGGATATAGCCTGCGGTATCAGGCAGCCCGTTGAAAGCATAATCCGGCAAAGGTGCATTAAAATTGAATCCCGTACTCATTCCTTCCGGTATATAGCCTAATGCTTTTCCTCCTGATATGACGTCCTGTATTTCTTCCAGTCCCCATTCTCCCCACGCAGTGCCCGCAGCCAGAATCCCCAATGGAGAAAGGCAAACTAGGACCGCCAACAAAGCATAAACAGGCTTTACTTTCTTTTCTCCTTCATGGATCAATCCCGGAGAAACGCGTTTGATAAAAGTAAATACGGCGACAGTAAAAAACGCTTCTGCAATCCCCGCCACCAGCAGATGTGGTATCATCATAGCCGGTATGGAAACGGACAACGGATATGGACAATATAGCGGCAGTCCCGCTTCATTCGTAAAAAGCAATGGCTGCAAACCAAACTGTATCGCTGCAAATAGTGCTGCAAAATTAATACCCACGTATGAGCCTATGGCAATTCCGATGATTGCCCCTTTTTCAGTACCAGTTTTTTCTTTAATGAATTTATAAACAAAAAATCCGATGAACGGCATTACGAAGGCCATGTTAAAGCAATTTGCAGGGAAAGCCAGTATGCCACCGTCACCGAATAATAATGCTTGTATTAGTAACGCCACGGTCACAGATATGCATGCGGCATAGGGCCCCATCAGTACTGCCAGCAAGGTTCCTCCGACTGCATGCCCGGTGGTTCCTCCAGGTAAAGGGATATTGAACATCATCACGATAAATGAAAATGCTGCGCTGATCCCAAGCATGGGTATTTTTTCCTGGCTCAGTTCTTCCTTGACTTTTTTTGATGCAACAGCCAGCACCGGTACCATGGCAGCACCCATGACCAGACAGGTCGTCGGGCTTAAGTAATTATCAGGTATATGCATTTACGCTCCTTTCCGATAAATGCTCTTAAAAAATCCAGTCAGCAGCCAATCCCGACAAGACACCGATGATAAATAGCGTCATCAGGATGTATAAGCTTTCTCTTTTGCTGGAGTTTTCTTTAAATAGAATAATGAGGCCCATGCCGGTTCCCGTAAAAAGTCCCGCCATTACAGAACCGAAGCTCAAGCCGCCTTTCAGATACAGTTCTGCTAAGATCACCGAGGATGCACAGCTTGGTATAAGGCCGAATAGCCCGGCCAGAAATGGTTGAAAAATGCTGTTCTGCATCAATATTTCTGATAAGTGTTCCTCTCCGAGGAAGTATAGTCCGCAATTCATTATAAAAGATACAGCCAAGACCAGCGCAAAGACTTTGATGCTATGCTGAAGGGCTGCCGCTATAATGCTATGCCCATGTCTGCTGCCGCAGCCACATTCAGGAACTTCCGCTCCGACCTCTTCCATGGACAGATCTGCTTTTTCTATCTCTAATTTTAGATATCTGAGGGCCAAATCAATGATTATGCCTGCGCATATTGCCACAATCAACTTGATGCCCAGAAGCTTGACGATCAGTCCTCCATTTCCGGGGTTGGCAAGAAATACAGGGATGGCCTCATCTGATGTGGCAATAAAAACCGCTATTAGTGTGCCCGGCGTGATCAGATTCTTTCCATAAAAATTGGCGGAGGCCACAGAAAAACCGCACTGAGGTATCAATCCCAGCAAAGCGCCTCCCACAGGGCCCAGGGTTTTCAGGTTCCCGAGAAAAGCTCTCATCTTTTGGCCGGCTCCTTGTTGCAGATATTCAATCAGCACATAAGCCCCCATTAAAAAAGGAAGCATCTTAATAGAATCTACAATGGACTCTTTAATGATTTCCCACATGTTCCGCCCTCTTCAAATGACATATCCTTATGATAAACCAGATCGCATGCTGAATCAAGTATCTCAAATCGAATTATTGACATATGCCATTAATGTAGTATAATATGCTTTGTCCAAATTATAATTCAAGGAGGAATAAAGATGAAAATTGCATTGCCATCTCGGCAGAACGATATCGACGACCACTTCGGACATTGCGAATATTTTACAGTTTTTACAGTGGATTTTGAAAGCAAAAAAATCTTATTGCGAGAAACGGTAGAATCACCTGCCGGATGCGGCTGTAAATCCAACATAGCCCAGACTCTTTCAGAAATGGGCGTTAAGGTTATGATCGCCGGCAACATGGGCCTGGGGGCTGTTAATGTTCTAAACAGCTCCGGAATACAGGTCTTAAGAGGCTGTTCCGGTGACGTGGAGATGGTCGTTGAGAAATGGCTGTCAGGTTCTCTGGTGGATTCCGGTGACTTCTGCCATGCCCATGAACATGGCTGCAGCCATTAATCTGCTTATCACGGATCTTCCCGGGTCTTATAGAAACATTAGTTTCATTAAAATCCGGGATTTTTATTGCTTATAGCATCTGCAAATAGCCGGTCAGCAGCATCCCCGCAGCGGGGATCGTAATCAAAGAAAAAAGTGTGGTCAGAAACACTCCTTCAGCTGCCAATTTGGCATTTGCCCCGTGGAGATCAGCCAACATGACAGTTACTGCGGCTGATGGCATGGCCATGGCAAAAACGATGATGCACAAGACCAGCGGGTCTATTGGTGCTTTTATAAGGATCAGAAAAAAGAGCAGTGGAAGCACTATGAGTCTGAGAAGTATCGTTACGGACATCGTTCGATTCCCCAGCACCTGTCGGGCATTGCTTTGCGACAGCTGAATGCCGATCACCAGCATCGACAGCGGGATCGTCATGCCCCCGACGGAATCCAGAAAATGCTCCAGCGGAGCCGGAAAAGACACACCATAGTAAAAGATGAATAGTCCTGCTATGCTTGCGATCACAGGCGGCGAGATGATGGATCGCAGGATATAGAGAAAGTTCAATTTTTTATGATGGTCATATATCAGGATATAAACTCCAGCCGAATACATAAACAAAGTAAATACGGCGTTGGCTATGATCATCAGAAACATGCCTTTTTCTCCGAAAACCGCCAAAGCCAGAGGGTATCCCATGAAGCCATTGTTCGTTAAAACCAGCAGATTACGGTATACACCCCGATTCAGTTTGGGCACTTTCATCAGCTTGACTATAGGGATCGCCAGCAATGTGGATATTGTCAGCACAATAAGCATAAGCAGCATGGCCTGTTTGACTATGGATACTGTTGAGGGCGATAATTCCTGCTGACTCATGGCATAAACGATCAGGCATGGACTGCATATATCGATCATCAGTTTTGAAAAATATTGACTGGATTCAATAGGAAGCCATTTGAATTTAACAGCTGAAAAGCCCAGTAAAGTAATGGCGAATACGCTCATGATATTTAAGAACACTGATATCATTGAAAAAACCTCATTCTGATTTTTTTACGATGCTAACAGTATAACGGGTGAATTGATAAAAAGCCATAGTAACTTTTAATCGGTGCTTTAGTCACTATCCGGCCGGGTATATATTTTTATAAGAATGATCAAGTCGGACCATCAATGGCAACTGTCGGGTAGTATTACCTTTAATTAGACTAACTATTAAAAGTCAACACCAAATATGCCAAAAGGCAGGAATGCTT
>CALBZG010000152.1 GCA_937889655.1 uncultured Clostridia bacterium
CCAGCGCCACGAACGGAACGGTGACTTCGGAGCCTGACAGCGTGACGGTGAACGCGAATTACACAGTAATATATCTACCTGGAGATTATGGCAATTTCTCGCCAATAACGCACAGCGGACTTACTTACGGAATGCTGACTCCGACACCTCCGGCTGCAACAGCGAATGCATCTAATGTGAATTTCACTGGCTGGAACCCAGCGGTGGCAACAACTGTTACAGGCAGCGCGGTTTATACGGCTCAATGGAGCAAGACAGGCGGCGGAGGAGGTGGCACCATCATTCCTGAAGACGAAGTGCCACTCGCACTAACAGAGGATCACATCGCTTACATCCAGGGCTATCCTGAAAATGTGGTCAAGCCTTTGGGCAATGTGACAAGAGAAGAGGTAGCAGCAGTGTTCTTCAGGCTTCTTAAGAGCGAATACAGAGAAACGATAAGAACAGCTGTCAGCAGCTTCCCGGATGTTGAGAAGACAAGGTGGTCAACAAAGCATATAGCTACTTTAGTAACTGGCAACATCATAGAAGGATATCCTGATGGAACTTTCCGGCCGGGCAACCCGATCACCAGGGCTGAACTGGCGGTCATCGCATCCAGGTTTGACAATCTCGAGACCACCACTTCAAGCGCATTCTCGGATATCAGCGGACACTGGGCAGAGAAGTATATCAATTCAGCCTATGTGAAAGGATGGGTAAACGGTTATCCTGACGGCACGTTCAAACCAGATCAGTATATAAAGAGAGCGGAGTATGTGACATTGGTCAACAATGTTCTGCAGCGCAGAGTGCACACAGATGATATCCTATCGGATGCCAGACAATTCCCTGATCTTGAAAAAGGCAAATGGTATTATGAGGCGATGCAGGAGGCCATCAACAGTCATCTTTATAACAGGATGGCAGACACCTTTGAAGAATGGACATTTATAACTTATCCTGTAATCGAGATGTAACTAGTCGAGGCTCAAAGCCAAGTATGAAATGACAAAAACAAAGTTATAAGCACAAAAAGAGGGGCAGAGTGATCTGCCCCTCTTGATATGATCAGCTGTAAATGTCCAGGTTCGCATATGGTAGTTTATGGATTTGTTACTTTCTGATTTGCCGGCTCTCGATGTAATCCAGTATGATTTTAACAGAATCATCCAGGCTTGTTCGGCCTGTATTGATGGACAGATCGTACTGTCTTGCATCGTGCATTTCGTTATCGGTAAAGGTTCGAACATATCGTGATCTGTCTTTATCGCTTTGGTTCATCATTTGCTCAGCGGCATCTTCAGTAATATGATAAAGTTTTTGAAGATAACTCTTTCTGAAAGCAGGATCCGCATGGAAGAAAATACTAATATGGTTCGGATGCTCTCTCAGAATGTGCCATCCGCAGCGGCCAATGATAACGGCAGATTGATCTTTTGCTACTCTTTCAATGATGTCGGTTTCAACGTTATAAAGATCCCGGTCAGTTTGCGGGAAAATCTGTGGCGTAATATAGCCGTCCTGGGAGATATAACCGCTGGACTGGAATAAAGATTTCCAGAAGGAAGGGACTTTTTCATCCCGAGCTTCTAAATCAAGATTTGCCGGTGTAAATTGCTTGGCAGCCTGCTCGATTATTTCACGGTCAAGATAGAGAATTTGAAGCTTCTCTGCTAATTGTTGCCCGATATATTCTCCGGCGCTTCCAAGTTGGCGGCTGATAGTTATTATGATTTGTCTATCATCCTCCATTACGATCACCACCTTTTCCTACTCCAATTATTTTGCAAGACTTCTGCAATACTTCACAGCGGAAGTCCCCGCTTCTGCACCCTGGTAGACAGATTTTGATATCTGAAGAAAACCTCCGGTGCAGTCTCCTGCAGCGAATAGGCCTGGAACATTGGTTGCCATTTTATCATCGACAACGATCCGGGTCCCGTTGGTTTCCGCTCCAATTTTCCTGGCGAGATCACCGCTTCCGGCAACGCCTTGCGCGATAAAAAGACCGGCAATAGATAATTTTTCACCGTCTTCAAACGTTACACCCCCAAGGGATAACTCGCCATCAATACTCGTTATGACGCGATCGTCCACGGTGATGCCTTCAGGAAGTCCGGCAGGTGTTTCCTTGCCATTGGTCAATAATGTTACAGACGCTGCGATAGGCTTCAATTCACTTGCTTCGTGAACCGCAAATTCACCGGCGCCCAATACGCCCACATCCTTGCCGCGATAAAAAAATCCGTCACAAACAGCGCAATAACTTACACCAGAGCCTTCGAACCGATCAATACCGGTTATTTTAGGAACATTTCGTTGTGTTCCGGTCGCTATAATGATGGCATCCGCCGTATATTTGCCTCTGTCTGTTGCCACTGCCAGCTTATCTTCAAAACTCAATCCAACGACTTCTTCCTCCAGGAATTTTACACCCAGGCGTGTTGCTTGCAATACGCCCTGGGCCAAAAGGTCCTTGCCGGAAATCGGCTCGACAAATCCATAATAGTTCTCGATTTCACCGGCTTTTATCAAGGAGCTATCACCTTTGAACAGGATGGTCGTATCTATGCCGGCTCGTACTGTATAAAGGGCGGCTGAAATGCCGGCAGGACCTCTGCCGATGATAATTACATTTGCCATGATGGGCCTCCGCTTAAGTAAAAATTAATCCAACAATTGTAGAATACGGTCTTTTGGAAGCGCCCCCACAGCTTTGTTGTATATTTTGCCATCTTTAAAAACTAAAAGGGTAGGGATGCTCATAACCGCAAATTTGCTTGCAAGATCCGGTTGTTCATCAACGTTGATCTTGCCCACCTTGATGGAAGGATTTTCATCTGCTATCGCATCGACAACGGGTGAAACCATACGGCATGGACCGCACCATGAAGCCCAGAAATCTAATAGAACCGGCTTATCGGACTTTATAACTTCGTTTTCAAAATTTTCTTTTGTTATTGTTAATACTGACATAGTTCTCCTCCTGTTTGCACATTAACTTAATATTGATAATTTTTTTGTATGATAAAATTATACCCACAATGGATACGTATACACCATAAAAAATCAAAAGTATGTGACATAATCACTGGCTGTCCCAATCGCCGGCAGGAGACATTCCACGTCGCTATTATTTATTATGGGCTCATTTCGTGCTACAATAACAACGAGGTGATAAGACGATGAAAACCAGTGTTTTAAACAAGGACGATATCAAAAAAATTATTCCGCACAGGGATCCTATGCTGCTTATCGATTCCGTCGCTGAACTGGAACCTGGGAAAAGGATCACAGCCAAGTT
>CALBZG010000153.1 GCA_937889655.1 uncultured Clostridia bacterium
AATGATGTAATAGCGGTTTTTCCCGTCCTTTGAATATTTTTCCACCCAGGTAGGAACTGCATCGGCGCTGATTCCGAGAGTGCTCTTCTTTTCAAGATCATACTCCAGTACCACCCGCCCGATGGCTCCGGTCTCTGTATATCGGTTGTTCAGAGTTTCCGTTCTTTGGTTGGATATGAAGTTCCCCAGGCTGAAATAAACCGGGACTCTTTCGTTATATGCTTCCATTTCCTGCAGTGTGTGTGGATGGGAGCCGAAAATGACGTCTATATCCGGGTTCGCAGCCAGCTTCTCCGCGAAATATCGCTGATACGGATTGGCTGCTAGCTGATACTCTTCGCCCCAGTGCATGTAAAGCACCACGACGTCTATGCCGGCGTTTTTCATGTCCAGGACCTGCTGCTGGATTTTGGCGGTTTCTGCATCTACATCCTCATATCCGAAGGTGTTGAGCCTTGCTGCCACCTCATTGGAAATATAATTGCCATTGATGGAAATGCTGCCGGGAGCGGAAGGCGTCTGATAGGTATAGGCCAGCACACCCACACGCACCTCCTTGATCGTATACTCCGTCCATCTTGGCATTCCCTCGCCGCTTCTGCTGCCGGTCACGGCAAAATTCTCGGCAGTTAATACGCTCAGAGTTCTGTCGATGCCCGCAAGACCCCTGTCATTCACATGATTATTTGCTGTGGCCGCCACATCGAAGCCCACAGTTTTCAGAGTTGCCGCCAGGTTGTCCGGGGTGCTGAAGGTGGGATATCCGGTATATGGCTCTCCGCCAAAGGTCGTCTCCAGGTTGCAGATGGCCAGGTCGGCATTTTCGATATATGGCTTGATATACTTATATTCTTCATCAAATGAGTAGGTCCCATCGCCGTTGTTTGCGGAATTGAGCTGGGGCTGGTGGTACATGATGTCCCCCACGCAAAGGATCTGCAGATCGACAATGTTATTCTCCGCAGGGGTTTCCTCCGGCAGATTCGCAGCATTATCAGAGTTGTCTCCAGTAAAAAATAGCGAGTAGCCAAAATAAGCGCTCGCTATAACCAATATGGCCAGCAATATAAAAAACAACTTCTTAAGGTTCATTTCAATTCCTTTATTATTTGCAGGGAATGATGCATCCTTATCAGCGATCCTATACGGCTTCTACGCGATCGATCTCAGGATAGGATTCCTTCAGTATCCTCTCTACTACGTTGGATAGTGTCATGCGCGCGCCCGGACATCCTGCACAGTGACCCTGCAGTCTTACTTTGACAACATTGTCGTCAGTGTATTCAACAAATTCGATGTCTCCGCCGTCTCTTTGCAGAAAAGGTCTGATTTGCTCGATGGCTTCTTTGATTTTATCTTCCATTTTTTCTTCCTCCAGATATTTAGTGATTTGATTTTTTAACGAATATATTAATATTTATATTGTATCATTTATGTTATTTGTGTTATGTATTTGATTTCATCTTCTCAAACTCTTCAGGAGATACCACCACCCAGCTCGGCCTTACCGTGTAAATCGTTTTGAATTCATCTTTGATGATCGTCTTGATCGACACGGACTTCGTCGGATCTCCGATCTCGTTGAAGCTGATGGAGCCGGATGCGCCCTGAAACTCGTGCTGCATCAGGATCTGGTTGGCGATCAGCTCTCCTCTGGTGGCTGTCCCGGCTTCCCGTATGGCTTTGATCGCCAGAAGGTAAGCATCATAGGCCAAAACCGTGGCATTTTGCGGCACCGCTTCCGCTCCGTACTCCCCATGGAACGCTTGCATGAATTTATCCGTCTCCGAAGTGCCGGCGGCCTCATCAAACAAGGTTGAAAAAGCGATACTGCCAGCGCCTTCCACGCCTGTCTGATATAGAATGCCTTCATTTTCCCAGTCGTCCGTGCCTAAGAACAGGCATTTGATATCCATCTGTTTAGCGGTATTCAGTATTCTGATGGAATCGTGGACCTCAGCAGGGACAAAACAAACTTTGATGCCGGAATCTCTGATCCGCGTCAGTTGCGTTGTAAAATCCTCAATGTCCGAATCAAACTCTACCGTCAAAGCCACTGCATCCGGATTTCCCGTCAGCTGGCTCATTTTATCCCGGAATTTCTGAGAAACGGCCTGAGCTCTGTCATCATTGCGCGGCATCAGTACGGCGGCTTGATTAATGCCCAGCTTTTCCACCGTATACTTGGCAAGAGCGATCCCCTGGAATGACTCCACAAAGCAGATCCTGAAGTAATACGGGTTGTTGCTGGTCACCAGCGGATTGGTGTTTGTAATGGCTATGGCCGGGATCTCCGCTTCGCTGAATATAGGCGCCCCCACCATGGAGTTGACACTTCCATAGCTTCCGAGCACCACGCTGACCCCTTTTTCCACCAGATCCTGAGCTACTGTCTCTCCCACGTATACGTCTGATTGGTTGTCGCCATAAACAAGCTCCACTTCCTTGCCCAATACCGTCGGATACAATTTGTGGGCCAATTCGATGCCCATTTTTTCAAGCTCTCCCGCTTCTTTGTCCTTGCCGGACAGCGGTTCATAGACTCCGATCCTGATCACAGAACGCTCAACGGCCTCATGGGTGATCCATGTAGAAACGAAATTGTTGAGGGTCTGACAGCCAGTCATCGCTGTAAGCGCCATGACGATCAATATTAATGTAGATATTTTTTTTATTTTTCTCATTGCCCGTCTCCCCGGCAGCGATTTGATCGTTATTCTCCCAAATATGCCGCCTTGACTTTGTCGTTGGCCAGAAGGTCCTTCCCCTTGCCCGACAAAGTGATCACCCCTGTTTCCATTACATAGGCATAATCCGATATTTCAAGGGCAGCTTTTGCGTTCTGTTCGATCAGCAGAACATTCACCCCTGCAGCATTGATCACCTTGATGATCTCGAATATGCTTTTTACCACCAGCGGCGCCAGGCCCAGCGATGGTTCATCCATCATCAGGAGCTTCGGCTTGCTCATCAGCGCCCGCCCGACAGCCAGCATCTGCTGCTCGCCTCCGGACATCGTACCCGCAAGCTGCCATTTGCGGTCATATAGTCTTGGGAATAGCTCATAAACCCATTTTGTGTCTTTGGCGATGCCTTCCTTATCTTTGC
>CALBZG010000154.1 GCA_937889655.1 uncultured Clostridia bacterium
TTTGGCGAGAATATGATAGCAGTAATAGTGAATGCAGCGGCAATATTAATTGGGGGTGCGGCAGGCCTTCTTTTGAAAAAAGGCATACCCGAAAACATGGGTGACCTGATCATGAAAGGGATGGCCCTATGTGTAATGTATATCGGCATATCGGGGTCGCTCAACGGTGAAAATACTCTCGTAGCAGTACTTTCGATGCTATTTGGCGCTGTCATTGGCTATGTTTTGAAATTAGATGAAAGGCTCAATCGCTTTGCAGAAAATATCGAACATAAGACAGCCAAAAATAAAACAAACGGAAACAAGGCTGAAAAATCAAGAGTTGCCGAAGGATTCGTAACAGCCACACTCTTGTTTTGCATAGGAGCCATGGCCATAGTCGGCTCTCTTCAGGCAGGACTTTCAGAAGACTATGAAACACTTTTTACGAAATCCGCAATTGACGGGATAACAGCAGCTATATTTGCTGCAACCCTTGGTTTTGGCGTTTTGATTTCAGCGGTCCCGGTTTTTATTTATGAAGGCCTGATCGTTATGATATCCGGTTTTGCAGCACCATATCTTTCGGAATATATTATAGGCGAAATGACATGTGTTGGATCGTTGCTCATCATTGCGATATCCCTTAACATGATGGGCTTGACAAAAATAAAGATCATGAATCTCATGCCGGCAATTTTTATACCTATTTTATTATGCCAATTCATGTAACAATGAGTTGCGTGTAACTGAGAGTTAAAAAGAAGGAGAAAAAAATGAAAAGAAAAGTATGCTTCATGTTTGTCAACGGCTCTGTTAAAGAACCTGTCAGATCCACAATTGATTTGGGTACGGGAGAAATGATCACTGTGGGCGTATCGAATTATGATATGGCGTGTAAAGAAGCAGTAAAACTTGCGGATGAGGGAGCGCTGATGATTGAACTTTGCGGAGGCTTTGGCACAATCGGTCATGCCATGGTTACACAGGCTGTTGCCGGGAGGCTTCAGGTCGGCGTTGTGAGATTTGACAACCATCCTGGCTATGATGGTCAGTCGGGCGACTCAAAATGGATGTAATGCAAAATGATAATGAATGTTTAACCTATAGAAATTGTGGGTAATTAGTATTCATGCAAGTTGAATCAGTTGTTTGACATTTTTATGGATCGCAATAAATATCAGGAGGCCGTTATGGGGAAAAATATAGTTATCGTAGGGGCAGGATATGCGGGGATCCTGACCGCCAAAAAGCTCGCGAAAAGATTCAAAAAGAATGACGAAGTAAATATTACGATCATCGATAAGAATCCGTTCCATGCCATGCTTACCGAACTTCATGAAGTTGCGGCAAATAGAGTCGATGAGGACAGTATAAGGGTGAGCTTGAAAAAAGTTTTTGCCGGCCGGAAAGTGGATGTAAAATTGGATACCATCCAAGGTTTTGATTTTGAAAAAAAACTGGCCATAGGCAAAGCGCGTAATTACGAATATGATTATTTGGTTCTAAGCGCGGGATCTAAGCCAACATTTTTTGGAACGCCCGGAGCGGAAGAACATTCATTTAAACTCTGGTCGTATGATGACGCCATTAAAATCAGGCAGCATCTGATCAACCTTTTCAGAATAGCGTGCAGGATAGCCGATGACGATGAGAGGAAAAAGCTTCTTTCCATCTATGTGGTGGGAGCAGGGTTTACCGGAGTTGAGCTGGCAGGAGAAATAGCCGAATATCTGCCTATTATTTGTGATAAATTTGAAATCCATCGTGATGACGTCAATTTGACTATCATTGATGTACTGGAAAGAACCATCCCAAATCTGCCGGCAGAATTGTCAGTCAAAGTCGAGAAACGCCTTAAAAAGATGGGCGTCCATACCATGCTTGGAACCAATGTAGTATCCATTGGCCCGGATTATGTTGAAACCAAGAAAAATGATGTCATTACCCGTCATGCGGCGTCAACAGTGATTTGGGGTGCCGGAATAGAAAGCGCTGATATAACCGGTGAGGCTGCGAAGGTCCTAGAAGCAGCTGCAAGAAACCGCATTAAAATCGATCCGTATCTTCGCTCCGTTGATAATGAGAATGTCTATGTTATCGGAGATAATATGCTTTATATTCCTGAAGGCGAAGAAAAACCTGTCCCTCAGGTTGTTGAAAACTGTGAACAAAGTTCAGAAATCGCAGCCCATAATATAGCATGCGCGATCACAGGATCCGGCACTATGCATGAATACAAGCCTGTTTTCCATGGGTTCATGGTATGCGTTGGAGGCCGTTACGGCGTTGCACGTGTCGGGACACGAAATCATATGATCAACCTTCCGTCTTTCCTGGCCATGTTCACAAAGCATTTTATCAATATCCTCTACTTCATACAGGTTCTCGGCTGGAACAAAGTGTGGACCTATATGAAGCATGAATTTTTCACGATACGAAATTGCCGCAGCTTCGTAGGCGGACATTTTTCGAATCGCACCCCAAGTTTTCTCCTTGTCCCTCTGAGGGTTTTTCTTGGCGCGGTATGGCTCTTTGAAGGTATAAAAAAAGTATTGGAAGGCTGGCTGAATGAACCGAAACTTACGGATTTCTTTGGCGGTGCAAATTCTTGGTACAACAGCATAATCAATGGAGGCGCCGGAGGGGCTGCGGATGCCGCCACAGCAGCGACAGCTGAAGCAGCGGGAGGAACTGCCGGAACGCTTATTTTCAACTGGGATTTTCTGGGACTTTTCCAGGCGATATTCGTCAGCGGGAAAACCGTCATTGAATCCGCTATCGGTGATTTTGCGTTCAGGTTCAATGTACCTCTCATGAATTGGTTCGTTGACAGCTGGATCCTTCCAAATGATGGCGTTCAGATATTTATGCAATCCGCCATCGTCGTAGCTGAGGTCGCCATAGGTCTTGCGCTGATAGGAGGACTCTTTACGACATTAGCTGCCGGATTTTCCATCATTCTTCAATTCATGTTCTTATGTACCACGGGGCTTTATCTTGGGACCTTCTGGATGATATTCGCCGGAATTGCGGTGCTGATTGGGGGAGGAAGGACTTTTGGACTGGATTATTATGCGATGCCGGCTTTAAAGGTCTGGTGGAGAAAATTACCGTTGATAAGAAAGCTATATATTTATCATGATTAATGCGAACTTTGCCGATGAAAATGAATATCAGACATATAGTATAGAGAATGCCTTTGATTTAGTCAAAAGCGAAGTGGATGCAGCATTATCCACCTCTCCTTCTCTCATGCGGGAATACACAGGCTATCTGACAGGGTCTTCAGGGAAATATATTCGGGCCATGTCCGTATTGGCCTGCGCACTTGATAGTCAGGATCGTGTCCATGAAAACGCTGTGAAGCTGGGCTCATCTATAGAAATTCTACATCTGGCCACATTGGTCCATGATGATGTGATCGATAATGCGGAGATGCGAAGAGGGCAAATTTCCCTACAGAAAAAATATGGGAAAAGGGCGGCGGTTATCTGCGGCGATTATCTGCTGTGTCTTGCTTTAATATTGGCAGGATCCATATCGAATAAAAAAGAATATGTTGGCATAGATGTGCCGGATTATATGAGCAGAGTCTGCAAGGGGGAGATGGATCAGGAAATCAATAACGGGAATTATGACCTTTCTGTTTTGCGATATCTGAAAATCATATCCGGGAAAACAGCGGCATTATTCGAAGCGGCATTCCATGCGGGTGCCATAATCAGCGACAAGGAGCTGCCGTCTAAAACGGTCAAACAATACGCCCGTTTAGGGCATTATGTCGGGATGATTTTTCAACTTACTGATGACTGCATGGATTTCGAATCCACTGTAGATATTGCGTTGAAGCCGGTCCAATCAGACTACGAGCAGGACGTGATCACCTTGCCTTTGATCCATGCTTTCAATAAAAAGCCTGAGTTACGAGAACGTGTCAAGGCACAAAGACTGGCCAGGGAAGAAATCAACGCCGCCGTATCCGCCGCTGGTGGACTTGAATATACCAGAGCGTTGGCAAAGAAATATTACGATAAAGCTGTGGCTATAATCAATGGATTTGAGTTTACAGGGCATAAAAGAGCCGCGATAATATCTATTGTTGATAAGGCATATAGAACGTTCTAGCTTCAGGGGGGCCTCTCGAATTGGTAGGTAGATTTCTGGATTATGTAGAAATTAAGACTAAAATAACAAGCATATTCGCATTCATGATGGCGATGGCATATTTGTTTTATGTGGACCAGGAAGTCCAATGGCTCCCGACGATGGCTTTTTTTAGTTCAATGTTTCTGTTTGATTTGACAACAACAGCGATCAATAATTATATCGACTCGAAAACAAATGATCAAAAGCTGCAGTTTGAAAAGGACACAGCAAAAAGGATCATAATGGTATTGCTAGCCATCAGCTCTGTATTGGGACTTTATTTAGCTTACCTGACCGATATCGTTGTGCTGTTGATCGGAAGCTTATGTTTCTTGTGCGGCGTTCTGTACACCTATGGACCGGCCCCAATATCACGGCAGCCCCTGGGTGAAATCATATCGGGTTTCTTTTATGGGTTTTTTATACCATTTTTGGTTTTATATATTAATATGCCCGAGGGAACCTATATTTCTTTGGGATTAAGCCTGGAAACATTGTATATTCAGCTTGAGATCACGCCAATGGTTTCTGTTATATTGTTGTCTGTTGCCCCCTTTTGCACTACTGCCAATATTATGCTGGCAAATAATATTTGTGACGTTGAAAAAGACATTCTTGCTAAACGTTATACACTGCCATATTATCTGGGGAACAGATCGCTGCAAGTTTTTTCGGGTCTTTACTATATAACTTATATAGCGACGACATTAATGGTAATCATGAAAATCTTATCGCCAATATGTCTTGCGGCTTTGCTGAATTTATACTTTGTAAAAAGAAATATCAGCTTATTTCAAGAGAAGCAGCACAAAGAGTCGACATTTATTGTTTCAATCAAAAATTATGTGATCATTATGGGGACGAATACACTGTTGATTTTCATCAGCGGGTTCCTGGGATAAACCATTACAATTTTTGATGCACAACTACATGTTGTGTTAATAACAGGTGATAGGGGTATAATATAGTAGTTGGAAACTAATAGATTCGATATTATGCCGGCTTAATAGCAGGTTTAATATAAATAGTAGTAAAAATATATAAAACTCAGGAGGAGAATATGAGAAAGAAACTAGCATTATTTATGGTCCTTGTTATGGCAATGTTTGCTTTTGCGGCTTGCGGAGGCACTCCAGAACCGACAGAAGAACCAGAAGCAGCAACGGTCAAGACTGGTATGGCTGTAATTACTACAGCGGACAAGTCAGTAAATGCAGGAGAAAAGGATGGCCTTGCCCAGGCGTATTCAAACATTATCGCAGTTACTGTCGATGAGACAGGAGTTATAACGAATTGCGTTATCGATGCGGCCCAAACAAATATCAATTTCTCGAAAGAAGGAAAGATCGTAACCCCGCTTGATAGTGAATTTGTTGGAAAGCTTGAATTAGCCGGAGATTACGGTATGGTTAAAGCTTCTTCCATAGGCAAAGAGTGGAACGAACAGGCAACAGCTTTTGCAGATTATGTAATCGGCAAAACTGTAGAGGAAGTGAAGGGAATAGCTGTTGATGCAGAAGGTGTTCCTACAGCAGAAGATTTGACTTCGTCTGTTACCATTCATGTTACCCCTTACATCAATGCTATTGAAAAAGCTGTAGCTAACGCAGTTGATAAGGGCGCAGCGGCAGATGACAAAATCGGCATCGGCGTTCTCACGACAGTTGCGAAATCTACAGATGCTACAGCTGCAGCACCTGGAGTGGCTCAGGCATATTCCAATTATGCGGTGGTAACATTCAATGCAGACGGTGTCATTACCAGTTGCATCATCGATGCTTCTCAGACCAACATCAACTTTGATGCTACCGGCACCATCACTACTGATCTGGCTGGTCCATTCCAGACAAAGAACGAACTGGGAGCAGCATACGGCATGGTCAAGGCATCATCGATCGGCAAAGAGTGGAATGAACAGGCAGCTGCTTTTTCGGATTATGTAGTAGGCAAAACCGTTGAAGAAGTCAAGGGCATTGCGCTCAATGAAGAAGGTGTAGCAGCAGATGCAGATTTAGCTGCTTCTGTAACCGTTCATATCGGACCTTTCATGACAGTGATCGAGAAAGCTTTCAATGC
>CALBZG010000155.1 GCA_937889655.1 uncultured Clostridia bacterium
CTCCGACCATATTATTAGCTACAATCACCTCGGCTGTGACAGCAGATTTTATTTCAACAATATTCTTTGGATTAAAGCCGGTATTTAACTTTACCTTGAATGATACTATACCACTCAAGCTTTACTGGCTGATTGCTTTACTGGGTATACTTGTTGGCCTCTCTGGTGCGGTATATAACTTCACGCTGCTAAAAACCATTGCTCTTTACAAAAAAATATTTTCTGTCAACAGTCATTTTAAACCTGTTATTCCATTCCTTATAGCTGGTATTATGGGCCTTACTTTTCCAATAGTATTAGGTGGCGGCAGTCATATTATTGACGGCTTAAGTTCAAGTAAAAGTATGCAATGGTTCGTATTGGTGCTCTTGATCAAGTTCTTGTTTTCTATGATAAGTTTTGGCTCCGGAGCGCCGGGCGGTATCTTTTTCCCACTTCTTGTTATTGGTGCACTTATTGGCGGGTTGTTTGGCAATGCGGCAATTATTGCGGTGGGAATTGATCCTGATTTATTTTACAACTTTGTTGTTTTAGCCATGGCCGGTTTTTTTGCTTCCATTGTCAAAGCGCCGATTACCGGTGTTGTTCTTCTGACCGAAATGACCGGTTCTTTCAATCATCTGTTGCCTCTCACTACTATATCAATTATCGCTTATGTTACCGCGGATGTATTAAAAAGCAAACCTATTTATGAATCATTATTGGAAAGGCAACTTAACGACAGCATAATCGGAGATGATGAAAATGACAATTCCAGAAAAATCACGCTTGAAATTGTTGTTCATCACGGTTCGATGATTGAAGATCATCATTTAAAGGATATCGGACTTCCTTTAGGAAGCTTGGTGATCGCAATACGGCGCCATGGTAAGGATATTACTCCAAATGGCATGACGAAAATTAAAGCAGGCGACTATCTGGTTGTGCTGACAAGTGTGAGCAAGGAGCCCTCCGTTCGGGAAATGCTTAAAAAAATGACTGAGAGTTATTAGCGCCGGCCGTTAATTTCGAATTTGAATATTCGCCATGGAGTTCGTTTCTATATCCAAGATAACATGAATACCAGCAATTATGTAGTTTACGAATGGGTGATGCAGAGAAAAAAATTCAGAAAAACTTAGGCGTCAATCACTCAGTAAGTATTCAATTTGATGGATTTTCGAGGGACTTCCTATATGATTCGAACATACGGCGCATGGATTGGGAAGGGATTATCTCAGGATCATCTTGTTCGGGAAAGGAACATTTCTCAAAAGATTCCACATTTTATCAATATAAGCCGTTGTATAAACCTGTTCGATGTCATGGTATATTAAAGATCCCATTTCTGTAATTTCATAGTCGTTGCCTTTCCTTTTTACCAAACCGGCTTTCTCTGCAAGATCAAGTTCCAGTCCAAACATCTTCCGAAGTGGCGCCCCCACAATCTTTTCGAATTTATCTCTATCGATTTTCGTTGAGTATGCACCCCAGAACATATAGTAAACAGCTCTCTGGCGTCTTGTAAACCTCAAGGTCAATGATGTGGGCAACTGGCCTTTATTTACCCGCGCGATGTAACCGTCGATGGAAAACGTGTTTATTTTAAAGCTTGTCCTAAGAAGTGACGTAGCCGATACGCCAAAGCCTAGAAACGCGTCCCGTGTCACGGAGGAGTATTTTTCTGCGCCGGGCTTTGCAAATGTCCATACCGAGGTTCTCTCAATGTTGATTTGTCTGCAAAATCGATTGAGGTTTCTCAACATCCGCCTCTTCACTTTTTTAGACATCGGTTTATACTCGTTGTCGGCAAATGTGAAATCAATGAACGGATATGTGGAGACCTGGGTGGCCCCGCATTCGAATGCTGTTTTTATATCATTTTCCAAGATTTTGTCAGTCTGCCCCGGGATCGCAAATATCAGATCCACGTCTACGGCGTCAAATTCAAAGCCGGCCGCGAGTTTGATCTTTTCCTTGAATGACGTTACGCTTCTGCCGAGTTTGCCGAGGCATTCCTTGTTGAAAGATTGGATACCCAGGCTAACCATGGTGACACCGGCTGTTTTTAATTTCAACAGATTCTCCTCTGTGATGTCGAAAGGATGCAGCTCCACTCCTACACCGCCCGATAGGATGAAATACTCTTTCAGTTTATCGATGATGTCCTTCAGATCATCGATCATCATGGCCGGCGTGCCTCCGCCAAAATAAAGGCTCGTTGCCGTTTTCCTGCCTTTCATATTTCTGCATGCAAGTTCTATTTCTTTTAACAGCGCGATTTTGTAGTCATCTGCCCGCTGTTTTTTGTAGATTTCCTTACAGTAAGGGCAAAAACTGCAAATGGACCTGCAGAAGGGTATATGAACATACAGCCCAAGATCATCGAGGGCTTCAAATTTCAAATCATTCGTATACCTTTTATCGAAAACAAAAGGCTTGAAGGAACGTGTAAGTATAACTCTCATCAGGGATGTAAGCAGCATAAAAACACCTCCTAAAAATTTGTGATCGCGATTTCACTGCAGGTCTGCCATTCTTTTTTTGAACTCCTTTGCGTCGATTTTACCCTTGGCATATCTTCGGCGAGTAATCATTATTGCCGGGTCCTTCTCACCCCAGGGTCGGTCAGCGTTTGTAATATATTTTTTTGCCGTTCTTGCAACTATCACCAATGCAGCGGTCCAGAAAGTCAGGTACATTGCTATGGATACAATACCCACCCACCAGTTTTTCTCCTGATCCGATGACTGCTCTATCTTGCTAAAAAACCGGCTGTTCTGACCATAAAATGGATGCATAACCATTCCTCCTCAATGCATATTAACTATGGAGTATATATACCCCTTATGAGTTGGCGCAAGAGCAGAATATTATTTCATTATAAAGTTTATGAAAATTGTATTTTAAACGATGGAAATCCGCCGCGCCTTGACACCCGAAAAAGCCCTGCGCTATAATAAGGAAACCCCAGAACGAAAGGAGATACCGCAATGGTGATTACTGTTTACGGTAGCAACGTGTGCCCTCGGACCCTGCGTTTTCTGACCATCCTAACCGAGAACGGCGTGATGCCAAACTTCGTCAATGTGACCGGTTCTATCGGACTTCTGAAGGATTTCATAACCCTACGTGACACCTCCCCTCTCTATGACAGTGTGAGAGGCAGCGGTTCCATTGGCTTCCCGCTGGTGCAGCTGGAGGACGGTACCTATACCCGCGACGTCAACAGTGTTCTGACTTCACTGGGCATCCAAACAAAAATGTAGACTGGCAAGTAGTTCCCCTTATATAATTTTGTTTGACTTAATGATAGTATGTTGATACTTGTACAAAAATATGAAAGACTTGTTGAGGAAGTGCTCCATAAGTATACAAATGGGAGGGACTAAAATGATTAAAGCATATCTAGCAGGAATTTCATCCTTGTATGAAGGTGAGGATATAGAAGTTCGATTCTGCATATATGAAGACCAAGAACTAATATCGAAAGAATCTATAATACTGGAATATAAGAAGCCGGCAATAGTAGGAGAAGTCGCATTGTTAAGGCTCTTAAAAGAATTAGAAAAATATAAGAAAAAAGAAATAACCATTATTGTTAATGATGCAGCCTTATGTGAATTCATCCGAGGGACATCGACAACAAAAAACAGAGATATTCTAAAGCTGGTAAAGGAAATTCAAAAAGAATTATCCAAGTTTGAAAAGGTAGTTCTTAAGGATGTTAGTGTAAATCATAAAGAACGGGCCAACTGGAATGAAATATTGCACTGGTAATATAGCTGTTTCATCTATGCTCAATTCATTCAAGCAGGACAAAATATGCCCAAAACACATTTCATGATAATTGCATATGCAAATAAAAAGCCCGGCAAATATTCAATTTGCAAAGCTTTTCAGTGGCACTCCCGATATGATTCGAACATACGACGCACGGTTTAGGAATGCGTCATGAGGTGTAAAACACTGTTTAAAGACATATTACGATGACTCATATTCGAACGTTTCTAACTCAAAAAACAAATAGCGTCTTATACTGTGCATGCATGTATAATAAAAATAAACCACTAATGAACCACTAAATAATGTGAAAACAGATGTTCTTTTTTTTATAGCGTGTATTAATTCTGTTTAGAGTAAACCATGAAGGAAATACTTTCAAATGATTGACGATCTTTAGAAAGATGCTGGCAACACGCTTTGTCTTAATAAAGCACTCTAAAAATCAAAAAATATTTTTCGGAGTTCGGATTATATTTTGACCACCCCTCATTGCTATAGCTGTTTAAGAACAAGCTTATTTATTTGTGGCTCGGCTAATACAAAACAGGCATGGGTTGAACATCACCTTTTTTCAAACTAACTCTAACACATTTTGGATCGTTTCTGCGGGGTCATACCAATTAGAAAAGGGATACAAGCTGAACTTCCGGTTTGGAAAAGCAGTTAGCTGTTGTTATTTAGCAATCTTATGAAAAATGACATATGAATAAATCGTCGTGAAGATGATGGGAATAAATATGGCAGCCATCATTATTGCAAATGACATAGTGCCATTGGCCAGGAGCGAGCCGATCAAAGCGACAAAGCCACCTGAAACCATAAGCTTTGCGCCCAGACGATGGGTCTTTGTCCAGACCTCTTCATTGGCTAAAGTCCACGGAAGCCTGAATCCTACAAAATAGTTGAACTTGACACGGCTCATGACGTTGCCCAGTATAATGAACAGGATCGAAACACCGGCAGGAACCACCTTCCCGATATTGATGGGATAACCCAAAGAAGCTAAAACCACAAATAGATAAATCATACTCATGAATATGATCAACGCGTATTTGATGACTTGGTAGGAACTTTTGAACTTATCATAGTTCTCTTTTTTCGGATCCAACTTTGGCAAGACCAGAAATAATGCATACATGCCGATATTCATCAGCGGGAGCAGAAAGGTGCCGGAAAACCTGGATCCGTAGGAATCCACTTCACCTTTGATATTCCAGTGCATTGGCACTCTGTCCGGCATATGCGGATATACAAGGATTGCAGCCAGCAAAGTGAAAAACAGTATCAGGATAATCGGCCAGTCTTTTTTCAATATATGGAACATTATTATTCATCCCCCTCTTTATCAATCAGATTAAGAAAAAAACTCATAACGTCCTGGAAAACCGTAGTATTCAGGGAATATATGATATTCTGCCCACGTCTTTCATCCATCACCAGATCTGCCTGTTTTAAAATGTTCAGATGATGGCTGATGCTGGGCTTTGATATATTGAAATAATCGGATATTTCTCCCGCCGTAAGATCATTCTCTTTCAGCAGTTGCAGTATTTTCCTTCTCGTAGGGTCGGAAAGCGCTTTGAACACATGGTTCTGATTGGACATGGTCTCACCTCCCCGGTAAGCAGTATTTGTAATCGCAACAAGACTGGCTATATATATTTAGACAGTTATCTAATAGTATAAATATTAGCATGATTATTCTGGCTTGTAAATAGGAATGTGGATGTTTTTACATGATGCTAAATGACGAAAACGCTACAAAACGAATTCACAAAAGATAGTTCGTGAACATCCTTAAAAATATTGGCGACAAACTGGCGACAAATCACAAAAAAATAAAAGACTGCCACTAAAACACAAGCCCTGCAATCAAGTGATTGCAGGACTTTATTGTGGCACTCCCGATATGATTCGAACATACGACGCACGGTTTAGGAAACCGACGCTCTATCCCCTGAGCTACGGGAGCATATCAACCTAATTATAATAACACAAACACCACACGGTTTTCAAGCATGGTTTTTGTTGTTAAAACCCCGCGATGCTGAACATCTTCAGCCCCGCGGGGATGTATTTTTCGCACTCTCTCAAAGTGTCTTAGAATCCCTATTCTGCTACGAATTCTTCTTTGCTAGCGCCGCATTCAGGGCATACCCAATCGGCAGGAAGGTCTGCAAAAGCTGTGCCCGGAGCTATTCCGCCTTCGGAATCACCCAGTGCAGGATCATAAATGTAACCACAAATCGCACAAACGTATTTACCCATTTCTTGTCCTCCTTTTTCCTATTGAATCAATTTCTTTTACTATAGCTTGCCGAGTTGTTCACCGAATTCCACGGCTTTTGCCAGCTGGTCCTCATCCGGATTCCACAGATTTCTGAATCCTTCATTGATCACTTCGAATCCGGCGCTTCCCATGAGTTCGTTCATCTGTTTCACTGACTCGCCGCTCCAGCCGTAACAACCAAAAGCCGCTGCCTTCTTGTTCTTGAACTTAAGGCCTTTCATATTGCTGATAAAGCCCACTATCTCCGGCAGGATATTGTTATTGAGGGTTGGTGAGCCCATGACCACCATCTTTGATTTGAAAACTTCAGTAATGACATCGTTGTGGTCGCTTCTTGCAATATGGAAGATTTTTACGGTCGTATCCGGACTTGCTTTCAGAATGCCTTCGACGATCCTTTCTGCGATTTTTTTGGTGCCGTTCCACATGGTATCATAAACGATGGTTATTTGATCCTCCTGGTAATCGTTGGCCCAGAGTGCATATTTCTCCACGATCTGCATCGGATTATCCCGCCAGATCACGCCATGGCTGGTGGCGATAATGTCGATGGTCAAGCCAAATGAAATGATCTCCTGCAGCTTCTTCCTTAGCACCGAACTAAATGGCGTCAGAATGTTAGCGTAGTACTTGATAGCCTCGCTGAATAGTTCGCATGGATCCACCTTGTCATTGAAAAGGTTTTCCGTTGCTAAATGCTGTCCGAAGGCATCGTTGCTGAAAAGGATATTATCCTTTGTCAGATAAGTTGCCATGCTGTCCGGCCAGTGAAGCATCTGCATCTCAACGAATACCAGCTCCTTGCCGTTTCCGATCTCCAGACGGTCGCCTGTTTTTACGATATTGAAATTCCAGTCCTGATGATAATGGCCCTTCAATAACTTCGCGCCGTTGGCTGTGCAGTATATAGGTGTGTCAGGGATCAACTTCATTAGCTCCGGAAGGGATCCGCTGTGGTCCACTTCGGAATGATTTACGATGATATAATCTATTTTATTCAGATCGATCTCGCCGGCCAGATTAGCTATAAACTCATTGTCGTACGGCATCCAGACCGTATCGATAAGAACGTTCTTTTCTTCCTGGACCAGATAGGAGTTATAGCTGCTGCCTCGGCCGGTGCTCAGCTCATCTCCGTGGAATTTCCTAAGATCCCAGTCCACCTTGCCCAACCAATAGACATTGTTCTTGATCAGCTTTTTCATGACGGTCTTCCTTTCCATACATTTCTAAATATTTCTAAACAATCATTGATAAATGGTGCCCCCGATGTGATTCGAACACACGACGCACGGCTTCGGAAACCGACGCTCTATCCCCTGAGCTACGGGAGCAGGCTGCCCTTTGGGCTTGCTGATAGCTGGTTTACTAATAATACCATAAGCACAGTGGATTACTCAAGTGGCGATTTTTACATCAATTCTGCAGAGATTTAAACCGGCTAAAATCGATTCTCTGCCGATCGCTCCGTATGGAGCGGGAAAACGCGTTCTTTTGATAGGCTTCGAGTGCGTTTTTTTGTGTATTTTTTGAAATCGCCCTATACAATATATAGCGTACAGGTGTACAATATTTTGTGTGAAATGTTTACAGGTTGTGTTTTATGGCTATATAGAAACATGAATAAAAACATTGAAAGGAAGCATGAAAATGGGAATCGCGATCAGCAGTAATGTAGACGCCCGCGAAGAGCAGGCATATGTAAATTATTTGCAGGAAAAGTACGGCAGAAAACTCGAGTCGCTGGACATCAATGCGGATGATGACTTTGTAGACCTGCATTACACCTTCGAAAAGGTGCCTTTTGAACGTATCAGAAGGATCACCGGATATCTGGTAGGGACCATGGATCATTGGAACGACGCAAAACGGGCCGAAGAAAAGGACCGCATCAAGCATGATTTGAATTCACCGACGATGGAGCAGATATAATTGGAAATGATTTTACTTGGCCTTAAGGTCGTTGTGCCACTGTTCATCGCCATGGCGGTGGGCTACCTGGCCAGAAGGGTCAAATTGATTGACGAGGCGGGCGTCAGTGCGGTAAACCGGCTGGTTTACTGGATATTCCTCCCGGCCATATTGTTTGTCAGCATATACGAGACGGATTTGACGGAGGTTTTCAACTTCCGTCTTGTTCTGTATTCGGTTGCTGGAACGACTTTATTGTTTGTTTTATCCTTTCTGATGGTCCCTCTCTTTGAGAAGAAAAGAGAGCGTTGCGGGGTGATCATCCAAGGACTGATAAGAGGCAATGAAGTCTATTTCGGGTTCCCTGTGGTGGTTTCACTGATCGGTGAAAAATATCTCGGCCTGATGGCCATCATCGTGGCCTATGCAGTGCCGATGTACAACGCCTTCTCCATTATCGCCCTGGAGTCCTTTAAAAGGGCTGCCGCCGAAAAAAACGGGCTGGTGAAAAGCATCATTACCAACCCACTCATCATTGTTACAGCCATCGGTGTGACTCTGGTTTTGACCGAAATTAAAATACCGATGGTGATCATGGACGGTGTCATATCCTTATCGAAGGTCGCCACTCCTCTGGCTCTGTTCCTGCTGGGTGCGTCCTTCAGCTTCACTAAAACGAAGGGATACCTGAAAGAAGTCGTCTGGGTGACCATCATCCGCCTGATCGTATTACCGGCTATTGTGATCGGGACCACCATGCTCCTTGGGTTTGAGTGGTATGAAACGGTGATCCTGTATGTTACCTTCGGGGTCCCAACCGCCGTTGCCAGCTTCTCCCTGGCACGTCAACTCGGAGCGGATTCGGTGCTGGCCAGCCAGATCGTGGTTTATACTTCAAGCTTCGCGATCCTATCTGTATTTCTCTGGACTCTGGTAATGCAGCTTCTCGGCATCCTTTAAACGGAACTGCCCGCGCCGGGCTTACAAACAGATCACTAACTGCCTGAAAATAGTAGCCTTGTTTGACAATGCTGCTATTTTGGTATATATATAAAACAAATCGAAAACAATATGGAAAGGCTCTTATGAAAACCATCGGAATCATAGGCGGCATGGGGCCTTTGGCCACAGCAGACCTTTATCTGAAAATAACGAATATGACCGAAGCGGCTAAGGATCAGGACCATTTGCACATCGTGGTCGACAGCAACCCGAAAATCCCTGACCGAACTGCTTATATCCTCGGAGAAGGCGAATCGCCCCTTCCGGAGATCGTCAACTCAATAAGAAGACTGGAAGCGGCCGGCTGTGATTTCCTGATCATGCCGTGCAACACGGCCCATCATATCATCGAGGAGATCGAAGCCACCACCAAGATCCCCTTTATCAATATGATGGAAGAGACGGCGAAATTTGTTGCGAACGCATTTGCCGGGCAGACCGCGGGGGTACTGGCAACGGATGGGACCTGCCGTTCGGGAGCCTATGAAAGATATTTTGAAAAACACGGAATTCAAGTCGTCAAACCCGATCAGCACCAGCCCGACGTGATGGAGTTGATCTACAAAGGTGTAAAATCAGGGGTTCTTGACATGAGCCTGGCCGGCATAGAAGCGGCAATAGAGGAAATGAAAGAAAAGGGAGCCACAGTATTTATTCTTGGCTGTACGGAGCTTTCGGCAGTTTCTCACAGGATACGTACACTCGGGGATACTTTTGTGGACCCATTGGAAGTATTGGCCATGGAATCCATCAAGGAGGCCGGCGGCAGAGTGAAAGGGGTGTAGATATGTCCATATTGGCAGCTTGCGTTGTTCCCCATCCGCCTCTCATCGTTCACGAAGTGGGAGGAGGGCGTGAAAGGGAGATCCAAAAGACAATTGACTCTTATCGGGAAGTCATGAGCAGGATAGCCGCACTAAAGCCGGAGACCGTCGTGATCATGTCTCCGCATTCGGTCATGTATCAGGATTATTTTCATATTTCACCGGGCAAATCAGCCGGTGGAGATTTTTCCGGATTCGGCGTGAAACGAGGCAAATGGTTTGAAGCAAATTATGATATAGAATTTGTGACGGCCCTCTCGTCAGCCGCTATCAGGCAGGGCATTATGGCGGGCACAGAAGGTCAGCGAGACAGCAGTCTTGATCATGCCACCCTGGTGCCTCTTTATTTTTTGAACGAAGCGTATTCCAACTACAAGCTTGTGCGCATCGGCCTTTCGGGGATGTCCGTTTCCGAGCATTACAGGTTCGGCAAATGCATAGCCGAAACAGCCGAGCTTCTTGGAAGAAGGATGGTTTTCATCGCCAGCGGAGATCTGTCTCACAGGCTTACCGATGATGGACCGTATAGCTATGCGCCGGAGGGCGGGGTATTTGACAAAGAGATTTGTGACATTATCGCCACTGGGGATTTCGGAAGGCTGCTTTCCCTGGATCCGAATTTTTGCGAGGCGGCAGGGGAGTGCGGCTATCGGGCTATCGTGACCCTGGCAGGAGCGCTGGATGGAAAATCGGTGAAGCCTGAACTCCTTTCCTACGAAGGCCCTTTCGGAGTGGGATATTCAGTGGGATGGTTCGATATCATAGGCAAGGATGACCAAAGACATTTCGATGTTCAGTTTGAAAAGCAAGAAAAGACGAGGATCGAAGGGTTAAAATCCGGGGAGGATCCCTATGTCAGGCTTGCAAGATATTCCTTGGAGAAAAAGGTGCTGACAGGCAAAGCCGCCCTGAAGGAGGATGCGCTGAAACAGGATCTGCCGGAAGAGATGCTTAATAAGAAGGCCGGAGTGTTTGTTTCTCTTAAAAAGCACGGGCAGCTTCGGGGGTGCATAGGCACAACAGGACCTATAACAGGTTCTGTTTTGGAGGAGATCCTTCGCAACGCCGTCAGCGCAGGCCTGGAGGATCCGCGGTTTGACGATGTCCGTCCCGAAGAGCTTCCCTTCATCGAGTACAGCGTAGATGTGCTGGGCCCTTCAGAGCCCATCGATTCTCTTGAGGATCTGGATGTTGTCCGCTACGGTGTCATTGTAAGGAGCGGATATAAAAAGGGGCTGCTGCTTCCAAACCTGGAGGGTGTGGATACTCCTCAGAAGCAGGTTGAGATCGCATTGCGAAAAGCCGGCATCGGTCCCGGCGAGACGTATGCCATGGAGCGATTTGAAGTGGTGCGTCATAAATAGAGAAGCTGTGTATTGAGCAAAGGCAAAGGAAACGCAAAATGCGCACATGTTTAGGATATGCCGACAGCGAGATAACAAGTAAATAGTAGATTATAAGATGCACTAAGGCGAAACAGAGGAAGCAGATATGAATATGAACATTATCAACTACATACCCGACATCTTCATCGCACTGATCGTACTATGGTCCATGGTGAGGGGTTATACCCAGGGGTTGGCTTACACGCTGATCCATGCTTGTGGCTGGGTCGTGGCTGTGGTGCTTGGCTTTGCCCTTACGCCGAAACTCCAGGAATGGCTGACAAATGAAACAGGGCTTTATACACTGATCAGAGAAAAGCTTTTGACGAAGTTTACGGATTCGGCTGCGCACGTCACTGAAACCTTCAACAGTCTGCCGGCGACGTTAGCCGAGGGGATCGGAGATCTCACAGACATGGTCACATCCTCTCTTGCAACAAGAGCTGCAGATATCGTTTTCACGATCCTGTGTTTCATCATGATCATCCTGGTGGTCAAACTGGTATTGGGGCTGCTTGTTCTACTGGTATCCAAGAGGAACAGAAAGGGCATGACCGGAGCTGTGGATGGCGTCCTGGGAGCTGTGGGCGGATTTGTAACGGGCGTGATCATGGTCTATATCATGTTGGCGCTGATAGCGCCGTTGACTGCCATCGCCGATCCGAATATTACGGAGGCCCTGAATAATGCCATCGATCAGTCCAGTCTGACCAAGGAGATGTATGACAACAATATCATCATGCTGATCTTCAAGGATTTCCTGACCTAAAAGTATGGCTCATCAGTATCGGATCATGTCGCGTCTCGCAATGCGGACGTCAACGATTGGGGAAGGCACTGATATGCCGGCGTTTTCGAATACTTTTTTCATCTTTTCCTGGATGGAATACTTGACGTCCCAGTAATTAGGGGTCTCGCACCAGACAAACAAGTCAAAATGCGCCGCGTTTTCTTCATATTTCGAAACCCCGGCAAAAGGCGCGGGATCAGACAGGACATATTCTGAACTTGCAGCGGTTTCCAAGAGAAGCGTTTTTACTTTCACCACATCGGAATAGTATGAAACCGGAAATTTCATATCCACCCGCCGGATGTTTTCTTTTGTGTAATTGATCACTGTTGCATTGGCCAGTTTGCCGTTGGGCATCGTAATGATCTTGTTGTCCGTTGTCATGATGGTCGTATAAAGCATGTTGATCGCTTCCACTTTGCCTGAAACCTGCAGATCCTCAATAAAATCGCCTTTTTTGAAAGGCTTGCTAAGGAGGATCAGGATACCGCCTGCAAAATTCGACAGACTGTCCTTCAAGGCCAGCGCTATGGCTACGCCAGCCGCGCCGATGGCGGTGATGAAGGCGGACATCGGTACGCCAAGGTAAGATAAAACGGTCAGGATCACCATCAGCCAGAGCACCACCTTCGCTGTGTTCAGCACGAAAGGATACAGCACGGCATCCATAGCGCTTTTATCCAGCGCTTTTTTCATGATTTTGCATATCACTCTAATTACGATCCAGGCTGCAAATAAAGCCGCGATTGAGACGGCGATTTTCACTGAAAGTCCGCCGGAGGATGTCCAATTCGAGAGTGCTTCCATTATTTTGCTTCCTTTCTGATCTCATCGATCCCCTTATTTGCCAGAGCATCTGCCCTGTTGTTCATCTCCGTAATGTATTTAAAATCTTCAATGCTGAAAGCAGGCCCATTCCATTCTAAAAATTTTTCGTATAATTTTTCGAAATTCAAGGATTTGCTGTTCAGGTCCACATGGCCCTTGACCCGATAGAATTTAAACGCATGATGGTCAAGATGCTGAAGGAGCTTTTCCCAAAGATCCTTGTTTTCAACGGGCTTGCGCGCCGTTGTTTTCCAGCCGTTGAGTCTCCATTTTTCATACCATCTTTCGCGAAAGCATTCCATAAGATACGAGCTGTCGGAAAAAATCTCCACCCTTTGTCCGGGTTTTTTGATAGCGTCAAGGGCAGCCAAAAGCGCCGTCATTTCCATGCGGTTGTTTGTGGTGTTGATCTCGCCTCCATACAGCTCTTTTTTTGCGTCGCCGTATTCGAGCACAGCTCCCCAGCCGCCGGTATTTTCCTGGTTTTGATTGCCGGAACATGCACCGTCCGTAAATATTCGAAGGATTTTCATGGATACATTCTACACTATCCGGCAGAATAAGTGCAAATACTTTGAAGAACGGTCCCGATTTGGCCCTAAGGAGTCACTGCTGAATAATATGTAAAGGCACTTTAACCCTGCTGTAATACGCTTGTAACATATATATGGTATAGTATTAGCATCAGTATGGAGTAATGTGGGTTTTTATAGGACCACGGCAGCCATGATCGACCAATGGGAAAGGAGGATGGCAAGTGCACGATTTTGCAAAAGAAGTTAGAACAGCAAAAACCGGAAAATTAGTGATCGCTTTTATTATCATAACAGCGATATTGACTCTTTGCATGATTTTCAACACCAGTACGGCCTCCGCAGCCTCAGATCCGGCCGTTACGGTCGTAAACCCGGTAAGCGGCACCACGATTTATTCCAACAGCCTCCTTATTTCGATCAAGCTGACGGCGCCTGAAACCATCAGGGTCAATTTATACAAGCAGGTCAAGCATGACGCTGCAGGCACTCCGGTAGCCATCACTTATGATGAGTGGGACAGGCACAAAGAGGAACTGGCGGCCATTGCTTCGGGCTCGACAACGATCACTGCCCCATCGATCACATCTCTCAATGGATGGGTCATGGAGCCGGTTGTTTTTTCGTCCACCAGCGACTTGTCGTTTTTCACCAAGAAAGTTGAGAACCTTTCCTACGGCATCTATAAAATCAGTATCGATACGATAGCCGCGGACGGTTCTGTTGTATATAACACCAGTCAATATGTTATCTTGAAGGAAAAGGCAGCTGCACCTGAGCCAGTTAATGTGTTCCAGAATTCCCAGACCGGGACAGTGAACTTCCTTCAGAGTCTGCTTCGTTCGATTTTTGGCAACTAGACCCGCCTTTCGGATGATATGCGGATCGGGAATTATTGAGGCACGAAAATGAGCGAGCCCGGAAAAAAGAATAGAAAAAGAATAATTGAAACCGCCAAGAGCGGATTGCTGGTAGTATTGTTGTTGTCGACAATACTACTTTTATATATTTTTTGGGAAAATATCAGCCCGGGGGATGTGTCCATCAGCGACATCGGTTTTCAGGACGAAACAGAATATGAGCCTATCGATGCAAGGGATGTAGTGATCCCGGATAGGATCGAGATATCCTATGGGGATGGAAACTACGGCATTATCACCGATGGAACGGGCCGATTCTGGTATGATTCCGGCAATGCTGACGGTGCCCTTTTTATTTATGCTCTACAGGAGTTTGCTTCTGCAGAAAATGTTTTTCTGGAAGAAATCACAAAGGAGCAGTATGACCAGGTCATGGCTTTTGAATCCATGAAGTTCGTGTTTGATTATTATATCCCCTTTGCAGAATTTTGCGACGCCTATGATGTCAGCCGAGTCCAGGGCATCGACAAGATCGACTCGATGACAGAGATATCCTATAGCTTCGGAAGCATGGAGAGTGTTTTTCTTTATGATGCAGCCACGGGCAAGTTCTACAGAATGGTTGGAAGCGGAGAGGATCTGGAGCAAGGAGGCTTTGCCGGACTTTATGGGGATATCGCCTTTGTTGCCGATATTGCCTATCCGCTGAATTTGGTAGTGGGAGACGTAACAACCAACGACACTCCTGTTCCGCTGCCTGCGGTTTTTAAATATTCAGAGGCAACTTACAAGAATGAAAAACTGGTCGGTGGGCCGGAATTCGGAGAGGAGCTGGCAAAGACCTTCTTCGGAGACAGCTTTGATTTCATCAGGACCATCGCCGATGCCTCAGGGAATATGACTTATATGTACGGATATGGACAGCGGATTTTTATCGCATCCAACGAAGGGGTATATACCTACAAGACAGATGAATTGGGTACGCAGGATATGGGATACTTTGAGGCGCTCAATAATGCGCTTGCCTTTGTGGCGATCCATGGAGGACTTTTAAATTCTGAAGGCGAGGCATTCAAAATCTGCCTCTCCGACGTGGATATTAAACAGAACAAAACGAAGGACTATGAATTTAAATTTGACATCTGCAACGAAAGGAATATCATTTACATAGACGGAAATCCACTTCTTGTGCAGGTAAAAGGCGGTGTGGTAACATATCTTGAAAGAGATTTTTTCGCCATGGACGACCAGAACGACCAGCAAATTGAAACCGGTGAATCAACCGCTGCAAATGTTCTTGCAAAAAATCTGGACTATATGTATGATGTGCTTCTA
>CALBZG010000156.1 GCA_937889655.1 uncultured Clostridia bacterium
CTATCTGCCGGCGCAACCTTTATTGGCCGGGGATATCCGGCCAGAAAAGACCATTTCAGGAGGCTGCTGAAGGACGCTATTTTGCACGATGGATTTTCCTTTATCGATGTGCTTCAGGTTTGCGTAACTTACAACAACCTATATTCCGCGTATAACGAGCATGTGAAGGAAATCGAAGTCAAAGATCTGACCGATGTCGAAGAAGCCAGAAAAGTCATCAGAAGCTGGGATTACCTGTCAACAGACGTTCCAATCGCAATAGGGAAGTTTTATGAAACGGATAAACCCGGCTATGAAGAGGAATTCATAGAATTCACAAATAACAAGGTTGAAGCAAGGGAGAGAAGTGAAATAATCCAGCAATTGCTCCGCGGATTTATTTAGATATATCGCATAAACACTTGATATGATATCATAAACTTTTTGATTTGAATCTATAGACAAACAGGTAGGCGAAAAGCCCTAAAAATATGCCGAAGATTACGTCGATGACCGAATGTTGCTTGATGAATACCGTTGAGACAATAATAAAAGAAACAATTATGAAGGCAAGGGCTTTGACCCCTTTACGCTGCCGGAAGCACGAGGAACCTGCAATCCCGGTGTATAATGAAATGCTTGTGGCAACGTGAAGACTTGGACAAACCCCTTCGGGGTTGTCGATGGTCTGCAGCATTTTGACCCATTGAGAAAAAAAGTCCTGTTCATAATAGGAAGGCCGCAGCGCGATGTAATTCGGGAAGATCAGATAGATCGACAGAGCGATCACCATGCAGATATTGATAGAATAGAAAGTTTTGTAAAGATCTTCTTCTGAGTGGAACAAAAAGTATATTCCGACAGCAGCAAGCAATAGGTACCAAAGAGAATAGCCTGTGATAAAAGCAGGAACGAACGGGATCATATCATCGATCCCGCTGTGTATCCGATATAAGCCATGATTGAAATGATTCTGGATCAAAAAAATCGCTGCTAAAAAAAAGTAGATGATAACCTGTTCGATCCCTTTGTTTTTTCGGATTCTTTTTAACATAATGATATATCCTGTTAAAGGCAGCGGAATGCAAAACTGATAACTAATATAATATAACCATTATAATATAACCAAAACTATATCATGTTAATCGGTATCCGGCTGATAATTTTCTGAACCATTACAGATATAGTAAAATATTATTTCCCCGGCTGAGGTCAATGAATGAAAAGATATGATGGAAGACTATTAAAATCGATAGGTCCTTTTTCCAAAATGGTGCCTTATATTATGGACAAGCGCTTTGATGCGCAGGTTTTCGCGAAAGAACTGGTGTGCACCGATAAGATAGATGCCTTCCTGCATGAAAAACGTGAACAGGGCCATGAACTCAGCTATCTTCATCTTCTGCTTGCTTGTTATGTGCGCCTCTTTGCGGAACGGCCGCGATTGAATCGATTTATCATGAACAGAAAAATATATGCGCGTAAAGGAATTTATATTTCGATGGCCATAAAGCGCGCGTTGCATGATGATGCAGATGAAACCACGCTGAAATTCGCATTCACGGGGAAAGAAAACATATATGAAATAGCCCAAATGGTAGACGGAAAAATTCAGGAGTGCATCCAGGATGGCGATCAGGACAAGGCGGTGAAAACAGCGGGAAAAATTATGGCGTTGCCTGGTTTTACTAAAACCGTTTTAGTGGCGATTTTGAAAAGTATGGATCAGCATAACATTCTCCCCAAGGAAATCATCGAAGTCAGTCCATTTCATTCAAGCCTGTTTTTTTCATATTTGAAATCGATAAAAGTGAACTATGTTTACCATCATCTTTATGATTTTGGAACGGCAGGAATTTTTGCCGCTGTCGGTAAAGTCGAAGAATTACCGACAGTAGAAAATGGAACGATGGTAGTAAAGAAATTTTGCGAAATCGGTTATACCGTTGATGAAAGGATTTGCGATGGGCTCTATTTTTCAAATTCCTTGAAGCTGTTGAAAAAATATTTAAATGATCCCCATTTGCTTGAGACAGGGCTTTTGGAAATAGAGGAGGATGTGGAATAAACGATAGTTTACTTTGAAATTATATCCATTTATAATGTAAAGAATATAGTTTTTTGAGATGAAAGGCAGGAGGACAGATGAAAAAGGTGCTCACTACTTGCGGCTATTGCGGATGCGGGTGCAACTTCTATGTCAATGTAGAAGATAATGAAATCACAGGCGTGTCTCCCCAGAACGCCCACTCTGTAAGCCGGGGGCAGCTTTGCGTCAAAGGTTGGCAGGGCCATAGCTTTGTGCACCATAAGGATCGGTTGACAGAGCCTCTGATGAAGGATGATAACGGAAAATTCCGATCGGTTTCCTGGGAAACCGCAATAAATAAAATCGCAGAGAAATTGAAAGATATCATCGGGGCATACGGCCCGGGAGCTGTGGCAGCAATGTCATCCGCAAGATGCACCAATGAAGAAAATTATTTGATGGTAAAGCTGGCTCGTGCAGTCATAGGAACAAACCATATCGATCACTGTGCCCGCCTGTGTCATAGTCCGACCGTTGCGGGACTTTCCTATTCCTTCGGCAGCGGCGCCATGTCGAATTCGATCAATGAATTGGAGAATGCCGAGGTTATTTTTGTCATCGGCTCCAATACCTCGGAGCAGCACCCCATGATCGGGACAAGGATTTTCAATGCGGTAAAAAAGAATGGTTCCAGGCTGATCGTTGCCGATCCAAGGAGGATCCCTCTGGCGCAGTACGCTGATATTTATGCGCCTATTATGCCCGGAAGCAATCTGGCGCTGATCAACGCCATGTCGAATGTCATGATAGCTGAAAATTTGATCAATAAGGAATTTATAGATGATATGACAGAGGGGTATGATGAATTCAAAGCTTCTGTAGCGAAATATACTCCGGAAACAGTTGCACCTATCATTGGGATCCCGGCAGAAATGATCAGGGAAATGGCCAGGATCTATGCGGGCGCGAAAACAGCTTCAATCGTATTTGCCATGGGAATAACCCAACATGTGACCGGAACGAAAAACGTAAGGGCACTGGCAAACCTTTGCATGCTGGCAGGCCAAATCGGCCGGGAATCC
>CALBZG010000157.1 GCA_937889655.1 uncultured Clostridia bacterium
TGTTGAGGTTATGAAATGAGATCGCACAGAAGAATACCAAGGAAAAGAATCCTCATGTTGCTCACAGTCCTGAGTCTGATTTTCATACTCATGTGTTCAACTGTTCCGGCATTTGCTGAGGAAACATTGACCGGCAGCATCACACCATCTGAAATACAGGAAGGATTGGCGTTCTGCTCGGAATATCCGGCTACCCTGAAATACGACGGTCAAATCATCGAATTCCCGGAGGACCTTTGTCCTCCAACCATTATCAGGAGCCGGACATTGATACCTGCCAGGCAATTGTTTGAAGCCATGGGAGGGAGTGTGGACTGGCAGCCCGAAAACCACCAGGTTGAAATCAGCCTGGCGGATTCAACAGTAGCACTGACCATAGGATCCGATAAAGCAATCGTCAATGGAAAGGAGAAGGAACTGGAAGTACCGGCGCTGATCATCGACCATGACGGTGATTGCTACGGCAGCACCATGATACCGTTGAGATTTGTGAGTGAAGAGCTTGGATATGCCGTCATTTGGGATGATATCGAGAGAATCGTTAATGTTTTCAATCCGCTGGATTTGCCTGAATTGAACGAGACGGCAGCTCAAAAAATAATCTGTATAGATGCAGGGCATGGCGGCGAAGATCCCGGAGCCATAGGCCATGAAGACATGGAAGATGAAATATATGAGAGCGATGTAAATCTGAAAGTGGCGCTGGACCTTCAAAAACTACTTGAGGCTTCAGGCGCTACGGTGATCATGACCCGGGAAGATGATATCAAGATCGATAAATACGAGCGTGTTGCCATTGCCAATGATACCGACGCCGATATATTCGTGTCTATCCATAATAATTCTTCAGATCATAGTACCATTAACGGAACTACGACATATTACTACGACCGGATACAGGAAGACGGTAGTACGCAAGCCGATCTCTATGGGATCAGCAGCCGGGCACTGGCATTGGCGGTACAGGGATCCTTGCAGCCACTGCTGGGAACCAGGGATAATGGCTGCATAGAATATCCCGAATTAGCAGTCCTCAATAAGACCAATATGCCGGCCATCGTTATTGAAGGGGCTTATCTTTCAAACGAAGGAGATTTTGCCCTGATTTCAAAGGATGATTATATATACAAGTATGCTTACGGGGTTGCTCGCGGGCTGATCATGGCAATGAATGACGCAATGGATTAAACGGAAGGTTTAGGTATAGGATTGGAACTATTAGCATTATATCTGGGGATGGCACTGTTAGGCTATTTCGCCGGAGCCGGATTGAAAAAGAAAAATGTGCAGTTGGGCTGGATCGGGAAAGTGACTACTGTTGCCGTTGTAGCCCTTGTTTATGTGATGGGCAGCAGGATCGGATCCGATGAACGGGTCATTGCAAGCCTCGATTCTATCGGTTTGATCGCCTTTGTCATCGCGATCGCCTCTTTTGCAGGATCTGTTCTTTTTGTATTTCTGGCCAGAAAACTGATGGGCATCGACAAAAGGGGGTTACGGAACATTGACTAAATTGATTCTTGCCTCCGTTATTCTAGGTGTTGTTTCAGGAGCCACTTTTATACCCGACGGGTTCATCGCTGTATCGGGCGATTTACTGATACTAGGTCTTTGCATATTGCTTTTTTTTGTGGGCATGGACCTGGGCAGGGAAGGCACTGTGGTTGCCAGCTTCAGAAAGGTCGGCTTCAGAGTGGTGGTGTTTCCATTGGCCGTGATAGCGGGAACGCTGCTCAGCGCAATGCTGGTCTCTTTCTTCCTGCCGATAACCGCCAGAGAAAGCATGGCTGTTTCCGCAGGCTTCGGTTGGTATACTCTTGCGCCGGTCATATTATCAGAGTATAATGCCCAAGTGTCTGCTGTTTCTTTTATGTATAATGTTATGAGAGAGATGATTGGGATAATCCTGATCCCGCTGGTAGCGAAATACATCGGATTTGTTGAATGCACCAGTCTGCCCGGGGCGGCGGCTATGGACGTGTGTCTGCCGATCGTGGAAAAATCCACAGCCCCCAATATTACGATCTACAGTTTTATAAGCGGGGTGGTTTTGAGTTTTTCGGTGCCGATACTGGTACCGCTGCTTGTGGGCTTATAAAAGACTGACAGCTAATAAAATAATTATGAATTGTATGGAGATGAAAAAAATGTCTGAAAGAAAAAAATTTAAGGGAAGCAGCGATTATGTCGTAACAAAGGAATTGATGAATGCGGTCAATGTTTCCATAGCGCTGGAAAAACCGCTATTGATAAAGGGTGAACCGGGAACCGGCAAAACTATGCTGGCGGATTCCATTTCGAAAGCCCTGGGCATGCGGCTGCTTATTTGGAGCATCAAGTCCACTACAAAAGCCCAGGAGGGGCTTTACATGTATGATACTGTTCAGCGTCTTTATGACAGCCAGTTCGGAGAAGGAGACGTATCCAATATCAAGCAGTACATCAAACTTGGCAAGCTGGGTGAAGCTTTTACGTCGGATGAACAGGTGATCCTGCTGATTGATGAAATCGACAAGGCGGATCTTGAATTTCCGAATGACCTGCTTTGGGAACTGGATAAGATGGAGTTTTATATCAACGAAACCAAAGAAACCATTAAGACCAAAAAGAGACCTATCGTCATCATAACAAGCAATGCCGAAAAAGAGCTGCCGGATGCATTTTTAAGGCGCTGCATTTTCCATTATATCGAGTTCCCGGACAGGGAAAAGATGAAAGATATCGTGAAAGTGCACTATGGCGATATGGATTCCATTTTACTTGAGCAAGCCATGGAAGCGTTTTACAAGATCCGTAGCATGAAAGACCTTCAAAAGCTCCCTTCCACATCGGAATTGCTGGATTGGCTCCAGGCGCTGATGATCAGCGGTGTAGACACGGACAAGATCGTTGCTGAAATCCCTTATGTCGGAGTATTGCTGAAGAAAAATCAGGATATAGAAGTGATGTACGAGATCAAGGATAAGGGTTATTCCCTAAGGAACTGGTAAAATGTTTTTAGATTTTTTCTACCTGCTTCGATCCAAAGAGATCAGCATTTCTATGGACGAGTGGCTGACACTGATGGAAGCGATGAATAAGGGGCTTGGGAACTCCAGCCTCGTGGGCTTTTATGATCTGTGCCGAGCGATCCTGATCAAAAGCGAAGCGGAATATGACAAGTTCGACCTGGCATTTGCTGAATACTTCCAAGGTATTGAAACCCCTGAGGATCTGCCAAAAGAATTTTGGAAGTGGTTAAGCGAGGATGTCAAGGTCAGGGACATCAATGACAAGCCAATGCCGGAGGACTTCCTGAAGGAATTGGAAGAACTGCTGGAGACGCTTAAAAAAAGGATCGAGGAACAAAAGGAGAAGCATAATAAAGGTGCGTACTGGATAGGCACCGGCGGTATTTCCACCCAAGGCCATTCAGGATATAATCCGCGGGGCATCCGTACAGGCGGTGAGGGACGCCACCGCTCGGCGGTTCAAATCGCCGGTGAGAGAAATTTCAAGGACTTCAGGGAAGATACGGTGTTGGACATACGCCAGTTTCAAATTGCATTCAGAAAGCTGAGGCAGTTTTCCTCCCGGATCGACAGTCAGAAAACTGAACTGGATATAGATAAAACAATTGATGAGACCTGCGATAATGCAGGATATTTAAAATTAGTTTTTGAAAAACCACGTAAAAATACCGTCAAAATATTGCTGCTAATGGATTCCGACGGATCCATGATGAGATATAGCAGATTATGCAACAGGCTGTTTCAAGCGGCGAGTAAATCCAGCCACTTTAAGGACCTGAAGGTCTATTATTTTCATAACTGTATATATGAGCACCTTTACACCACGCCGTTATGCAAAACCAATGAATGGATCGACACAGACTGGGTGCTTAAAAATCTTGACCAGGAGTACAAGCTGATCCTGGTGGGCGATGCCACGATGGCCATGTCAGAACTCATGAAAAAGGGAGGCAACTGCATCCTTGGCATGTTCAACGAGGAACCCGGTATCGATTGGTTGAAAAAGTTCAAAAGACGATATAAAAAGCAAATATGGCTGAATCCTATACAGGAATCCGATTGGGAACATGTTTACGGTTCAGAAAGCATCGCCGCTATTAAAGAAGTATTTCCGATGTTCGAATTGTCGTTGGAGGGTCTCGACAAGGGCATCAAAAAATTACTCAGCAGGTAAATCAAAATGATGAAACAGAAAAAAGAGCAATTCACCGTTGAAGAATTGATCACAGTGCTGAATCATGTTAAGGATGCCGTCTTTATTGAAGATAAAGACGGCATTACGATGTGGTGCAACAAGGCGTGTGAAAAACTCTATCAAATCAGGCTCGAAGACATCGTTGGCATTTCTGCCATCGAACTTGAAAAGGAAGGCGTTTTCAGCCCGTCCGTTACGGCTAAAGTGCTGACGGAGTCGAAAGAAGTGACCATCGTCCATGAAAATAAGGCCGGCAAGCGACTTCTGACAACAGGGACTCCTGTTTTTGACAGCGAAGGTACGATATTCAGGATCATCACTACGTCAAGGGATATTACCGAACTGAGCAATCTTCAGAATGAACTGGTGACTATGCAAAACGCCATCGATGAATTAAAGGGTTCAGAAAGCGATGATGGATCAGGTTTAGTTGGTGTGAGCCAAGCTATGCAAAACGTTCTATTGCTCGCAAAAAGGCTTGCGGATGTAAGTTCAACGGTTTTAATAACAGGAGAATCGGGTGTAGGCAAAGGGCTCATCGCAAGATATCTACATAATAATGGCAGCAGAAAATCCCGACCTTTCATTGCAGTGAACTGCGGCGCCATACCGGAAACTCTTATCGAATCTGAATTGTTTGGATATGAACCTGGAGCTTTTACCGGTTCCAGAGCAGAAGGGAAGAAAGGCTTGTTTGAGGAAGCCCAAGGCGGAACGATATTTCTGGATGAAATTTCCGAACTGCCTTTAAACCTTCAAGTCAAACTGCTTCAGATCATACAAGAGCGCGAATTCAAGAAGGTCGGAGGGGTCAAAAGCATACCTGTAGACGTTAGGATCATTTCCGCTACAAACAAGGAACTAAGAACTCTTGTGGAATCAGGCCGCTTTCGGGAGGATCTGTATTACCGTCTAAATGTGGTGCCTTTGAATGTTCCGCCGCTTCGGGAAAGAAGGGAAGATATTCTTCCACTGATCCAACATACTCTCCTCAGGGTAAATTCAAAACTGAAGGATAGCAAAGCAATCGATCCCGAAACGATGGCCATACTATTAACTTATCAATGGCCAGGCAATGTCAGAGAAATTGAAAATATCATCGAAAGACTGGTAATAACTACAAGGGACCATGTGATCATGCCAGAAAATCTCCCAGCATTCCTTTTTGAAAAAGCGAAGATCAATATTATTAAAACATCAGAAATCACCCTCAAAGAAGCTGTGGAGCATGCCGAAAAAGAACTATTGGAAGCTGCTTTGCAAAAACACGGATCTACGAGAGCCATGTCTAAAGCCCTTGATGTAAGTCAACCTACCATCGTTCGGAAGCTGGCAAAATATAAAATCAAGACCAAGGAAATGTAATAAAATGCGGCGGAATGCACGAAATTGTAAACAACCAAAGCTGCGCAGCAATAGAAACATCTGTTATTGAAAAAAAAGAGCTGCTAACGATTCAATATTGCATCATTGATGCAATATTGAATCAAAATAAAAATAACTGAATTTGCAACAGAAGCAATTAATTTGTCAGAATATTGAACCACACCGATGCGAAATTGTATCGGTATTTTTTGTGTTTTCAAACCCGGGCCCCAATTATCGCTCATATTTCAATGTTTTAATTTTGGCATGCATCTTGCGTTATAAATTAGAAAAAGGGGATCTCTAATATACAGGAGGATATTATGGCATTGAATTATGATGATTATGTAGCAGGGCTTGTAAAGAAAGCTAAAGCGGCACAGGCAATCGCAGAAAATTTCACTCAGGAGCAGGTGGATGAATTAACCTTTGCTGTGGCGTACGCTATGACTAAACCGGAGGTCGCTTTACGACTTTCAGAAATGCTTGTTGAAGAATCAAAGATGGGCATCGTAAAAGACAAGCAAGCGAAGATATTTACTAAAGTAAAAGGCGCTTACTGCCAAATGAAGGGCTGCAAGTCTGTTGGCCTGGTTGAAGTGGACGAAAAAATCGGCATTGAAAAATATGCCAAGCCAATAGGCGTCATCGGGGCTCTTCTGCCGGTCACTAATGGTGAAGCAACTCCTGTGGTGAAGGCTCTCATGGCGCTGAAAACAAGAAACGCGATCATACTTGCACCTCATCCGAAGGCCAGAAAAACAAATTTTGAGGCAACGGAGGAAATCCGCAAAGCTATCGTCAAAATGGGAGCGCCGGCGGATCTGGTCCAGGCGATGGATCCTGAATATGTATCCATTGAAGCATCCCAATCCCTGATGAAACAAGTCGACTTTATATTGGCTACCGGCGGAACTCCGATGGTACGGCAGGCTTATTCATCAGGAAATCCGGCTATCGGGGTAGGAACAGGCAACGTCGTATGCATGGTGGACGGTACGACGGACCTTGATAAGACTGCCGAAATGATTATTCGCTCCAAGAGCTTCGATCATGCGACGTCCTGCTCGACTGAGAACAACATCATCTGTTTTAAGGATTGCTATGATGATTTCGTGGCAGCCATTACTAAAGCGGGATGCGCCGTCATCAAGGAAGGATCCGAGGAAAAACAGAAAATCATCAAAACCATCTGGCCTGAAACACCGAAGAATCATGATCTGAACAGGCAGATTGTTGCTCAAAGTGCTTTAACGATCGCTTCGCTGGCGGGAGTTGAGGTTCCGGCAGATACGAAAATAATTCTGGTGGAAGAAAACGGTGGCTATGGAAACGAATTTCCCCTAACCGGAGAAAAGCTTTCACCTGTAGCCTGCTTGCGGAAATGCAAGGATTTTGATGACGGCGTGCTGCAAATGACCAATATCCTGAAATACCAGGGAGAAGGCCACAGCTGCGGCATCCATACCACGATAAAAGAAAGAGTCACAGCGCTTGGCGAGAAGATCCACGTTTGCAAGGTCTGCGTTAATCTCCCGCAATCATTATCAAACTCCGGATCATGGACCTGCGGATTCCCGATGTCTCTTACGCTAGGCTGCGGCACCTGGGGCCACAATTCTATATCTCATAACGCTACCTGGAAAGACCTGCTGAATTTCACCTATGTCGCCAGGGAAATCCAATCCTATCAGCCGACCGACGAAGATCTGTTCGATAACGCCGAATTGAGAGCGAAGATCGACAATCAGTAGTTGTAATAAAATAATGTTTTAATTTAAGAAGAAGAATAGGAGAAAAGTTATGTCAGAAATTCGTGATAACAGCTTAAAATACAATCTTCATTCATGGGCGGCACAGGGGAAGCTAAATCCGACGGTTGTGACTAAAGCAGAAGGGATATATTTCTGGGACGAGGATGGAAAACAGTATATGGATATGTCTTCTCAACTCGTAAACGCTAATCTTGGCCATGGCAATAGAGCCATCATCGAGGCGATCAAAGAGCAGGCAGAAAAACTCCCGTTCATCGGACCGGGTTATGCACTTGATGTCAGATCCGAAGCCGCAAAATTAGTGGTGGAAGCGTCGGGGATCGAAGGTGCAAAGGTGTTTTTTACAAATGCTGGAGCCGAATCTAACGAAAATGCCATTAAATTCGCCAGATTATATTCAAAAAAGCTGAAAATATTTTCGATGTACAGAAGCTATCACGGCTCGTCCGCAGGAGCAGGGATGCTGACCGGAGAACCAAGGCACTTTGCTAACGAACCAGGTGGCCCGGGATTTGTAAAATTTGACGGACCGTATGCTTACCGGGCGCCTAAAGCTTGTAAATTTGACACGGAAGACGAAGTAACAGAGTTCTATCTTGAGTTATTGGAAAATCAAATCAAATACGAAGGGCCTGAACAGACTGCTGCGATATTCATGGAAACTGTTGTGGGCTCGAACGGTATTTTAATCCCTCCTAAAGGATATCTAAAAGGCGTCAGAGCGCTGTGCGATAAATATGATATTCTGATGATTTGCGATGAAGTTATGGCTGGCTGGTACAGAACGGGCCCATGCTTTGCCTATCAGCAGTTTGACGCCACACCGGACCTGGTGACTTTTGCAAAAGGCAGCACTTGCGGTTATGTGCCACTAGGAGGTGTGATCGTCTCCAAAAAGATTGCTGAATTCTTCGAAGACAAAGTTATGCTCTGCGGACTCACTTATTCCGCCCATCCAATGGGGTGCGCTGCATTGATAGCGACTTTAGGAGAATACAAAAGACTAAATATACAGCAAAACGTTGAAACTCTTGGCAACCTGCTGGGTGAACTCCTTGAGGATCTTTACAAAAAACATGAATGCATAGGACAGGTGAGATATATAGGGCTATTCTCTGCGGTGGAGCTGGTCAAGAGCAAGACTACTCGTGAAGCCATCGTGCCTTTTGGCAGGGATCCTGAGGGAGTTATGGGCAAGATCATCGGCATGTTGAAGAAGGAAGGGTTTGCAACTTATAGTCATGAGAACATGATCATGGTTGCACCGCCTTTGATCATAACCGAAGAGGAATTGAGGAAAGCTATGTCGATTTTGGATAAGGTGCTGGATTCTGTCGATAATATGATCAAGTAAAAAAATCCAGTCGATTCAATACACAAAGAGGGCCACGAAATCATATTGATTTCGTGGCCTCAGGTATTATTGATAAAATTCTGTTTAGGTGTGGATTTAAAAATATCGGAACACGCCCTTCACTTTGCCGAGGATCCGTACATCGTTAAGGATGATAGGGGACATGGATGAATTTTCAGGCTGAAGCCGGATGTGGCCGTCCTCTCTGTAGAAGGTCTTGACTGTGGCTTCACTTTCAAAGCCATCCACCATGGCAACAACGATATCGCCATTGTGCGCAGTGTTCTGCTGCTCAACGAGGATATAATCCCCGTCATAGATCCCCGCCTCGATCATCGAATCTCCTTTGACAGTAAGCATAAAATTGGTCCCGCGTCCGGCAAAACGTGCCGGGATAGGGAATGTATCCTCGATATTCTGCTCTGCCAGGATCGGCGTTCCTGCAGCGATCCTTCCAACGATAGGAATATCTATTACATCCGTTCTCTCCGTATTGCCCCGAAATACGGGCCCTTCGGGATTTACACCTTCGTTATCCGGATCCATGATCATAAGAGCTCGCGGCTTGGAAGGATCCTTCGCTATATATCCTTTATGAACGAGGTTGTCGATATCCTTATGGGTGGTCGAAGTGGATTTGATGCCCAGAGCTGTACAGATTTCACGGACCGTCGGGGGATAACCCTTCTTTTTGATTTCGGATTTCATATATTCCAAAATTTCTATTTCCCGTTTTTTCAAATTTTCCAACACATCACATCCTTTCCATTTGGATAATAATAGCATAGAGCGAACAAAAAGTAAACACTTGTTCAGAACTTTAGGATTATGCTGACTTGCCGCAGTATATAGGCAACTTTAATTTTTGTGATCAACTAACTGGATGCAGACGCCACCAGCTCATTCATGTCTATCAGCGCGCAGATATTATCAGGAAGTTTGAGGTCCTTTATAAAAATATTGTCGCCAAAATCGATTTCTGATACATCCAGCTCAAGCTGATCCGGTATATCCTGTGGAAGACCTGATACCGGAAGAAAATCCACATGCTGAAGAACAAGCATTCTTTTTGCCTCGAGATGATCCGTGCCCACAAGCCGGATCGCCACATCCGCTTTGATTTTCTCATCAAAGGAAACGTTTTGAAAATTGACATGCAGCGGTTTGCGGCCGACAGGCGCATATTGGACCTCCTTGACAATGATATTGAAGACCTCTCCATCGTCCAGAGCCAGCTTAAAAATGGCGTTTCGCCCATATTCAGACAGATTCTTCCTTAATTCTTCTTTTTTTACCATCACCGGAATGGAAACAACACCGTTTCCATAAACATTTCCAGGTAAAAAGCCGGCTTCTCTGAGCCTTTTGCTGGAGCGGCTATTGGTTTCCACTCTTTTCGCAACATTGATAATTCCTGTTTTACTCATAATTCTGCCTCACTTTCCATCGGAATAATAAAAATGCTGTTCGGCATTATGCCGGACCGCAGTATTTTTATTATACCATAGAAAAAATTTAAAACATCCCCAATAAGCTTTATAATAAACTTCAATCTAAACGCCTTTAAATTGCTTGACATCCCAAGTAGCTGATGATAAAATCGTTGAGTGATAAAGAAGGAGTTTCCGCTTCTCACCTTAATGGCGAAAGCATTTAGGGTAAATATGATCAGAGCCGATCGACACGATTTTATGGATTGCATGTGCTCATTCAAAGCGGATACCCTGATAAGTATCCGCTTTTATGTTTTGTTTATAAGGAGGTGCATACCAATTAGCAAGGAAAATCAGATCAACGAAGAGATTCGTGATAAAGAATTGAGAGTTATCGATGATGACGGAAAAATGCTGGGAATTATGAGTCTGGAGGATGCATTGAGGCTGGCAGCTGAAAAAAATCTGGACCTGGTAAATATTTCACCGAGTGCAAATCCGCCGGTTTGTAAAATTCTTGATTACGGAAAATACAGATACGAGCTTCAGAGAAAAGAAAAAGAAGCCAAGAAAAAGCAGAAGACAACCGAAATCAAGGAGATTCGCTTGTCCACATTCATTGAGGATCATGATATTAAAGTAAAGGCAAATACAGCCTCGAAGTTCCTCAAGGATGGCGATAAACTCAAGGTCAGCCTGCGTTTTCGAGGAAGAGAAAGGGATTATGTTGACCGCGGCAGAGAGGTGATGAATAAATTCGCCGAATGCCTGGAGCCGGTCGGCGTTGTGGAGAAAGCGGCTGTATTTGAGGGAAGAAGTCTGATTATGATAATGGCACCGAAACAAGAAAAGCCGGAGAAAAAAGAAAAGGCCTCGGAAAATGAAGAGTAGACCGTTGCCTGATGACGCAGTTAAAAAATTTTGAAAGGAAGACATACAAATGGCAAAAAATAAGATGAAGTCTCATAGAGGCGCTTGCAAAAGACTAAAACTGACCGGTTCCGGAAAAATCAAGCGTAATAAGGCATTTAAGAGCCATATTCTAACCAAGAAAAGCGCAAAGAGAAAAAGAGGACTGAGAAAAGCCACTCTTTTGACGAGTGCTGATTTGAAGAGAATGTTACGTTCAATGGGTAAATAGTTGTGGGAGGTATAGAATAATGGCAAGAGTAAAGAAGGGCTTGAACGCCCATAAAAGACATAAAAAAGTTCTAAAGCAGGCAAAAGGCTTCTATGGCGCAAAAAGCAAGCAATTTAAGGTTGCAAATACAGCCGTAATGAGATCTTTAAGAAGCGCATATATCGGCAGGAAAAACAAGAAAAGAGATTTCAGAAGTCTCTGGATCGCCAGGATCAATGCCGGCGCACGTATGAATGGCATCTCCTACTCGAGACTTATGGATGGGCTCAAGAAATCCAATATAGATATCAACAGAAAGATGCTGTCAGAAATGGCGATTTACGATGCGGCAGGCTTTGCGAAGCTTTGCGAAACAGCAAAAGGCGCAGCCGGCAAATAAGGCTGATCGGAAAAGGAAATCAAAATGAATAAAAAAGTATTGGCTGCTGTATTGGCATTCGTCATGATTTTTGCTTTGGCAGCCTGTGGCAACAGTGCAAATGACACATACGATTACGATTTGGCGGAGTATATCAATGTCGGATCATACACAGGGCTGGACGTCAGCTACAATGAAGTGACCGTAACCCAAGAGGACATCGATGCGGCTTTGGCTTCTGCGCTGAAAGCAGCGGCAACTGCTGAAAAGATCACTACTGGAACCGTTGCCGAGGGCGACGCGATCATCATCGACTACAAAGGCACAATCGACGGAGAGGCTTTTGAAGGCGGAACCGCCGCGGGTCAGGGGTTGGTGGTCGGTTCGGGATCCATGATCCCGGGCTTTGAAGAACAAATCGTGGGCAAAGAGATCGGCAGCACTTTCACCATCGACGTGACTTTTCCGGAAGATTACAGCGCCGAGGAATTGAGATCTGCTAAAGCGCAATTTGAGATCACCGTCCAATCAAAGCAAGGCGAACTGATCACTCCGGAATTCAACGAGGAGTTTATAAAGAACAACAGCGATTTTAAAACCACTGAAGAATACATGGCAGATCTGGAAAAATCCGTATACCAGCAGAAGGAAGACGCGGAACTTGCAAATGTTCAAAATACGATTTGGACTCAAATCGTAGATGCAAGCGAAGTGATCAGCTATCCGGAAAAGGAACTGCAGAAAAGGATCGATCAAAACAAAGAGTATTATCAATCCTATGCAGATCAGTACGGAATGGAGTTTGCCGAATTCCTCCAGACCTATGTTGGAATGACAGAAGAAGAATTTGTGGACTATGCCAAGCAGCAGGCGGAAGTGATTTGCAAACAGGAAATGATTCTTTATACGATTGCTCGAAATGAAAAAATTGAAGTAAGCAGCAAACAGTATGACGAAGGTCTGCTGAACATGTTGAAGGATGAGGGGTTCAATTCGTTGGATGAATTTGAGAAAGCCTATGGCAAATCATTTGAAGAGTACGCTGGCAAAGACAACATCATGACCACTTTACTACTGGATAAGGTCATGGAATGGCTGATCGATGAGAATGTAGCAAACATGCCGGCATAGTGAAATGAATATCAACTATTAAAGTACCAAGGACGCGGCTTACAGATGTTGCGTCCTTTCTTTATTTATTTACATAAACTACTATATGTTGTATAATTGCGCTAGAATGTCGCTTTTATGGAGGAGAAATAGTATGAAATGCCCATTTTGTGAGTATCCGGATACAAAAGTTATTGACTCAAGGCATACCGAAGAAGGCCACGCGATCAGACGCCGCAGAGAATGCGACAATTGTGGGAAACGCTTCACTACCTACGAAAAAATTGAAGAAATGATCCTCATGGTCATTAAAAAAGATGGCAGCAGAGAGGCATTTGACAGAAACAAGGTCATGACCGGCATTATAAAAGCATGTGAAAAAAGGCCGGTGCCGATGGCAGCTATTGAAAAAGTGGTCGATGAGATCGAACGCGGTTTGAATAACATGATGGAAAAGGAAGTTGAAAGCACATTTATCGGCGAATTGATCATGGACCAGCTCAAGGATTTGGATCAGGTGGCTTACGTTCGATTTGCGTCAGTTTACAGGCAGTTCACCGACGTTAATACTTTTGTCGCCGAGGTCGAAAAACTATTATCCAAGAAGGAGTAAAAATTCATAGATATGGGCATATTTCGCATTGCAGTAGACGGCCCTTCCGGCGCCGGGAAAAGTACCATTGCTAAAGCCTTGGCTGCGGAACTCGGCATTGATTACATAGATACCGGAGCTATGTATAGAGCCGTGGGTTATAAATTAATAAAAGAAGGCATCCTGCTCGATGATATCGATGCTATATGCGGCATGCTTTCAAAAACCTCCATCGATTTTGATAAGGGCAAAACTTTGCTGGACGGCTTTGATATATCAGATAAGATCCGAACGCCGGAGATTTCTAAAATGGCATCGGACTGCTCTGCCTTACCGGCGGTCCGAGAGAAACTGGTAGATATACAAAGAGGCATCGGCCGGGACAAAAGCGTTATCATGGACGGTCGGGACATCGGCACGAATGTTTTCAAGGATGCGGAACTGAAATTTTATATAACTGCTTCTCCGGAAGAACGGGCCAGGAGAAGATATCTTGAACTTATTGAAAAGGGAGTCCGGCAGGATTATGAAAGCGTGCTCGCGGAAATAATCGCCAGGGATCACAACGATTCTACCAGGCCACTGAATCCGTTAACAATGGCGGAGGATGCGATCCTGATCGATACTACCCGGATGACGATAGAAGAAGTAAAAGCATTCATGATGAAGGAGATAGAGAAATGGCAACTGTAAGGCCTTTCAAGGCAGTCAGGCCGGCAAAGGAATTTGCCGAAAAAGTTATATCGCTGCCGTATGACGTTATGAACAGGGAAGAAGCTGAAAAAATGGCGGAAGGCAATCCTTACAGCTTTCTGCATATCTGCAGATCTGAAATCGATTTGCCTGAACAGGAAAATCCATATCATCCAGATGTATATTTGAAAGCAAAAGAAAACCTGGAGCGTTTCGTCGAAGAGGGTGTTTTCATCGAAGATAAAGAGCCGTCTTATTACATATACAAACAAGTCATGGACGGAAGGACCCAGGTGGGTATCGTGTGTACCGTTTCAGTTGACGAATACCAGGACAATACGATCAAAAAACATGAATTGACCCGGGTTGAAAAAGAACTCGACCGAATCAAGCATTTTGATGTCTGCAATGCCAACACGGAGCCGGTATTCCTGACCTATAGAGATGATCTGCGCATTCGAAGCCTTGTGGAGGGATTTATAGCATCTAAAACCCCGGAATACGATTTTGTATCAAACGACGGTATCCGGCATGTGCTGTATTCGGTGGTTGATCAGCCTTTGATCCGCAGCATTAGCGGACTTTTCCAGGAAGTAGAGTCCCTTTATATTGCAGATGGACATCATCGGTGCGCTTCTTCCGCAAAGGTCAGCCTGTCAAGAAGGGCGGAACATCCGGATTACACAGGAGCTGAAGAATTCAACTATTTTATGGCGGTGGTATTCCCTGATAGGGATCTGAAGATTTTCGATTACAACCGGGTGGTCAAAGACACAAATGGGCTATCTGCCGATGAGCTGATCCGCAAAATAGAAGACGCCGGCTTTAAAGTTGAAAACAAGGGGCCTTCAACCTATACCCCTGAAAAGAAGCATGTTTTCAGCATGTATCTGGATGGGAACTGGTATAAATTAACGGCCCGAAAAGCAGTCATCCCGGAGGATGCCATCGGCTCTCTGGATGTATCCATACTTTCCGACAATATTCTGGATCCTATATTGGACATAAGAGACCAAAGGACTGACAAACGAATTGATTTTGTCGGAGGCATCAGGGGCTTGGCTGAATTGGAGCGCAGATGCAGCCAGGACATGAAGCTGGCTTTTGCAGTTTATCCGGTGGATATCAAGGATCTGCTGCGTGTGTCAGATTGCGGATTGGTCATGCCGCCTAAATCTACATGGTTTGAACCAAAGCTCGGAAGCGGGCTTTTCATTCACCGGTATTAGAGCGTTGCCGGGGTCCAAATGATATGGTATAATTTACCAAACAACAATTGGGAGGTAATAATATGATCATAAAGGATATGCCGGGCAATGAAAGACCTAGAGAAAAATTACTGGAATTCGGACCGCAATATTTATCGAATTCCGAACTTCTTGCTATACTGTTGAGAACAGGCACCAAACAAAAATCTGCTGTTACTTTAGCGCAAGAGATTCTGGCGAAAGAAAAGAGGGGGATTTACTATCTGGCACAGGCCCTCCCTGAAGAACTGGCAGAAATCAACGGCATTGGAGAAGCAAAAGCTTGCCAGATACTGGCAGCGCTGGAATTGGGAAAAAGAGTAGCGACGAGACCTCCGGAAGCCCGCGACAGAGTCACGGACCCGGAATCCGTCGCTTTAATGTTTATGGATGAAATGCGCGACTTGAAAAAAGAGAATTTCAGTTTGCTGAGTTTGAATTGCAAAGGGGAAGTCATTTCCAAGGAGTCTATTGCGGTCGGAGATCTGACATCTGCCATCGTCCATCCCAGAGAAGTATTCAGCAGCGCAGTGAGGAAGTCAGCCAAAGCGGTCATCCTTGTTCATAATCATCCATCGGGGTCCGTCACACCCAGTAAAGAGGATATGAATATGACCAGACGGCTGAAGGATGCCGGAGAAATCCTTGGCATTGAAGTTCTGGACCACATTATCATTGGCGACGGGCAATGGATCAGCTTCAGCCAGAAAAACCTGTTGTAGCAAGATATCTTGTTGTAAATACCTGTTATAAATGTTATACTGTTACAGCGAAAATAACTCAATGCGAGGACAACATGGGGAAAGTCATATTAGTTGTATCGGGAAAAGGCGGGACGGGCAAAACCGTATTCGCGGCTAATGCTGGTGCAGTCCTTGCTCAGCGTGGCTTTGAGGTGCTTTTAATTGATATGGACTTAGGACTCAGGGACTTGGATCTTTGTCTTGGACTTGAGAATAAAATCGTTTACGATGTGCGGGATGTGTGTACGGGAATGTGCAGAATCAGCCAGGCCATAATTAAGGATAAGGATTTTCCGAACCTTTACTTTATGGCAGCGTCGCCATCCAGAGAGGAAGGAGAAATCACCCCTCTTCATATGCAAGTGCTTTGCAGAAAACTGAGAAAGCAGTTTGACTATATTATTATTGACGGGCCGGCGGGGATCGATGACGGCCTGATCATCGCAGCGGCAGGGGCGGACAGCGCAGTGATCGTCACCACCCCGGATTACGGAGCTATCAGGGATGCGGATCATATCGACAGGTTTTTAGCTGATCTGGGTATCAGAGAGCGGTATTGCGTTGTCAATAAAGTTATTGCTAGTCTTATGAATGCAGGTCTTTTGCCCGGCATTCAGGAAATTTCTCGTATTCTGAGAACAAAAATAGTCGGAGTGATCCAGTATGATGAGAATATCGCCATCTCATCCAATTTTGGATTGCCCATCGTCTATAATAAAGGCACTTATATTTATGAAAATTTCAACAACATAGTTGATCGTATCATCGGACAATAAAATACTGAAATAACTACGAAAGGAGGATAGGCTATGCCTGCACAAATAATTGCAGTATTAATTGCGATTGGTACCTTAGTACTCGGACTGTTAATCGGATATCTGATCAGAAAAAATGTAGCAGAAAAGACCATAGGAAGCGCTGAACAGACAGCAAAAAATCTTATATTGGATGCGGAAAATAAATCAGAAACCATAAAGAAAGAAATAGCCCTCGAAGCTAAGGAAGAAGCTCACAGATTGAGGAGCGAAATCGAACGCGAAGCCCGGGAACGCCGGGAGGAGCTTAAACGCAGCGAAAAAAGGCTCATCCAGAAAGAGGAGTCTATCGATAGAAAGCTGGAGAATATCGAAAAGAAAGAAGACAACATAGCACAAAAAGAACAGCGTATCGTTGAAAAGCAAAAAGAAGTGGATAGTTTTCTGGAAAAACAAATGGAGGAATTGGAGCGAATCTCCGGTTATTCCGTTGAAGAAGCTAAGTCTTTGCTTCTGGCCAACTGTGAGAAAGAAATTCGGTATGAAGCCAGCATCATGATCAAGGACATTGAAAGCAAGGCGAAGGAAGAAGGCGACAGAAAAGCCAAGGAAATCATCGTTGGCGCCATTCAGCGCTGCGCTGCAGATCAAGTGGCGGAATCCACGGTGTCCGTAGTGCCTCTCCCGAATGATGAAATGAAGGGAAGGATCATCGGGCGTGAAGGAAGAAATATCAGGGCTATCGAGACCTTGACCGGTGTGGATCTGATTATCGATGACACTCCGGAGGCGGTCATTCTATCGGGATTCGATCCTGTTCGAAGAGAAATCGCAAGATTGGCCCTCGAAAAGCTTATCGTTGACGGCAGGATCCATCCGGCCAGGATCGAAGAAATGGTTGAGAAAGCAGAGAAAGAAGTCAACCAGATCATCAAAGAGGAGGGCGAAGCAGCCACCTTTTCGGTGGGGATCCATAACCTGCACCCGGAACTCATCAAGCTTCTGGGCCGCCTGAAGTACAGAACCTCTTACGGGCAGAATGTTCTCAAGCATTCTGTGGAGGTCGCCCATCTCGCAGGACTGATGGCCGGCGAACTCGGTCTTGATATCAAGCTTGCAAAAAGAGCGGGACTCCTTCATGATATCGGGAAGTCCTTGGATCATGAGGTTGAAGGCACCCATGTCGATATCGGAATCGATGTTCTTAAAAAATACAAGGAGACCGAAGGCGTTATCAACGGCATGGCTTCCCACCACGGCGATTATGAACCTAAGAGTATGGAAGCGGTGCTCATAACTGCGGCGGACGCATTGTCGGCAGCTCGTCCGGGAGCCAGAAGGGAAACCCTTGAAACCTATATCAAGAGGCTGCAAAAGCTTGAAGAAATAGCGAACACCACTCCTGGCGTCGACAGATCCTTTGCGATCCAGGCGGGCAGAGAGATCAGGATCATTGCCAAGCCGGAAGAAATGAATGACGAGGAGATCGTATTCCTGGCCAGGGAGATATCCAAGAAGATCGAGTCCGAGTTAGAATATCCCGGACAGATCAAGGTCAATGTAATTAGAGAAACAAGAGCTGTGGATTACGCAAAATAATGCTGCAGTTATAAGGGCGTTCCGAATTGATATGAAGAGCGCCCTTTAGTTTTCAATTGACACTTTATTTTCAATATAATAAAATCAGTATGGACATAGAGCATAAGGGGAGTAGTTTTAAGCTTGCATTTCAACATCATGGCTGTTGCCTGGATGCAAGCCCGCTTACAGGTAACAAGACTTTGGCGTAATGTTAGATCACTAATATTATTTGCGTAAAGTTTTTTTTATTATGAAAGGCATCAACGAGGAGAGGACAAAAAATGTTTGAGACGAAACAGACCGGTTGGATAATCGAGGAACTCAAAACCAATGTAATGGAAGGGCTCACATCACAAGAGGCCGCTTCCAGACTTGCTGAGCACGGTTATAACCAATTCGAGGAAAAGAAGAAAAAGACAAAGCTGCAGATGTTTCTTTCTCAGCTAAAAGACCCTCTGATCTACATACTGATCGTTGCAGCGATCATATCGACGATTTTGAGAGAGTATGGGGATTCGATCATCATTTTAGCTGTTGTGTTATTGAATGCCGTCATCGGATTGGCTCAGGAATCAAAAGCGGAAGCCTCCCTAGAAGCGTTGAAAAAGATGTCCAGCCCAATGGCAATGGTGCGAAGAGACGGACATGCCCAGGAGATCAATGCAGCAGAACTGGTACCAGGGGACCTTGTGCTGCTGGAAGCCGGCAGAATCATTCCCGCTGACTTGAGATTGATAAAAACCATTAATCTTAAGGTCGAGGAATCCGCCCTAACGGGAGAATCCGTGCCGGTGGAAAAAGACAGCGAGTTTATTGCTGAGGGCGCTATAACCCTTGGAGACCGGATAAACATGGCTTATATGTCCACCAGCGTCGCGTATGGAAGAGGCGAGGGGATCGTTGTTGCTACAGGCATGCATACTGAAATCGGAAAGATCGCCAAGCTGATCAAAGAGTCTCCGGATGAAATGACGCCTCTTCAAAAAAGGCTTGGCGACCTGGGAAGACTCCTTGGGATCATATCGGTGGTCCTTTGTGTAGCTTTATTTGTAATCGCATTGATACAGGACCGCGACATTGTTGAAATGCTTCTGACAGCCATCTCTTTGGCAGTGGCGGCCATTCCTGAAGGTTTACCGGCTGTCGTGACGATCGTATTGGCTATCGGGGTACAGAAGATGGTCAAGGTGAATACCATCGTCAGAAAATTGCCGGCGGTTGAAACGCTGGGATCAGTTTCCATCGTTTGTTCCGACAAGACAGGCACTATGACTCAGAACAAGATGACGGTTACTAAAATACATGGTTATGAAGAAGAACTGATCCGGGGCATGGCTTTGTGCACCGATGCAGAAATTGAAGGGGGATATCGGATCGGAGATCCTACAGAGCTCGCGTTAGTGGATCTGGCAGCGGTCCGGGGTTTGAATAAAAGCGAACTGGAAACCAGAATGCCGCGAATCAATGAACAGGCTTTTGACTCCGGCAGAAAAATGATGACAACGGTCCATAAAAATGAAGATGGAAGGATCGTAGCATATACCAAGGGCGCCATCGACAGGCTGCTGACTCATTGCATCAGCATTCTCGACAACGGATCTTCGCGAAATATTACGGAAACTGATATTGAAGAAATCCACAAGATATCGAAGGAAATGGCTTCCAACGCCCTTCGTGTACTGGCTCTGGCGATGAAGTTCGACGATGAAACGGCTACGGAAGAAGATTTGATATTTGTCGGATTTGTCGGCATGATCGATCCGCCGCGGCCGGAAGCGGGAGCGGCCGTTCAACTGTTCAAGGAGGCATCCATCGTCACTGTGATGATCACAGGGGACCATAGGGACACGGCCTTTGCCATCGCACGAGAATTGGGTGTTGTTGAGAGAGAGGACCAGTGCATTACCGGAGACGAAATGAGCAACATGACCCAGACGGATCTGGATGATGTGATCATGAATTACAGGGTTTTTGCAAGAGTATCCCCTGAAAACAAGGTAATGATCGTGAGAGCCTTCAAAGCAAACGGCCATATCGTTTCCATGACCGGAGACGGTGTAAATGACGCACCTTCTCTGAAATCCGCCGATATCGGCGTTGCCATGGGCATCACAGGAACGGATGTTGCAAAAAGCGCATCGGATATGGTTCTCACAGACGACAACTTTGCTACCATCGCCAAGGCTATTGAAGAAGGCAGAAATATATATGGGAACATAAAAAAATCCGTTCTGTTTCTGCTGTCGTCCAATTTCGGCGAAATCATCACCATGTTTGTGGCGATCCTGGCCGGGTTGCCGGCTCCGTTAAAAGCGATCCACATCTTGTGGGTCAACCTGATAACGGACTCCCTGCCGGGCCTAGCCTTAGGGGTTGACCCGGGCAGTAGAAATATCATGAAAGATAAGCCGCGGGATCCTTCAGAAAGCCTGTTTGCAAGAGGTGGATACTTTATTACCATTTTATTCGGTGTGGTGATAGGAACGATCACTTTAGGAGCCTTCATACTGGCTCCCGGAGACGATCTGGCGACAGCCCAGACATATGCCTTTACGGTTCTCGGCGTTTCTCAGCTGTTCAATGCCGTGGGTATGCGGGACATGTCCAGATCGGTATTCAGAATGAACCATTTGGAAAACAAATTTATGATCGTTGCCTTCTGGTTCGGCCTTCTGCTTCAGATCGCCGTTACTGAAGTGGGATTCCTGACTGTGCTTTTCGAAACAGTCTCTCTTTCACTGAAAGAATGGCTGCTGCTGGCCGCGGTTTCATCGACCCCGCTTTGGGTCCATGAACTTGTTGTCCTCGGGAAATGGATTTATGCCCGCAACAATACAAAGGCATAATCGAATCATTAAATCCAGCATAGATAGCATACTTCGATCCGTTATTATGCCAAAATGTTGAATAACGAATGTTATAAATAACGAAGCGGCTGGTTGTTCGGAAATCGGGCAAAAACAGGTTATATTTGGCGAATTTTTTTGATATTTTTTCAAAAAAGTTCGCCTTTCTGTTGATTTGCGAACAAATAGGTGGTATCTTGAATTATAAACATAATAATACACGAACGTTAAGCTTGAATAAATGCACTAATGTACGGAGAAAGAGGGGGAACGGATGGTTAAGCGTATCTATGTAGAAAAGAAAGAAGGCTTTGATGTCGAGGCCAGAGGACTTCTGGAGGACATCAGGCAGAATCTTGGCCCTAAAGGTCTGACTGGCCTTCGGGTCATCAACAGATATGATATGGACGGGATCACCGACGAAATATATGCCCGTGCGAAACATACGATTTTTTCCGAGCCGGCGATAGATCATACCTATGATGAAGCATTACCGCCTATGCCGGATTCTGTTTTTTTTGCTGTTGAATATCTGCCGGGGCAATATGACCAGCGGGCGGATTCCGCTGAGCAATGCATCAGGCTTATCGCTTCGGAATCAGAGCCAGAGGTCAGATTTGCAAGAGTGATCGTTTTGGAAGGCGGATTAGCTGAGAAAGATTTAGATGCCATAAAAAACTACTGCATCAACCCTGTAGACTCAAGGGAAGCAGCCCTTGCAAAGCCTCAAAAACTGGCATTGGAAAGCGAAATACCAGCTGACGTTGCTGTTCTGTCGGGTTTTGTCGACATGGCTGCCGAGGAGTTGGATATTTTCAGAAACGATATGGGATTGGCTATGAGCCGTGCAGACCTGGATTTTGTCTTGGATTACTTTAAGAATGAAGAAAAAAGAAATCCGACGATCACCGAAATAAAAGTGATCGACACATATTGGTCGGATCACTGCCGTCACACTACATTCAATACCAATCTAAACTACATCAGTTTTGATGAAGGCCCTTACCCGCAGTTGGTCAAAGAGGCCTTTGAAGAATATCTTTCCATGAGGAAAGAGGTTTATGCAGACAGGGAAAAGGATATTTCCCTGATGGATATAGCATGCCTGGGAGCAAAATATCTTAAGAAAAACGGCCTATTGTCTGATCTGGACGAATCCGAGGAAATCAATGCCTGCAGCATCAAAGTCAAGGCAAAAATCGACGGCAGGGATGAAGACTGGCTGGTGATGTTTAAAAACGAGACTCATAACCATCCTACTGAAATTGAACCTTTCGGAGGAGCTGCCACATGCCTTGGAGGAGCGATAAGAGACCCGCTTTCAGGAAGGGTCTATGTTTATCAGGCTATGAGAGTCACGGGTTCGGGAGATCCAAGGAAACCTGTCAAAGATACATTGCCGGGGAAACTGCCTCAAAGGAAAATCACCATAGGAGCCGCTGCAGGGTACAGTTCATACGGTAACCAAATCGGTCTGGCTACTGGCCAGGTTTCAGAAATATACCATGAAGGGTACATAGCGAAGCGTATGGAAGTAGGCGCCGTGATCGGAGCTGCTCCTGCGGAATATGTAAAAAGAAAAAGCCCGTCATGCGGTGACGTGATCATATTGGTGGGTGGAAGGACCGGAAGGGACGGATGCGGCGGTGCCACAGGTTCATCGAAGGAGCATACGGAAGAATCCATAAATATTTGCGGCGCTGAAGTCCAGAAAGGCAATCCGCCGGTTGAACGCAACATACAAAGACTATTCAGAAGAAAGGAAGCCGCCGGACTGATCAAGAAGTGCAATGATTTCGGTGCCGGAGGAGTATCTGTTGCCATCGGAGAGCTTGCAGACAGCATTGATGTTGAGCTGGATCGTGTTCTTAAAAAATATGAAGGCCTTGATGGAACGGAACTGGCGATCTCGGAGTCACAGGAACGTATGGCCGTCGTTGTTTCGGCATCCGATGCAGCGACTTTCATTCAATATGCTGATGAAGAAAACCTGGAAGCCGTAGCCGTAGCCACGGTCACCGATACAGGCAGATTCAGAATGAAATGGAGAAACACATGCATCCTGGATCTTAGCAGAGAATTCCTGAACACCAACGGCGTCCGCCAGGAAGCCGAAGTAGCCATAAAAAATTATGAAAATATCAAAGCTGCAGCGGCAGCGTTGGAAATAACTGAAGCTATTGATGAACCCGATATCAGAAAGAAAGCCGAAATATATCTCGGGGACCTGAATTGCTGCAGTCAAAAAGGCCTGATCGAAAGATTCGACAGCACCATCGGAGCAGGAACAGTATCGATGCCTCTGGGAGGGTCCTGCCAGATGTCGCCTGCAGTTGGAATGGCAGCGAAACTGCCAGTGTTGTACGGCAATACGGAAACTGCTACATTGATGACCTATGGATTTGATCCATTTTTGTCATCTGCGAGCCCCTTCCATGGCGCGATGGCTGCAGTTGTGGATTCTGCTACCAAAATCGCCGCAATGGGAGGCAACTATGCCAATATAAGGCTTTCCTTCCAAGAATATTTTGAGAAAATGACAGAAAATCCAGAAAGCTGGGGCAAGCCTTTTTCTGCACTACTGGGTGCACTCAAAGCCCAGAAGGAACTGGAATTGCCGGCGATTGGCGGCAAGGACAGCATGTCCGGGACTTTTATGGATATCCATGTACCGCCGACATTGATATCCTTCGCTGTTTGCGTTACCGAAGCTTCGAGGGTGATTTCCACGGATTTTAAGAAAAAAGGAAGCCAGATCATTCTCCTTCAGGCGGATAAGGATGAAAACGAAACCGTTGACTTCGCACAATACAGAGCCAATATGAGCAAAATGGCAGAACTGACATCTGCCGGCAAAATCCTTTCTGCAAACACCATCGGAAGAGGCGGGATCTTTATTTCGACTGTTAAAATGATCGTCGGAAATAAAATCGGCGCGGAACTGAAAAATCTGCGAGAAGACGAGATCTTTAAAGCCATGTACGGGTCACTGATCCTTGAAGTCCCGAAAGACGCAGCCGTCGATGAACTTTTTGCCGGTACGAATTATAGAAAAATCGGAAACACTGTGCCAAAAGGAGAATTGAAAATAGAAGCAGATCATTGCGCATCGCTCAATTTCTCCCTCGAAGAAATTTGGGCATGCTGGTCGAAACCATTGGAAAGCGTATTCCCGGCCAGAACATCGGATCACCGGAACAAGGAAGACAAAACAAAAATCGAAGTTCTGTCCTGGACTCAAAGGCTTGATATCAAACCGTTGACCAGAATCTCCAAGCCTCGGGTGCTGATACCGGTTTTCCCGGGTACAAATTGCGAGATCGATTCGAAGAAAGCCTTCGAAAAAGCAGGCGGAGAAGTGGAGCTGCACATATTACGCAACCTGACTCAGCATTCCCTTGCAGAATCCATCAGAGAACTTGAGAAGAAAATACGGCAAAGCCAGATCGTGATGATCCCTGGAGGATTCTCCGGTGGAGACGAACCAGACGGTTCAGCCAAGTTCATAACAGCTGTATTCCGGAATCCGGCTGTGGGTGATGCGATCATGGAATTGATTGACAACAGGGAAGGTCTGATGCTTGGAATATGCAACGGATTCCAGGCGCTGATCAAGCTAGGCCTTGTTCCGTATGGAAAGATACTGGATACAGACGAGGAATTCCCGACACTGACATACAACAAAATAGGGCGGCACCAGTCGAAGTTGATCAAAACACGGATCGCGTCGGTCAAATCTCCTTGGATGGCGGGGACTAGCGTAGGAGATATCCATACGATACCGGTTTCCCACGGCGAAGGCCGTTTCATCGCCAACCAGGAGGTGATCGGAGAGCTGATCGCCAATGGACAGATCGCTACTCAGTATGTAGACTTCAAAGGTCGTCCATCCATGGATATCAACTACAATCCGAATTATTCCACGCTAGCCATTGAGGGCATCACATCCCCTGATGGCAGGATCCTTGGAAAAATGGGACATTCCGAACGAATCGGACAGTACCTTTACAAAAATGTCGACGGCAGCAAAGATCAGAAGATCTTCGAGTCCGGTATCAAATATTTTATCTAGGAGGGTCAACATGAAAGCAGCAATCGTAATGGGCAGCAAATCCGATTATCCCATCGTTCAGAAAGCCGAAAATTTGCTGAAAGAGTTCGGCGTAGAGTGTGAAACAAGGATCATTTCAGCCCACAGGACGCCTGCCGCTGCAGCAGAATTCGCTGCAGGCGCTGAAGAAAAAGGAATCGAAGTGATCATAGCAGCAGCAGGCATGGCGGCTCACCTGGCCGGTGTATTGGCCGCATTCACCACACTGCCGGTTATAGGCATACCAATGAAGTCGGATGCACTTTCCGGCCTGGATGCCCTCTTGTCAATGGTGCAGATGCCGAAAGGCGTTCCGGTGGCTGTAGTGGCCATCAATGGCGCTGAAAATGCAGCCTTGCTGGCCGTTCAGATCCTGAGCCTAAAATATCCGCAATTGGGAGAAGAAATGAAGAAATATAAGAAGAAGATGGAAGAAACCATAACAGCATTGGATAAAGAAATGCTGCAAAGTTGATAAACGTGAAAGGGAGATGATCAAATGGAAAAACTCGAAATGTTGTATGAGGGAAAAGCAAAAAAAGTATACAAAACCGACGACGAAAAACTATTTATTATTGACTATAAAGACGATGCTACAGCTTTTGACGGCCAGAAAAAAGGGCAGATATTGGGCAAAGGCGTGATCAACAATACCATGGCCAATATAATCTTTCAGATGTTGGAAGACAGAGGCATACCGACCCATTTCGTCAAGCAGCTTTCAGAAAGGGAAACATTGGTCAAAGCCGTTCAGATATTGCCGCTGGAGGTTATTATAAGGAATGTGGCAGCAGGTTCCTTTTCTAAAAGATATGGAGTTGAAGAAGGAAGATCTTTAGCCAGGACAGTATTGGAATTTTCCTATAAAAATGACGACTTGCATGATCCGCTGATCAATGATGACCATATACTGGCCCTGGAGCTTGCAACGGAAGAGCAGTTGGCGCAAATCAAAAAATATGCTTTCGCAATCAATGATGCGTTGAAGGAGTACTTCCTTGCCCGGGATTTGAAGCTGATAGACTTCAAACTCGAATTCGGCCTTTTTGACGGAGCCATTATTTTGGCTGACGAGATCTCTCCGGATACTTGCCGGCTTTGGGATGTGCATACCAATGAGAAGATGGATAAGGACAGATTCAGAAGAGACCTGGGGAATGTGGAAGAAACCTATCAGGCAGTGCTGGAGCGAATCAAGAAACAATAAAAAGCAATCACTTTACAGATTAATTTGCTGCTGTAGGCGGCGAGGGGAGCAAGATGATGAGTTCGGAAAAAGATGAATTGACTTATAAAAAGGCTGGTGTAGACACTAAAGAAGCGGAAAAAGCGGTCGGCATGATGAAACCCTTTGTAAACAGAACCATGAATCCCAATGTTTTAAGGGGGATCGGCGGCTTCGGCAGCCTGTTCAAGCTGGATGTCAAAGATATGAAAGAACCTGTGCTGGTATCAGGTACCGACGGGGTCGGCACAAAACTGAAAATCGCTTTTATGATGGACAAACACGATACAGTAGGAATCGACTGTGTGGCCATGTGCGTGAATGATGTGCTGTGCCAGGGCGCGAAACCATTGTTTTTCCTGGACTATATCGCTACTGGGAAGTTGAAAGCCGAAAAAATCGCTGAAATCGTAAAAGGCGTGGCAGAAGGCTGTGTACAGGCAAATAGTGCCCTGGTCGGAGGCGAAACTGCTGAAATGCCTGACTTTTACAGCGAAGGCGAATACGATATGGCTGGATTTTCTGTCGGAGTAGTGGATCGGGAAAAAATGATCACCGGCGACACGATCTCAATCGGAGATAAAATCATAGGCATCGCATCCAGCGGGATCCATAGCAATGGATATTCACTGGTTAGAAAAATATTTTTCGACAAAATGAATAAGAGCGTCAATGATCAGGTGCCGGAACTCGGCATGACTTTGGGAGAGGCTTTACTCACACCAACAAGAATATACGCAAATGCTTGTGAAGCCGTATGCTCGAAATACGAAGTGAAAGGCATCGCCAATATTACCGGTGGCGGATTTTTTGAGAATATCCCGAGAATTTTGCCAGGCGGGACCGCTGCCCGGATTAATACCGAAACATGGAAGATCCCTGCATTGTTCCAATATATCAGCGAATGCGGCAATGTTGCCCGGGAGGAAATGTTCGCGACCTTCAACATGGGTATTGGGATGATGATGGTCGTGGATCCTGAGATCGCCGATGCCGTGGTGCAGACGTTGAAAGAATCAGGCGAAGAAGCCTATCTGATCGGTGATATCGTTTCGGGCCAGGGGGTTTCCCTTGAATAGAAAGCTTCGTATATCGGTTCTGGTTTCCGGTGGAGGCACCAACCTGCAGGCGATCATCGACGGAATTGAAACCGGCGAAATCAAGGATGCCGAAATCGTTCAAGTCATATCCAGCTCCCCAAAAGCCTATGCGCTGGAAAGAGCCACCAGGCACGGGATCAAAACACGTGTTATTGATAAGAATACATATCGTGAACAACAGGAGAGAAGCCAGGCGCTGCTGGATGCCCTTCAAGATGAAAAGACAGACCTGGTCGTTCTTGCAGGTTATATGAGCATTCTGGATGAAACGCTGGTCAAGGCTTTTAAAAATCGGATCATCAATATTCATCCGTCGCTGATCCCCCAATATTGCGGCCCGGGATATTACGGCATGCGAGTCCACCGGGCGGTGATAGATGCCGGAGAGAAGGAAAGCGGGGCCACGGTGCATTATGTGGATGAAGGCGTGGATACCGGACCGATCATCATGCAAAAAAAAGTTCCGATAACGGAAGGAGACACACCGGAAGCTTTAGCAGCACGTGTGTTGGAAATTGAACATTCCATCCTTTGCGAATCAATCAAAAAAATAGTAAAAAGCAGGGAGGACCGGTAAGACAACTAAGATCGGCAAGACCAGAAAATACCGTGCGACTGCAACCAATATCGTTTTATTAATGAAGATTTAGGAGAGAAATATGGGCGGTTTATTAGGAGTTGTATCAAAAGAGGATTGCGTGACCGATCTTTTTTTCGGCACGGATTATCACTCGCACTTGGGCACCAAGCGGGGAGGCATGTGCGTGTTCGGAGAAAACGGATTCACCAGAGGCATCCACAATATTGAGAATTCTCCGTTCAGAACAAAATTCGAGAGTGAAATCGACGAAATGAAAGGGCATATGGGAATCGGCAGCATCAGTGACGGCGATCCGCAGCCGCTGACGATCCGCAGCAGACAAGGTGAATATGCCATCGGAACAGTAGGCAGGATCAATAACAAAAACCAGCTGGTGGAAGAATTCCTGAAAAAGGGATGCATGCAGTTCATGGCGATGAATGATGGTGATATCAATAATACCGAATTGGTGGCCACTCTGGTATCCACCGGAAAGGATATTGTGGAAGGCATCCGGATCGCTCAGGAAAAAGTCGAAGGATCCGTAACCATGCTGGTCCTCACCCCGGAAGGTCTGTATGCAGCCAGAGACAAATTCGGACGAACGCCGATGATCCTTGGGAAAAAGAAGGGCGCATATTGCGCAGCTTCCGAATCCTTTGCGTTCGTCAATCTGGGATATAAAACTGTAAAGGAACTCGGCCCGGGAGAAATCGTGTTTATCAATACCGAAGGGTATACAACGGTTTCCGAACCTCATGAGGAGATGCGTATCTGTACTTTCCTCTGGACCTATTTCGGATATACTACTTCGACCTACGAGGGTGTCAACGTTGAATTGATGAGAGGCCGGAACGGAGGCTATATTGCCGATCGGGACAAGGACGACGAGAGCGTGAAAGATGTTGATTACGTAGCAGGCGTGCCGGACAGCGGCGTTGCCCATGCTCTCGGATATGCAAACAGATCTAAGATCCCATATTCAAGACCTCTTATCAAGTATACGCCGACCTGGCCAAGGAGCTTCATGCTTCAGAAACAGAAAGCACGGGCCCTCATCGCGAGAATGAAGCTGATCCCTGTTTTCGAAGTGATAAACGGGAAAAAATTCGTCCTGGTGGATGACTCTATTGTCAGAGGCACTCAGCTGTCTGAGACGGTCAGATATCTTTATGAAAACGGCGCAAAGGAGATCCATGTAAGATCCGCATGCCCGCCTCTTGTATATGGTTGTAAATATCTGAACTTCTCAAGAAGCATCAGCGAATTGGATCTGATCACCCGAAGGGTGATCTGTAAACTGGAAGGCGTGGATAATGAAGATCTGTCGGCAGAAGTATTAAAAGAGTACGTCGACTCCAAATCAGAAAGACATGCAACGATGGTGGACGAAATTAGGAAGGAACTGAAATTCACCAGCCTTAAATTCCAGGCGCTGGAGGATACGGTGAAAGCCGTGGGCATAGATGAATGCAAGCTTTGCACCTACTGCTGGAACGGCAAGGAATAAATAGGCTGTAAAAAAATATTGAACAATATTGAACAATATTGAACAAAATTGAATGAATAAGACCGGAAATTCATGAAGGGATAGTACAAAAAATGAGAGCATTGCTGAGTGTTTCCGATAAGACGGGAATTATTGAATTTGCAAAAGAGTTGGAAGCCATGGGCGTCACGATCATATCCACTGGCGGGACCCATACCAAGTTGACCGAAAGCGGGGTTAAAGTCCTTGGGATCTCGGAAGTGACGGGATTCCCTGAGTGCCTGGACGGCAGAGTGAAGACTCTCCATCCGAGCGTCCATGGGGGAATCCTGGCCATGAGGGACAACCCCGAGCACATGAAACAGCTTGAGAAACTGGGGATCGAGACGATCGATATCGTTGCGATCAATCTGTACCCATTTAAAGAAACTATTAAAAAGCCGGATGCGACACTGGAAGAAGCCATCGAGAATATCGACATCGGCGGACCGACCATGCTTCGTTCGGCGGCAAAAAACCACAAGGATGTGGCGGTGATCTGCGATCCGGCGGATTATTCCTCGGTAATAAGGGAATTGAAGGAAACAGGGGAAATCTCCTATGATACGAAATACAAGCTGGCGTTGAAGGTTTTTCAGCATACGGCCGCATACGACGCCATGATTTCCGAATATCTGAGAAAACAGATCGATGCAGAAATTCCTCATAACCCAACTTTTACATTCGAGAAGATCCAGGATCTGAGATATGGAGAGAACCCTCATCAGAAAGCCAGTTATTACAGAGAGACCATTCCTCCAAAAGGATCCTTGGCCAATGCCGTGCAGCTTCACGGCAAAGAACTTTCCTTCAATAACATCAACGACACCAACGGAGCACTGGCGACGCTGAAGGAATTTTCCGAGCCCGCGGTGGTTGCTGTGAAGCATGCAAATCCATGCGGCGTGGGGATCGGGAAAGACATCTATCAGGCCTATCGAAAAGCCTATTCCTGTGACCCGACTTCCATTTTCGGAGGGATCGTTGCTGCGAACAGGACTATCGACAAGGACACCGCTGAGGAGATCAATAGAATATTTATCGAAATCGTTATTGCCCCGGACTATACAGAGGATGCCCTGGCGATTCTTACCCAAAAGGCGAATATCCGGATTTTAAAACTGGAAGCGATCTCCGAACCTTCGCAAAATGTCATCGACTTCAAAAAAACTTCCGGTGGACTGTTGATCCAACAGGCGGACGATGCTATTTTAGACAAAACAACATTAAATGTTGTTACGGACAAAGCACCTGCCGAGGACGAGATACAAGACCTCATTTTTGCCATGAAAGTGGTCAAGCAGATCAAATCCAATGGGATCGTTCTCGTGAAGGATGGAATGACCATTGGCGTGGGACCTGGCCAGGTAAATAGGATCTGGGCCGTTCAGAACGCGATCCGTCAATCTCATTTTGATACAAAGGGAGCGGTCATGGCATCGGATGCGTTTTTCCCCTTCGATGACTGTGTGACGGCTGCAGCAGAGGCGGGAATTACTGCCATCATCCAGCCGGGAGGCTCAATCCATGACGACGCATCCATCGAAAAAGCAAATGAGCTGGGTGTGGCCATGGTATTTACAGGCATGCGGCATTTTAAACATTAGGAGTTGCAGAATGAAAGTATTGGTTGTAGGCAGCGGGGGAAGAGAACATGCGATCTGCTGGAAGCTGGCCCAAAGCCCTAACATAGTTAAATTGTATTGCGCCCCGGGCAATGGTGGGATCGAATCCATTGCGGAGTGCCTTCCGTTAAATGCAGAGGACGTGGAAGGCATTTGCTCTGCAGCCAGGGAAAGGGAGATCGATCTGGTGGTCGTTGGCCCTGAGGTACCCTTGGCCATGGGACTTGTAGATGCGCTTTCTGCCTGCGGGATCAAAGCCTTCGGCCCGAACAAGAAATGCGCTCAACTGGAAGCCAGCAAATCCTTCACTAAAAGTTTTCTCTCGCGACACAACATCCCCACGGCGGGATATCGCGAATTCACAAAGAAAGAAGACCTGCTGAATGCAGTAGGGATATTTGGGTTTCCCATGGTTCTCAAAGCCGATGGTTTAGCGGCGGGCAAGGGAGTGGTCATTGCAGAGACCCCGGAAGAAGCCGTGAAGGCCATCGAGGATATGATGGGCGACCGGATTTTTGGCGCAGCGGGTGACAAAGTAGTCGTTGAGGAATATCTTTCCGGGATCGAAGCCTCCATGCTTTGCTTTGTGGATGAACTCACGATCGTTCCTATGGAATCCGCTCAGGACTATAAACGAATTTTTGATGGAGATCTCGGACCCAATACGGGTGGGATGGGGAGTTATTCTCCAAGCCTTGTTTTTACAGAAGAGCTATCCGATAAGATCCGAACAGAAATACTGGAGCCGACCTTAAAAGGCTTTCAGCAGGACGGACTGGACTTCAAAGGGGTATTATTCGTAGGCCTGATGATCACGGATAAAGGCCCGAAGGTCATAGAATTCAACAACCGGTTCGGCGACCCGGAAACCCAGGCCGTGCTGCCGCGAATGGAATCGGATCTGCTGGACATATTCCTTGCTGTGACAGAAAACAGATTGAATGAAATCGATATCAAATGGAGTGGGAAAAAGTCCATCTGTGTGGTTCTGGCTGCCGGAGGGTATCCGGGAACCTACGAAAAAGGCAAGAAGATAACCGGACTCGATGCTGTAGATGCAGATGTGATGATCTTCCATGCCGGAACTATTAAGAAAGCGGCAGAAAAGGATAGCCCGCCGGTTGGACAGGAAAACGGGATCCTGACAAATGGCGGAAGAGTCCTGGGGGTCGCGGTCACCGCAGATACTCTGGATGAAGCCAGAAAAAGAGCTTTCGAAAACGTATCCAGGATCTATTTCGACGGGATGCAATATCGGAAGGACATCGGCAAACTTGTCAATAAATAGGCTTTGACGAACTAAGGCTAAAGGAGTAAAATACTGTTTGTATGTTTGTATATTTGGATAACAGCTCAACAACAAGACAGTATGACGCAGTAACTGAACTAATGTGCAGGTATATGAGCTTGGATTACGGTAATCCAAGCTCACTTCATCGTATGGGCATTGCTGCAGAAAAAGCTTTGAAAGAGGCCAGGAAACAGGTGTCTTCCGTTTTAGAAGCTAAAGATGAGGAAATCTTCTTCACCTCTGGCGGAACGGAAGCAGACAACATGGCTATTTTTGGCGTTGCAAAAGCAAGACGGCGAAGAGGGAATAAAATCATCACCAGCGCGGTCGAACATCCAGCAGTGCTGGAATGTGTCAATAAGCTTGAAAAAGAAGGATTTATGGTTACACGACTGGGCGTGGACCGGGAAGGCCTCATCTCCCTGGAGGATTTGAGAAGAGAGCTGGATCAGAACACGATACTGGTTTCGGTCATGCAGGTGAACAACGAAGTAGGAACCATACAACCCATCAGCGAAATCGTTGAAATAGTACAAAAATATAACAAAGAGAAAAGTACCGACATTCTGGTCCATACCGATGCGGTCCAGGCTTTAGGCAAGATGGCCGTAAAGACTGGAGCTGATCTGATCAGTTTTTCCGGACATAAAATACACGGACCCAAAGGTGTCGGTGCATTATATATCAGAAAAGGGATCTTCATAGACCCATTGATATATGGAGGAGGACAGGAACGGGCTGTTCGCTCCGGAACTGAAAATGTTCCCGCAATAGCCGGATTCGGGCTTGCATGCAGGATAGCCCATGAGAACTTGAATACCAGAGCAGAGGCGATGGCCAAAGCCAGGGAACGACTCTCTTCGGCCATTAGGGCAAATATCAGTGAAGCGGCGGTAAACGGACCTCAAATGCCTCAAAGCGCCTGCTGCGGGATCCTGAATGTATCCTTCCCAGGAGCCAGAGGAGAAGTCTTGCTTCATACGCTGGAACAGGAGGGCATCTTTGTATCCACCGGTTCAGCCTGCTCCTCAAGACATAAAGGCGAAAGCCATGTTTTGAGGGCTATGGGACTTGCTTCAAAAATGATCGAAGGGACCATTCGATTCAGCTTTAATGAATTCATTACAGAACAGGAAATCGATTATGTCGCGGATAAATTGACAGTTTCGGTATCAAAAATCAGGAAGCTTGGCAGCTTCAGATAGATTGGGTAAAAAAAATGAATGAAAAAAATATATTGATCGTACGCTGCGGTGAAGTAGCCTTGAAGGGCATGAATAAACCTTATTTTGAGCGGATGCTGGTGGAAAAAATTCGGCTGCAAATCAAGAAGCATCAAAAAGATGAACCGATTGAAGTCAAACGGCAGGAGGGCCTTATTTTTGTTCGTGTACCGAAGGAATATGACATCGATGGTATCGTAAAGGAAATATCGAAAGTTTTTGGCGTTGCATCCATCAGTCCAGCGGTGGAGACAGAACCGGAAATGGATGGGATCGGAGAAGCTGCCGTGGCTTACATGCTGGAACTCATCGAGAGGAAAGGCATCAAGACATTCAAGGTGGACGCAAAAAGAGCAGATAAAAGATTCCCTGTCACATCCCCGGAAATAGCCAGAACCATCGGTGCGAAAATACTCATCGGATGCAAGGTCCTGAAGGTCGATGTGCACCATCCGGACTGTTTACTTTTTGTGGATGTCAGAAGCGACCGGGCATATATTTACGAACAGAAGGTATCAGGCTTCGGCGGTTTGCCCCTGGGCACCAATGGCAAAGGCCTGGTGTTGCTATCGGGTGGCATCGATTCGCCGGTGGCCGCCTTTATGATGGCTAAACGAGGGATGACCATCGAGGCTGTCCACTTTCACAGCTATCCCTATACGTCGGAAAGAGCCCAGGAAAAGGTCATGGATCTTGCCGGGATCATTTCTCAATATTGCGGCAAATTTAAATTGCATTGCCTGAATCTATTACCGGCCCAGGAAGCCATCGTTCAAAAATGCATGGAAGAAGATACGACGATCCTCGTAAGAAGGTTTATGATGAGGATCGCAGAAAAAATTGCATTGGAAACCGGATGCCAGTTCTTGATCACCGGTGAAAACCTTGGGCAGGTGGCCAGCCAGACTGCTGATGCTCTGGTAGTTACAAATGCCTCGGTGGCGATGCCTGTTATGAGACCGCTGATCGCCTTTGATAAAATCGATATCATCGATAAGGCGAAAGAAATCGGGACCTTTGAAAAATCCATAGAGCCATATGAGGATTGCTGCACGGTATTTCTGCCGAAGCATCCTTCCACAAAACCAAAGCTGGATAAAATAATGGAGTGGGAAAAAGAACTGGATATCGAGGGGTTGGTGGCAGAAGTCATGAATAGCCGGCAGATAATTGAGATACAACCTTAGTCAGAAAATTTAGTTAATACAGGGCGAAAACGTGCCGTGTTTCAACAAAAAAACATTGAAATTTCAATCCAAAATCAATCTAACAACTATTTTCTTTTTTCTTGAAATAAAATGAAAAATCCCTTGCTTTTATACTCAGTCTAATGGTAGTATAGGTGGGTATGGTTAATATTTTAACGTTATCTGGATAACGTTTATTGCTATGCCAGGATAGTGTAGTGACTGTCAAAAAAAGTTTATTAATCGCATAAGGAGGCGTACAAATGAATTTTCAACATACGAAGGAGCAACAATTCGTAAGACAAATGGTAAGAGAATTTGCCGTTAACGAAGTAGAGCCTATCGCAGCGGAAATCGACAAAGAACACAAATTTCCAGTCGAGAATGTCCAGAAGATGGGCCGTTACGGCCTGATGGGTGTTCCTTTTCCAAAAGAGTACGGCGGCGCAGGGGGCGACCACATCTCATATGCTATCACAGTTGAAGAGCTTTCAAGAGTTTGTGGATCAACAGGCGTAATCTGTTCCGCACATACTTCTCTTTGCTGCTGGCCGATCTTCAACTGGGGCACAGAAGAACAGAAGCACAAATATCTGCCGGATCTTTTGTCAGGTAAGAAACTGGGTGCATACGGGCTGACCGAGCCAAATGCCGGAACTGATGCCGGCGGACAACAGACAAGAGCGGAAGACGGTGGAGATTGCTGGATCCTCAACGGAGCAAAGGTTTTCATCACCAACGGCGGATACGCCGATACCTTTGTAACCATGGCTATGACTGATAAAAAGCTGGGCACCAGAGGCGGTATCTCTGCATTCATCATTGAGAAAAATGATCCGGGATTTACTATCGGAAAGACAGAAGATAAAATGGGCATCTGTGCATCATCCACTACAGAACTGATATTCCAGAACTGCAGGATCCCGAAGAACAGACTGCTGGGGCAGGTCGGTGAGGGCTTCAAAGTTGCCATGACAACACTGGATGGCGGCCGAATCGGAATCGCTTCCCAGGCTTTGGGAATTGCCCAGGGTGCATTTGATGTAACGGTGGAATATATGAAAGCCAGAAAGCAATTTGGCAAAAAGCTTTCCCAGATGCAGGCTCTTCAGTTTGAGATGGCAGAAATGAAAACAAGGATCGAAGCTGCAAGACTTTTGATCTACAAAGCTGCAGATATGAAGGACAAGCATTTGAAATATGGCCCTTACTCTGCAATGGCTAAGTTATATGCTGCAGAAACAGCAATGTATGTGACGACAAAATGCGTTCAATTCCATGGTGGCTATGGCTATACAAAGGATTATCCGGTAGAACGCATGATGAGAGACGCAAAGATCACTGAAATCTATGAAGGTACTTCAGAAGTACAGAAGATCGTTATCGCAGCAGATATATTTGGCAAATAGAGAAAGGAGGAGACAGATATGGCACTTAAAGTTATAGTTTGCGCAAAACAGGTTCCTGATACAAACGTGATCAAAACCGATCCTAAAACCGGCACACTGATCAGAGAAGGCGTACCAAGCATTTTGAACCATGATGATTCTAACGCTTTGGAAGAGGCGCTAAAATTAAAAGATAAATATCCAGACACTCACATAACCGTCGTTACGATGGGACCTCCTCAGGCAAAAGATATGCTGGTTGAATGTCTTGCCAAAGGAGCGGACGAAGCGGTCCTTGCCTCCGATAGAGCTCTTGGAGGCTCCGATACTTGGGCTACATCCAATGCTGTTGCTGCAGCCATCAAGAAAATTGGCGACTATGATATCATTTTTGCAGGACGTCAGGCTATCGACGGGGACACGGCACAGGTGGGTCCGCAGATCGCTGAAAAGCTCGGGATCCCGCAGGTCACTTATGTGAAGGAATTCGAAATATCCAAAGATATGAAGACTATAACCGTCAAGAGAGCCCTTGAAGATGGTTATGAAATCATTAAAATCAAGACTCCTTGCATGCTGACTGCGATCAAAGAACTCAATACTCCTAGATACATGCATGTTGCCGGCATCTATGACGGATGCAAAGCGACTATTCCTACATGGGGCGCCAAGGATCTGAAAGTGGATCCGGACAAGGAAGTAGGACTGGAAGCATCTCCAACGAACATTTTCAGGTCCTTCACCCCTGCGCCGAGAGGCAAAGGAATGACCATCGAAGGTGACACCGATAATGAAACAGCAAAGAAGCTCTTGATCAACCTCAAGGGCATCCATATAATCTAGGGAAGGAAGGAGCAAGACATGGCAATTCGAGTAATAAATGAGAAATGTAAAGGCTGCAAGCTCTGCGTCAAAGCCTGCCCATTCGAAGCAATCGAAATGGTCGGAAAGTTAGCAGTCATCAATGACAAATGCACAGCCTGCAATCAGTGTATCGCAGCTTGTAAATTCAACGCAATCGAAAAGACAGAGGACGCGGGTGTTGTAGACCTTAGCTCATATAAAAATGTATGGGTATTTGCGGAGCAGAGAAACGGCAAACTGATGAACGTTGCTCTTGAATTGATCGGAGAAGGTTACAGACTGTCCCGTGAGATCAGTTCTGAGAGCAAAGTATGCGCAGTTCTTGTTGGACATGAGATCGATCATCTTGTAGAAGAATGCTACGCTTATGGCGCAGACATCGTTTACCTCATTCAGGATAAGCTTTTAAAGAATTACACCACTGATGGATATACAAAGGTCATTACGGACGCTGTCAGAGCATTCAAACCGGAGATCATGATTTTCGGAGCTACCCATATCGGAAGAGATTTGGCGCCGAGAGTCGCAGCCAGAGTGGATGCAGGTCTGACTGCAGACTGCACGAGGCTTGACGTTGACATCAAGAGCTATATTGCTTATGCAAAGAAGAATACAACCCTCGATACTTCAACTTTGGATCCTAACGACTCAAACAAACAGCTTAAAATGACCCGTCCTGCTTTCGGAGGAAACCTCATGGCGACCATCATCAGCCCAAGGACAAGACCTCAGATGGCTACAGTAAGACCTGGCGTTATGCAGAAGAGAGACAAACATGCTGGTGCGAAAGGTCAGTTGATCGCGATCAAACCTGTTATCTCTGAATCCGATATCAGAACTCAGATCGTTGAAATCGTTAAATCGGCAAAAGAGATCGTTAGCCTGACAGATGCAACGATCATCTGCTCCGGCGGCCGTGGTCTTGGTGATGCCAGCGGCTTTGAGCTCATCAAACAGTTTGCTGACAAAGTGGGCGGCGTTGTAGGCGCATCCCGTGCTGCCGTGGATTCCGGCTGGATCGACCACGCAAATCAGGTGGGCCAGACAGGAACAACGGTTAAGCCGAACATCTACTTTGCTTGCGGAATTTCTGGCGCTATCCAGCATCTTGCCGGGATGCAGACTTCCGATGTCATCGTTGCGATCAATAAAGATCCTGAAGCTCCGATCTTCGAAGTAGCCAACTACGGTATCGTCGGCGATCTTTACAAGGTTATTCCTGAAATCATTAAAGAATGGGATAATGCTGAAGAGCTGTACGACAACTGGAGCAGGGCAGAGGAAGAGAAAAAGGCAAAAGAAGCAGAAGCAGCAGCTGCTGAAGCTCTTGAAGCGGAAGCTGCATATAAATAAAATATAAACAATAAAAATGCCATTCGATGCTCGGACGAAGCCTGACCAAGGACGGCAGGCTATCATAGAGTTAAAGGTTCTGTATAATAAAAAACTGGAGGTTAACCCTCCAGTTT
>CALBZG010000158.1 GCA_937889655.1 uncultured Clostridia bacterium
CGTTTATTTTACGAAAATATTGCCTCCGATAAATTCCCTCAGAATCGAGTTGTTCGGGATGACGCCTTCATCTTCAATGGTGCCGAAAAATCTAAGGAAATCAAGCATTCTACGAGCCTCCGAATATTCCGGTTCTTCCCTTGTTATGGTTTCCAGCAAAGGTGCCGCGTACTTTTTCAGCACCGCAAGTTCATAGATGTGCACAGAGTTGAAGAAGATATCAGCAGCGCTGTTATAAGGGAATATGTTGACATCTTCGCCTGCCCTGACCTTAGGCCAGGACGAGATGGTATGTTGAGCGGTCCGTCCCCTGTATTGAAAATCACGAACCATTCTACGCAACATCCGTGTATCCGTAGTGGGTATTCTGTTATGTGCGTCGATATTCAAGTTTGTCAGCGGGCTTATATATATTTTGAATTTTTCATCCGGGTCTATCGCCGGCGTCATTGCGTCATTTAGTGCATGGATGCCTTCGATCACGATGGGCTGGTTTTGTTTGATGGAAAGTACCCTTTGCCCGAAAATCTTGCGGCCGTGGATGAAGTCAAATTCCGGTATATCGACTTCCTTACCGTCCAGCAGGTCATTCATATGCTGGTTGAACAGATCAACGTCGATGGCATTGAGGCTCTCATAATCCGGTTCTCCGTTTGCGTCCAGCGGGGTGTCTTTGCGCTCGACGAAATAATCGTCGGTACCAAGATACAACGGCTCAAGGCCTTCAACCCTGAGCTGTATGCAGAGCCGTTTTGCAAAAGTCGTCTTTCCTGAGCTGGAAGGTCCAGCGATGAGTATGATCCGTTTGCCCTCCTCTTTGATTCTGACTGCGGTTTCCGTTATTTTCTTTGCATGCAGGGCTTCTGAAATTAAAATAAGATCTTTATAGGACCCATCCATGATCATTTCATTGAGGTCCGTAACAAAAGGGCAATGCATCAGCCGACCCCAACTCTTTGTTTCTCCGAAAGCAAACGACAGTTTGACATCATCCTTGAACGCGGGCACAATGTTTGGATTGGATGGATGCGGATGTCTCAGCAGCACAGCTTTGTCCTCATTGTAAGGCATCAATTCAAAAAGATCCAGATAACCGGTGGAAGGCACCATTTTGCCATAGAAGAAATTGGTGTAGTCTTCAAGGGAGTAATAGGCAAATTCTTGAACCGTTGAGGCATTGAGGATCCTCATCTTTTCAATATCGCCCTTCTCCATCAGAATCGCGGCTGTTTCTTCCCGGCTGCGCTTTTGTCTGATAAAAGGAATGTCCATTTTAACCATCTCGCGCATGCGCTTTTCAACTGCCTTTATCTGCTCATGGCTTATGGGTCTTTCCATAACAGTCCCGTCCGGGCTCGTCATAAAGGTTCGGACATCCGTATACAGTCCCTTATTAACGGAGTTTTCTATCTCTACCTCAGCTTTTCCGATGACATCATAAACCGCCTTGATGAACATCATGCTGAGGCTTTTCTGATAGATCAGATTGGCCGATTGCGTACGCATATCCAGGAATTCCACTCTGCTATCCTGAGTGACCTCCGTATTCAAACCTTCCAGTTTATTATTGATGATGGCCGCCAAAACCCTATAAGGAAGTTCTCCTTGATACCGGTCCGCAATTTCTTTCATTGTTATTCCATAGGGTTCCTCGATCATGACCGGATCGGCTCTAAGTTGTTTGATGAGCTCTATTTTAACTTTTCCAGTTTTTTTTGCGTTGGCTTCCATTGTTTTTCTCCAAATACCACTCTAACATATTGGCAAAAATTATAACATAAAACGAATAATTCTGCCACATGGACAGAATTATTCGTTAATGATCATACAAACAGTATTGAATGCTTTGCCAAAGACCTTATCGGTTCAGGTATGACTTTGACCGTTAAAACTCTCTGCACTTTAGCAGATTCAGAAGTTGCTTCGCTTCTTCTCCATGCATCGTTATCCCGCGGCCCATATGCTCATGGGTCCCGTCCCAGTCTCGAAGGTCATACTTTGAAGGGCCTCCGTTCCAAGCAACCATATTCAGTTCTTTTGACCAGCCCGTAGGATAACTTGCGACGACTCCGATATGTTCAGTTATTTCGAAGGTCACTTCATCTTTCTCGCCTGCCATATTGATCTCCTTTCGCCAATGTATTCAAAGCCCCTTTCGCTTTGTGCCCCTATCTTACATTAATTACCATATTTTGTCAACTCGCAAATTCCCCTTTGCTTGCTTCCGGTCGATATATTTCTCAATAATCGTAGCCATGATAATCCGATCCTTTGGTGACCAGCAGGTCATATTTTTCTGCCATGCTCAGCAAGCTGCCGATTTCAGCCGCTGTGTGATCAGGATAGAAGCACTCCAGCCCCACCAGACCCCATGAAGACAAGTTCTTCAGAAGATGATCCAAATTCTCCCAAAACTCAAGGCTGCCTCTAAGGCCGATATTTCTGATCTTCATAGGGTGTGCCAAAACCGGATCTCCTCCGGAAGTTATTATTAATCGCAAAGCCTCCTCAACGGACAGTTTTTCCTTTTTTACAGCCCTGATCAACGGGGATTCAAGATATTTCCCCTTTTCGAACGCCTGCGGGATATTGCTGACGTAGCCTTTTTCGATCATTTTTTTAGCGATCATCGGTTTTCCGATATATCCGTCAGCAGAGACCTTATCAAAGTCTTTTTCACATATTTGAATGCCCTGGGACCGAAGAGCGGCGAACAATCTTTCGTTTCTATCTTTTCGACTTTTCTTCAAGGAGGCTATAGCGTCGTTCAATTCGGCATTATCGGGATCGATGAAATATCCAAGAATATGGAGTTCGGTACAGCCGGGACCTTCAGTCGATAGCTCTATGCCCGGAATGATGGTTATACCACCTATCTCTTTCGCCACCGACAACGCCTCATCTATTCCTTCAATAAGATCGTGATCGGTAATGGCGATGGTCTGCAGCCCTTTATGCTTTGCCATTTCAACGATTTCTCCAGGCGTAAGCAGGCCGTCCGAACAACTCGTGTGCATATGCATATCCGCTTTATTCAAATCAATTTTTTTAATATCCGCTTTGCCCATAACGCCTCTGTCTTTCTTACCATTACCATATTCCCTTCATGATTATCTGTTCTGCATCAGAAGCCCGTTGCTTACGGATTCGGCAACAGACCTTCCCGCCAGGTTTTCCACAAGTGCCACGGCAAATTCCATTGCAGTCCCCGGACCGGCGGAAGTAATGAATCTCCCGTCTACGACGACCCTATCTGTTATATATTCCGCGCCTTTTAAATGATTCTGCAGTCCTGGATAGATGGTGGCTTTTTTGCCTTTCAAAATCCCAAGTTCACCAAATATCTGCGGGGCTGCGCAGATGGCCGCAAGCATTTTGCTTTCATCCTCAGCAAAGCATTCGATATGCTTGATCAGCCCATCATGTTTTGCAAGATTCGGAGTGCCCGGTATACCCCCCGGCAGCACGATCATGCTGCATTCCCTGTAATTTGCATCTTCATATAGAATATCCGCCAGTATCGTTATACCGCTTCTGCCCGTCACTTCAAGACTTCCTGTAACTGACACGGTCTTCACTTCTATGTCCCCTCTTCTTAAAACATCAACAATGGTTACGGCTTCGATTTCTTCCACTCCTGTAGCTAAATGTACATATACCATAGATGTTGCACCTCCTTTTCATTTGTTATATTATATCTTTAAAAGACATCGCTTTACAACCGTTTGGAGGGACAAAATGTATCAGGTGGGAATTATAACAGCAAGTGATAAAGGGTATGCGGGGTTGCGTGAAGATCTTTCGGGGCCGGCCATCAGGAAAATCCTGCGAAACAGCGATGATTTCTGGGATAAGGAATATATCGTCCTTCCGGATAATCAGTGCATGCTGGAATCCACTATGATCAAGTGGGCTGACGTGCTGAATCTTGATCTGATACTCACGACAGGCGGCACCGGATTTTCCCACAGGGACGTGACCCCTCAGGCCACTCTCAATGTTATAGACAAAAGAACCCCCGGGATCCCGGAGGCTATGAGGTTTCTATCTCTGCAAATCACACCAAGAGCAATGCTTTCCAGGGCGGAGGCCGGTATACGCGGGAATACGCTGATCGTTAATCTCCCCGGAAGCCCGAAAGCTATCGCCGAAACTCTTGAATATATCCTTCCATCTATTAAGCACGGTCTTGATATCCTTCTGGATAATGACGGGGAATGCGCAAGGCCTTGATGCCAAAAACTCTTCAACGTTCCTCGCGGAAATATGGATTGCTAAGGTCTGCCGGCGGCTGATTTTCCTTGCCTTTTTTATGAGAACTCAATATGACGATCACTATGGTTGCCAAATAAGGGATCATATCTACCAAATACTGAGAGACCGAGACACCCATGGCCTGCAGTCTTAATCCAAGAATGCTCAAGCCCCCAAATAGTATCGCGCCCAATAACGCCTTCACAGGATTCCATGAGGCAAATATTACCAATGCCACCGCGATCCATCCACGGCCATTCACAACATCTGCCTGCCATATAGGTACTCTGACAAGGGCCAGATAGGCCCCTCCAAGTCCGCACAAAGCACCGCCCATCAGGATATGGACGTATTTGTAGAATTCCACATTGATGCCCGAAGCATCGGCAGAGGAAGCGCTTTCTCCCACCGCTCTGAGATTCAGCCCAATTCTGGTCTTAAATAAATACACCGCAGCGATAGCAACGATCAAATAAGCGATATAGACGAATATATCCTGCCTGAAAAAAACCGGACCGATGAAAGGGATATCCCCCAATAAAGGAATG
>CALBZG010000159.1 GCA_937889655.1 uncultured Clostridia bacterium
CGAGATATCCACTCGTGACTGGAGTTCAGACGTGTGCTCTTCCGATCTGCATTCAGAATCTTGCCGACGTCATCTCTGCTGAAGCCATAAGTCATCTGAGTCAAATCGTTGGTTCCAAAGGAGAAGAACTCTGCTTCAGTAGCAATGGCATCTGCAGTAACACAGGCTCGCGGTATTTCCATCATCGTTCCGACCAGATATTTCATGTCAACACCAAATTCTGAAATGATCTTATCGGCAACGCGGGTGACCACATCTTTAACGTATTTAAGTTCCTTCACTTCACCGACCAGCGGGATCATGATTTCAGGAGTGATATCCAGTCCGGTTTCCTTTTTAACATGGATGGCAGCCTCTATGATAGCTCGAGTCTGCATCTCGGCGATCTCAGGATAAGTGATCGCAAGCCTGCATCCGCGATGGCCAAGCATTGGGTTTTGTTCATGCAGGTCATTGATGATTTGACGAAGCGCGGCTACGTCCATTTTCATTTCTCCTGCCAGTTCAATGATCTCTTCGTCCTCATGAGGCAGGAATTCATGGAGCGGAGGATCCAGCAGTCTTATGGTGACCGGACGGTCTTCCATGGCTTTGAAGATGCCCTCGAAGTCTGAACGCTGCATTGGGAGCAGTTTTTCTAACGCAGCACGGCGCTGTTCTTCGGACTCCGACACGATCATTTCCCGGATCGCTTTGATACGGTCGCCCTCGAAGAACATGTGCTCAGTACGACAGAGGCCGATTCCTTCAGCACCGAAGGTCACGGCTTGAGCAGCATCTTTAGGGGTGTCGGCATTTGTGCGAACCTTCAACTTACGTGCCTTATCGGCCCATGCCATGAAACGGCCAAAGTTTCCGGAGATATCCGCCGGGATGGTTTTTATTTGGCCCAGATAAACGTTGCCAGTCCCGCCGTCGATGGAAATGAAATCCCCTTCCTTGACAGTATTGCCGTTTACGTGGAATTGCTTGTTCTTTTCATCCATTTTTATAGCACCGCATCCAGCGACGCAACAGGTACCCATACCACGGGCAACTACCGCTGCATGGGATGTCATGCCGCCACGGACCGTGAGAATGCCTTCCGCTGCTGCCATGCCTTCGATGTCTTCAGGAGAAGTCTCCAAACGAACCAGTACAACTTTTTTGCCTTTTCCGGCCATATGCTTAGCATCCTCCGCAGTGAAGCAGACAATTCCGCAGGCAGCGCCCGGAGATGCCGGAAGGCCCTGGGCTATCACCTCTGTTTTGCCCAAAGCATCTTTATCAAACTGAGGATGGAGAAGGGTATCCAAATACCTTGGCTCCACCTTCATGATAGCTTCTTCTTCTGTCAGCATGCCTTCATCCACTAGATCAACTGCGATTTTCAGAGCAGCCTGGGCAGTTCTTTTGCCGTTTCTAGTCTGTAGCATAAACAGTTTTTTGTTCTCGATCGTGAACTCCATATCCTGCATGTCATGATAATGCTGTTCCAGTTTTTCAGCGATCTCGGCGAACTGATCATAGACTTCAGGCATCACTTCGCCTAATTGCGCGATGGTCTGAGGGGTACGGATACCGGCTACGACATCTTCGCCCTGAGCATTCATAAGGAATTCGCCGTATAATCTTTTTTCTCCGGTAGCCGGGTCGCGTGTAAATGCTACGCCTGTACCTGAAGTATTCCCCATATTACCGAAGACCATGGATTGAACATTGACAGCTGTACCCAACAGCCCGGATATATCGTTCAGTCTGCGATAGCTGATCGCTCTAGGGTTATTCCAGCTGCGGAAAACGGCCTTAACAGCGCCCATGAGTTGTTCTTTTGGATCTTCAGGGAAATCCGATCCTATTTTTTCTTTATATTCAGCCTTGAACTGCTCGGCCAATTGCTTCAAATCATCGGCATCCAGATCGATATCAAGGTGGACACCTTTTCTTTCCTTCATTTCGTCGATGAGCTCTTCAAAATATTTTTTGCCCACTTCCATAACGACATCGGAATACATTTGAATAAACCGGCGATAGCTGTCATATGCAAAACGACGGTTGTTTGTATTGCGGGCAACGGTTTCTACAACCTCGTCATTGAGCCCAAGGTTCAGAATCGTGTCCATCATGCCAGGCATCGATGCTGCGGCGCCGGAACGCACAGATACTAAAAGAGGGTTTTCCAAATCGCCAAACTTTTTCCCGGTCATCTCCTCAAGCTTGTCAACATATTTAAATATCTCTTTTTCGATATCTTCGCCGATTTTCTCTCCGTCATCGTAATATCGGGTACAGGCCTCTGTCGTTATGATGAAGCCCGGAGGGACCGGCATGCCCAAATTGGTCATTTCGGCAAGATTCGATCCTTTTCCGCCTAAAAGACTGCGCATACTGCCATCGCCTTCGGAGAAAAGATAAACGTACTTTTGCATGATTTACACTCCTTTTAATTCTCTTTAAATTTCTTTAACAAATAACTCTTAACTCTCACCATTTATTGTCGCTCAATATTATACATTAAATTATATTATATCAGAAAAACATCCACAATATCATCTAATTAAATCTAATTTTTAAAGTTTTCCGGTTTAAACTACAAAAGCATCCTGTCATTGTCTATTTCAAATTTAGAAATCAGTTTTTCGACGGTTGTCTGTCGCCTTTCTTCCCCTGAAATATCCATTACGATCTTCCCATCCTTCATAAGAATCGTTCTATTGCCATGCTCCAGCGCCGCCTTCATATTGTGGGTGATCATCATGGTGCACATTCCCGGAGTCTTGGAAAACTCGTCCGTCAGTGAAAGAACTTTCATCGCTGCGCCTGGATCCAGTGCTGCGGTATGTTCATCCAGTAGCAGAAGTTTCGGGTTTGATATAACAGCCATAAATAGGGTCAAGGCCTGTCGCTGGCCTCCCGAAAGCAGCTTCGACTTCTGTTTCATACGGTTTTCGAGACCCATGCCCAGTGCGGATAGCTTTTCTTTGAAAATTTCTCGATCCCGCTTATTCAGGCCTCTCTGCAGTCCCAGCGTCTTATTCTTGGAATAAGCGATGGCCAGATTCTCCTCGATCGTCATATCGAAGGCAGTACCTTTAAGAGGGTCTTGAAAAACTCTTCCAATAAGCTTTGAACGCTTGTATTCCGGAGATCTGGTTATATCGGCATCGTTCAGGAATATTTTTCCCGTGTCAACCATACACACCCCCGAAATGCAATTCATCAGTGTAGATTTGCCCGCTCCGTTGCTGCCGATGATGGTGATAAAATCCCCTTCTTTGACGGTAAGCGTGATATTATCCAGAGCGACCTTTTCATTTACGGTGCCTCTGCCGAATATCTTTGTTATGCATTCTATCCTAAGCATTGCTTTCACCAGCCTTCTTGACCAGGGAGAATTTCTCACCCATGATCCCGGTAGAGAGAGCGAAGGTCACGATTACTGCAGAAACCAGCTTCAAATCGCTTGCCGGCATCCCTAGTGCAAATGCAAAGCCAATGATCGTCCGGTACAATATAGCGCCAAGAGACACGGCGACAAGCCGCTGCATCAGAGTTTTCGTTCCAAAGACGACCTCCCCGATGATGACAGAAGCCAATCCGATCACGACCATCCCGACACCCATGCCAACGTCGGCAAAACTTTGATACTGTGCAAGTAGCCCGCCTGCAAGTGCTACAAAGCCATTTGAAAGAGCGAGGCCGATGAGCCTCATCAAGTTGCTGTTGATGCCCGAGGCCCTGACCATATCCTCATTGTCGCCGGTAGCGCGCAACGCAAAGCCAAGGCGGGTTTTGAGAAAATAATAGAATGCTAAGGTTATCAAGGCAAGAATGATCATGCTCAGCAACATGGAACTGTATGAAATACCGGTAAGATCGCTGAAATTCTTAAAAATGGTATCGCTTTTCGTCAATGCGATGTTCGATTTGCCGCCCATAATTCTTAAGTTTATGGAATATAAGCCGAGCATGACAAGGATCCCTGACAAAAGAGGCTGGATCTTGAGCTTTGTATTTAGAAGGGCTGTGACCGAACCCGCCAGGCAACCGGTGACAAAGGACAGCAGGAGACCAAGCACGGGATGATAGCCCATGCTGCACATCACTGCGGATGATGCCATCCCTGTGACCATGCTTCCGTCAACGGTCAGATCCGGCGTATTCAGGGTTCTGAAGGATAGGAAAACGCCTAAAGCCATCACCCCATAAATCAGACCCAATTCAATTGAACCCATCAAAGCTGCCAATGTCATTTAGTGTATAGCTCCTTTTTCAAAATTTCTTTATTCTCCGAGGACTGTCGCTTTGTCCAGAACGGATTGAGGGAACGAGACGCCGATCTGGTCAGCGGTATTCTGGTTGATATAGATATCCATGTCCTGCATCGTCATAACAGGGATCGTTCCCGGGTCAGTTCCATTTAGAACCATCGCTGCCATTTTCGCAGTTTCCTGTCCAAGGACCGTATAGTTGATCCCATAAGTGGCGAGGCCTCCATCATTGACCATGGAATCAGCGCCGACATAGAACGGTATTTTAGCATCGATCAGAGTCTGGGTAATGATCGGCATGGTAGCGGCCACAGTATTGTCGATAGGAGAAAAGACCGCATCGGCATTCCCGGCAAGGTAACTGGCAGACTGCTGAACTTCACTGGAATTCATCACTGGCGCTTCAATGACAGTCAAGCCGTTGGCTTCAGCAAAAACCTTCAAATCATCGATCACAGAGACAGAATTGACTTCACTGGAATTGTACAAAGCGCCGATCGTCTTGATGTCAGGCGTTATTTCCAAGGCGAGCTTCATAATCATTTCTGCAGAGACTGCATCCGAGGTGCCTGTGACATTGCCGCCGGGAACATCCAGGGACTCAACCAATTCAGCTGCAAGAGGATCTGTAACGGCAGAGAATATAATTGGGATTTCTGTGGTTTCTCCTAAAGCTGCCTGGGCAGACGGTGTAGCGATTGCAATGATCAAATCATAATTATTAGCTGCGAATTTCTGGCATATCGTTTTTAGGTTTGCCTGCTCATTCTGGGCGTTTTGATAATCCACGGCCATGGTTTCGCCATCCACAAAACCGTCCTTTGCCAACTGTTCCAGTATGGACATCCTGATGGTATCTAACGATGGATGTTCAACTATTTGAACGATACCGACAGTAGGAATGTCCTTGGCCGGTTCCGCAGTCTGCCCCCCGCATCCGGCGAGGGCTGCCACTAGCACCGCAACAATTAATAGTACGATCATTCTTTTTCTGATTCTCATTTTCCAATCTCCTTTTCTTTTTTTAATATTCCAGCTGGAAAAGGGGTTCTCTGCCGATATCGCTATAACAAAAAATCCGCCCTTGAAACTCAAGGACAGATTGTTGATCTGCGGTACCACCTTGTTTGATGCAGTATTAGTGCATCCACTCTGCAGAGTGCCATCACACCCTCAGCACGTAACGCCTGCTTCACGTCGCCGCTACTAAAATATAAAAAATATTCTTTCACTTTGCCCTCGGAGGCCCATTTGTTGAGACTTGCGTTTATCCGGCTTACACCGTCCCGGACTCGCTGCGAAACAGTTTTACAACTTTACTCCCTCGTCATAGGTTTATTATTAAGTTTACAATTGGAAATGTATCATTATTGAAAGCCTCTGTCAAGGGTGAAAATGATATTTCCACGTAAATCGACGGGGCATATCAGCCCAGCGCCACATCCAATATCATCATCAGGACAAAACCTGCGCCGGCGCCTATGGTGCCGAGGTCTGAATGCTCCGACGCCTGGGACTCAGGGATCAGCTCTTCCACCACCACATAAAACATAGCGCCTGCTGCGAAAGACAGCGTATAAGGAAGAGCAGGAAAGATCATCGCAGTAAGGAAAATGGTTATCACAGAGCTAATGGGTTCAACGACTCCTGACAAAACACCATAAATAAAAGCTCTGTTTTTTGATGCACCGGCGGCAAGTAAAGGCATGGATATGACAGCCCCCTCCGGGTAATTTTGCAGAGCGATTCCAATGGCCAGGATAAAAGCCCCTGCCATGGAGACGTCATGATTCCCCGAGAGAACACCAGCAAATACAACACCTACAGCCATGCCTTCAGGAATATTATGAAGAGTCACTGCCAATATTAGCATCGTTGGCTTATTGAACTCTTTTTTTAAACCCTCGGGTCTGGCACTGTTACGATGCAAATGCGGTATAATATAATCCAGCATCATAAGGAATCCCATCCCGAGCACGAAGCCCAAGGCTGCAGGTACCCAGGGGATCATCCCTTGTTCTTCGGAAATAGTCAGAGAAGGAATCAGCAGAGACCATACTGCTGCTGCGATCATCACGCCGGATGCGAAGCCCAGCAGGAATTTTTGAAGAGATGGCTTGATCTCACTTTTCAGCAGATAGACCATTCCCGAACCTAAAATAGTCCCGGCCAAGGGAATCGATACTCCCAATGAAGCC
>CALBZG010000160.1 GCA_937889655.1 uncultured Clostridia bacterium
GCGACCACCGAGATCTACACTCTTTCCCTACACGACGCTCTTCCGATCTACCAAAAAAAAGTTGGAACTAATTCCAATCAATTTGTATAAAAGAAGCACTTTTAGGATTACTGCGGTTGCAGCTGCGATGCCAACATAGCCGTAAACATCTTTATAGCGCCAAAAAAAATCTTTAAAACTGTTCGCAGAATATTTAAGCCATTCCCGAACCTTTTGCATGATGTTTTCCATGGGTCGATTATACTACAGGCGCCATGCAACTTCAATATCTCTTACTCAAAATTCACATAAACCTCAATATTCGGGAAGCCTATCAAATCTCGTTTTTTATAGGCAGTTTTTTCAATGTGTAGTTCTGGTAAATCGTATCAACTGCTTCTAAAATGCTCATTTTTAGGGATTCGGGTTCTAATATTGTCACGCTTTCACCAAACTGTAAAGCCCAGTATTTCATCGCTTTTTCATTGGCTTTGACTGTAACGGTAAATGTGTTGTTTTCTGTTTCGGGAATAATATCTATATCCGTCCCCAACCAGTCCAGAATATCATTGACGGCTTCATTTTTTATACGAAGTTTGATCCGCTTTGATTCACCTCCAAACATATAGATATGTTCCAACATATGACGGGGTAAATCAAACCCGTTTTGCATTTCATCCAGACATTTCGAATCTTTTCTTACTAGATCTGTGATTTCGATCCCACTTATTCTTTCGACTCGAAAATGTATGACGTTGTCGTATTTATCAATATTTGCTACAAGATAATACTTTCCATTGGCAAGTACGATCTGATAAGGATTTACCCTGTGCTTATGCAAAGTTGTATTGACCAGTCTTTTCTGTATATCATATTTTTTGTAATAGAATAGAACCTGTTTATTTTCTTCGATGGCTTGAGACAGCACTTCGATATTATAGAACAGTTCGTTGCTGTCTTCATGCTCCATATTAATAATGCAGCTAATATGCTTGACCTTCTTTTTAAAGTAGATATTAGACTGGGCTGTCAGCTTTTCGATAAGTTCTTTTGCCTGTTTCATCGGAATATATCTGGAAGCTAGTATACCATCGACAAGAAGCCTCAATTCGCTTTCTTCAAAAGGTCTTTCAACAAGATAATATCCCTTGTCATATTCAATATCGAATCCCATATCCTTAAGATTTTCAATATTTCTACTGATAGCTTTCCTTTCACACTCCACGCCGAAATCTCTGCGCATCAGGCGGATAATATCTTTCTGCTGAAGGGTGTGATCGCAGTCAGAGTATTTCTTCAGGATATCAAGTATTTGAACAATATAGAGTTTTTTGATTTGTCCTTTAGCCTCTTGGGCCATATTTGCCTCTTCATTCAATATTAACTTCATTACTTAACTCCTCTATCCACAATTGTACTAGAAGCACGATAGCTGTAATCATTAATGCCCATGACATCATCAACATAGTAAACTCACCTCACTTCATTTTTAATGATAGTAGTTTACTATCGTCCGTGTACCGATTTTGGTGCGTTCAATACCGTTGATAAACAGGATCCGGAGCTGTTACCTTATTGTTTAAAAAGGACCACAGTTACACCTTTGTTCCCTTCGATATATTTACTGAAATCACGGAGTTGACTGCAGGCATCCAGAAACTCTCTTTTCCTTTCGTTCCATTCTTCTCCGCCGGCAAGACTTCTCACTATTCCTGAGAACATCGGCTCCCTCAACTTGACCTTCACCGCCGATTTGATCGCTCCTCCATTTCCCGAAGAGCCATAGCCATGTATTAAGATAACCGCTTTGTAGCCGGTCCTTTTGGCCGTTGACATTTCGTTGACGAGATTTTTCAATGCGGCGTCCACTGTTGGATTTCCTTTTTCGAGATTGATTTCCTTTACTTTTACGGCGCCCATAATTACAGTTCCTTCTCCTTCTTCCTCAATTCCCCTAAAACATAGTAGATCGTTTCACTGTCATATCCCAAGCTGGCCAGCCTCCTGGAAACTTTACCGAGCATAGATCTGTCGATTTCCCTGCCTTCCATTATTTTTTCGGCTGCAGCCCAAGCCCTGTCACGTTCTGACTGTTTACTGCCTTCCTGATCATTCCCCTCTGCGGCTATCATATAAAAAGCATCTTCAGCTGTAAAACTGTCAATGCCCTTTCGGAACAATTCTTGTGATATTCTTATCCGGCCTCTTCCTTTGGATATGCCGTAGTGAATATAATCGCAGGCAAATTGAAGATCGTCTAAATATTTTAATTCTTTAAATTCGTTAATTATCCCCTCGATATGCTTTTCATCATAACCCCGTTGCAAGAGATGCTCTTTCATCTCTGCCGAGGTGCGGGCACGGGCTGCCAGATATCTCAATGCAGCGTCTTTTATATCCATTTCATCCTCCGATTCGCTTCTGCAGCAGGTCCTTCACTACTTCACCTGCCATGATCATACCTGCTACCGGCGGCACAAAAGCTATGCTGCCGGGCGGTTTGATATGCAAAGGTATTTCCTTGGAATAAACCACTTTCAAATCTTTAATCCCCCGTTCTTTTAGTTCTTTCCTCATGACTTTAGCCAATGGGCAAACGCTGGTTTTTGAAATATCAGCGACTTCAAAAGCGGAAGGTTCCATTTTGTTTCCGGCACCCATCGAACTGATGATCGGAACGTCTGCCTGTTTAGCTCTAACGATCAGTTCCAGCTTTGCGGTTATATTGTCTATTGCATCCACGATATAATCATATTCAGATAGCGGAAAATTTCCTGCATTATCGGGATTATAAAAAATTTGATGTATTTCAACATTAATATCCGGATTGATATCCTTGACCCGGTCTCTCATTACTTCGACTTTCGGTTTTCCTATGGTCGAATGCAGGGCTATCAGCTGCCTGTTGATATTCGTAGCGTCGATGACATCCTTGTCTACAAAGGTAATGGAGCCGATCCCGCTTCTCGCCAAGGCCTCTGCTGCAAAACTTCCCACTCCCCCGATGCCGAACACCGCGACTTTAGATACTTTTAGTCTTGCCACGCCTTCGGCTCCAATAAGCATTTCTGTGCGGTTATAGATATCAGAATTCATATTGCCCTCCAGCAGTCGCGACAATGCAGGCATCCCCCAATGCCGACTTCATATCGCAAATGGCTTCTATTCCTGTGCAGTGCACCGGCATTACAGTCCCAACTCCAGCCTTTTTCAATTCTTCCACCACTTTTATGCATGCTTCTTTATCAGAATTATATAAATGCATCCCGGCAGCGAATAATCGAATGCCTTCGTCTGGAAACAATGCCTTGATATACCTTATAGCCGGCATAACGCCTTTGTGGCTGCAGCCTGAAAAAATATAGAGACCATCCTTCTCTCTGACGATCAGTATCTGTTCATGCTTCATCGGGTCTCTTCTTAAAGTGCCGTCGGGCTGTTTTTCAAAAAAATCCTCAGTTGGTTCGAATCCATATTCTTCCGGTATTTCACCCGAAATGATAACATCTTCAGATAATTTAAAAACACCGCTTGTCAAATAAATGCGATCTTTCAGCTTTTGTCTGACCTTGTTGTCCCAAAGTATGGAACATGGCTTTTCATCTAGTTTGCCGTTTTCCTGGCCGTAAGCCTCTCCAAAACCGCTTTCATGAATATACACCTTCGCCTTTTCGTTGATTTTACAAAACAGAGGGACTCCGCCTGTATGGTCATAGTGCCCGTGGCTTATGACGCACGCATCTACGGTTGATAAATCCACATTCAGACTTTTGGCATTTTCGGAAAACATATTAGTGGCCCCCGTATCGAATAAAAGCTTTAGGCTTGATGTTTCGATGTATATAGATAGACCATGTTCTGCTGTGCACAAAGGATTGTCAGTTTTATTTTCGCAAAGGAATACTATTTTTATCATAATCATTCACCTCTATATTACCTTTCATCTTTTTTACACTTCCAGTCCGGAATGCACACTCCCACGACACCCATAATAATCAGCAGAGTGCACACGATATGATATGTCAGAAGAGGTTCACCCAGTACAACCACGCCGGCGACGATGGAAATCGCTGTTGAAAGATTTCCAAACATGGTTGCGTTGACAGCGGGCATATGCCTGAGCATGAAAGCCACCAGCAACGCGGAAACCACTGTGCAAGGGATACCTAAATACGCCGTTGCCAATATAAATTCCATACATTTCAATGGTTCGAAATAGTTTCCGACATCTCCCAAAATAAAAGTTGCCAGATTAAATACGAACGCTCCCATAAAACATATGCTGGCAGTTATTTCTACTGGCTTATATTCTGTCCGGACATATCTCATAAAAACATTGCTAATTGCCATGGACAAACTTGAAATTACCAGAATCACGATTCCCACAGGATTGGCTGTTACGTCCGTTGCTCCTGCAATGATCATTATTATAAGAGCGGCTACGGATAGGCCGATAAAAATATTCTGAAACCATGTGGACTTTTCCCCAAGAAATATCCCTGCAATGATTTTAGACATAATGGGTATCATCGCAAAAATGATAGCGCTCTCCACGGAAGTAGAAAAGATCAATCCTATGGTTTGCAGAATGATGAATCCAATATAAAATCCCGCGGTCAGAAATAGATTCCGTTTTGGTTTTCCTTTAAGTTCCAGCTTGAAGATTTGAAAAATTAGCAGCAGTGCCATGCACAAGGCGGCCCAATTATAGCGCCAAACTAGGATCTCCAATGTATTCGCATGTATAATGCATGTCTTTATACCGAGAAACGAAAAGCCAACCAGCACTGAAAACAAAATAGCAGCCGCGTATGCTTCTTTTAGCTTATTTCCGTTATACATATTGTTTCCTCTTTCAATGCAGCCGTCATACAGTAATAGTCCGAGGATATAAATACTTCCTTAACAACAGGATAGGGATCTATTTTTTCCGGTAGCATAAAACCGGTGCCTGCATACTTTCCGCAGGCTTCTCTGGCTGTCCATATCCTATAAAACTCTTTTTTGCCATTTGAACGAACCGCTTCGGCTTCGTATTTTGAAAAAAAACGATCTGCGATGGCCTCAAGCGGCCCCTCCTTCATAAGTTGAATATCGACGCCGACGTTGAAGTCTGCAACCAGGCAAACCCATAGGTCTCCGGAATGGCTGATCGAAAAGTGGATATTGCAATTTTCAAAATAAGGTTTCCCTTTATTGGTTCTTTTTATCGCCGGAGCATCTGCAAGACCGGTATGTAAGGACCAGACAGTTCTTATGAGGGTTTCACCTTCTTCCCTTTTCGCAAGCATCCCTTTTTTAAAAAATAAATTCATTATTAAACTCCGCATGTTTTCGCGTTTATATTCTATATGAATATAATATCGTGTTGGGTTATTATATCATGGGTTATTATGAATAAAGTAGCAGAAAAGAATAATTAAATCAGAAAACCTCCTCTGAAAACTGCAGAGGAGGCTTGAAATCATGACATGATGATGGATATGCTATTTTTCTTTTTCTTTCATTCGCGCTAATATCCTTTGATACCCGTCCGCTCCATAAATCAGGCATTTATTGATACGGCTTATCGTTGCAGTTGAAGCTTTGGTCAAATCCTCTATTTCACTATAGGTTTTCTTATCCGCCAATAGCTTCGCCACTTGCCATCTTTGGGAAATGGCATGGATTTCATTTATGGTGCATATGTCTTCGAAAAACCTGTAACAGTCTTCCTCATCTTCCAGCAGGAGGATCGCCTTAAACAAATCATCGATATCCGCCCGTTTGAATTTAGAATCGTAAGCCATATTTAGCTCCTTTCCAAAGGTACTTTATCACTTTACAGTATGATTATATCTTTAATTTATTATTTCGTCAATAACCAGGTCAGACAGCTATTTTAATAATTCGATAGCTTTTTCAAGTTGCTCATCGATATTATTTTCAACATCTTCAACAATATAATTAGGTTCGATCCCTTTTTCATGGATAACATTCCCATCCGGGGAATAATACTGTGCAATAGTCAATTTGATGGCATCGCCTCCTGTGAGTTCCTTGACTGTCTGGACAACTCCTTTCCCAAAGGTCCGTGTGCCGACGATTGCACCCCCTTCATTGTCCATAACCGCTGCCGCTACTATTTCTGAAGTACTTGCTGTACCGCCGTTGACAAGCAACACATAAGGCACGTTGGTTTTACCTGCTGCAGAGTTATAAAATGACTTTTCACCTTTATTGTTCTCCAGATAAGTAATAGTTCCTGCATCCAGCAGAAGATCTGCCGTGGTTAAACCGGCTTCAACAATTCCTCCTCCATTATTTCTAATATCGATGATGATCCCTTTCACTCCTGATAATTCTAATTGATGCAGCTCTGTTTCAAAATCCTTTCCGGTTTTGTTCTCAAATTGGCTTATTCTTATATATCCGATATTGTCATCTAGAATTTCTGAATAAACAGTCCGGTCTATGATCGTAGCGCGAGTTATCCGCATTTCTTTCACGATTCCATCCCGCCAATACGTTATGACGACCTGTGTACCCTTTTCCCCACGAATAGCAGCGGCTGCCAGGGATAAATCCTTCCCTGAATATGTGATCCCATCCACCATTGTAATAATATCCCCGGTTTTTAATCCAGCTTGTTCGGCCGGGCTGCCGTCCACCGTGCTCACAACAATAATATTATCCCGGTCGTCAGCAGAAATCGTTACGCCAATACCCTCGAATTCTCCAGTGGTATTGATCATTAATTCCTCATATTCCGACGCAGTCAGATATTCAGAATAAGGGTCATCCAACCCATAGAACAGCCCCTTGTAAACTCCGGTCATGAGTTCCTGATCATCAGCAGGGATATAGTATTCGTCATGTATAAGCTTATTCAGCTGCTCTGCTTTATAGTATTTTTCAGTTATTTGCGTCATAACGCTGTAATCATCGGCTGCTACAATTTTTGCTCCGGTGACATTGAACACGATGAGGCCGAGAACCGATGCCAACAGCATACCCGCAACCAGTAAGCTTATAAATATGATAATAAATTTGCTTTTCTTCATAACGACCATCTATATTACCTCATTCTCTATCTTTTCTACAATAAATTTGATTTCTGTGAAGCCTCTGTAATCGGATAATTCAGGATACCCAAAAACGGTAACAGGCATTGCTGATTCCAAAAGTGCGCTGTTTTCGGCTGCTTTATTGAATAAGACGGCTGCAAGGCTCGCACGGCTATGATCGTGAATATAGAATCTGGCATGCTGTCGTTCATTACCCATATATGCCACCTTTGACAATGTCACATTTTTGATTGCCAACAATGGTTTGGGCCATCCGTTGCCAAAGGGGGCGAGTTTCTCCAGTTCGCCGCAAAATGGTTTAGTGATTTCTTTGATGTCAATGAACAAGTCCGGATTAAGCGTTGAATCAAAAAGACCCTCATCCTGTTCAAGCATAATTTCAACATCCCTGTTCAAGCTCTCTTGCAGCTCGACATAACTTTCCTTTTTCATAGAAAAACCGCACGCCATGGAGTGACCACCGAATTTAATGAAATGGCTTTCTTTGCTTTTCAACAATTCGTACAGATTTATTTTTTCAACGCTTCTGGATGTCCCTTTGAGGTACTCCCCGGAAGGCGTCACAATGGCTACCGGGCGCCGATATTTTTCTTTCAATTTTCCTGCCACGATTCCTGCTATGCCTTCATGTGCATCCTCAGCATAAATCAAATAAAAATACTTTTCTTTGTAATCCCTTTCGATGACTTCGACTAATGAGAGGAAGGTCTGTTCCTGTAATCTGCGCCTTTCACGATTGCTTTCGACCAGTTTACCGACCATATCGTCGATTCCTGTCGAGGTGTTTTTCAGCAGCAGTTCCAAGGCCAAATCAGCCTCCATGATCCTTCCTGCCGCATTGATATGAGGCACAATGACATACGCCAGACTTTCCGACTTGATGTTTCCGGGTTTAAGGGATACGCCTTCGATCAATTTTACGAGTCCCGGTCTTTTAGTTGCGTTTATCTTTGATATTCCGTATTTTGAAAAGGTTCTGTTTTCATCAATAAGAGGGACGATATCCCCAATTGTTCCAATCGCAAGAAGATCCAGGACGTCATTGAGGGATTTTTTTGAAATGCCGCTTCTTCTCTGAATACCCTGCGCTAATTTGTATGCAACGCCGCAACCGGCTAGTTCCTTAAACGGGTATTGGCAGTTTTCCTGTTTTGGATTAATAAGGATGCAGTCAGCCTTTTTCCCTTTAATGCTATGATGGTCTGTAACGACGATATCAAGTCCCAATCCTTTGGCGTATTCTACTTCTTCATGGGCTGAGCTGCCCAAATCCACGGTAATAACAAGGCTTGCTCCCCTATTTTTGATTGTATCTAGAGCTTCGCAATTCAGACCGTACCCTTCCTCGAATCTTGAGGGAATATAATATTCCAGATTGCTCGTCATATCGGACAAGACAGTATATAGTATTGCCGTTGCAGTTATCCCATCCGCATCATAATCGCCGTATATGCAGATTTTTTTTTGCTGCTTAATTGTGGACAATATTAAATCCACTCCCGCTTCCATATTTAGAAGCAAGAATGGATCATACGTTTTTTTCGGTTTTTCCGCTAATAATTCGAGATAGTCCTCTTCTTCAGTTATACCTCGGGATCTGATCAGCTCAATAATTTTGGGATTGATGTTTTCCATTGGCCGTGTGCCTTATATCCAGTTCCTTGGATTTTGATAATCGCCGTTCACACGTACCTCAAAGTGAAGATGCGGGCCGGTCGACATGCCTGTGGAACCGGATTTTGCGATAGCATCTCCTCTCTCGACATTTGAACCAGTGCTTACCAGCAATGAGCTGTTATGTGCATATAAGGTTACTATGCCGCCGCCATGGTCGATCATAACCATATATCCATAGCTGTTATTCCATCCCGATTTTATCACAGTTCCTGAGTTTGCCGCTACAACTGTCGTTCCGGAAGGACATCCGATATCGATACCCGTGTGGAGCTTGCTTACCTTTAAAATCGGGTGGATCCTATAGCCAAACTCAGACGTGACCCGAGTCACTCCCGGTGTAGGCCATGCCATGATACCTCCCGTATAAGACCCTGAGCCTTGGAGCGCTCTGATTTCAGCAATGAGCCTGTTTGCTTCAGCATTCAAAGCATCGATCTGACGCTCAATTTCTTTGTTCTCCGCTGAAACCTCAGCCTTCTTCCCAGCCGCCGTCGCTTGATCTGAAGCCAGAGCCGCCTTTTTACTCATGACATCGGCTACATTCAACTCCAGTTGTTCCTGAAGATTCGACAGATAAAGCCGTTGGGATTCAACTACATCATGCTGGGCTTGCAGGTATATCATGATTTCCTTATCCGAGTTATAAACTCTCCGGATTCTGTCCATATTGGTCATAAGATTCGTAATGCTTGTTGAACCAAGCAATACATCGATGTAAGAAACCGATCCATTCTTATACATCGCTCTAAGCCTGGAATTCAGTGCTGAATTTTGTTGCGCCATCTCATTCTCGAGCTGCTCCAATTCCGCGTATGCGTTGGCGATTTTTGCTTCTGTAGCAGCTATGTTTCCGGATAATGCCTCAATTTCTCCCTGGGTCTTATTGATTTTGCTTTGCAATTCCTTGATTTGCTTGGAAAGGGAGCTTTCAACAGCCTTGCCTTCTTTGAGCTGGCTCTGGAGATCCTTGATGTCCTGATTTAATTCGTTGAGATCGGTCTGGGCACTTTTCCCGGCATAGCCGATACTCCATCCGAAAAGGCCCATAAAAAGAAGCAATATTAAAGTGAAGCAAATTGATTTTTTCATAAACTACCTCATGCAATATTTTATGTATCCAAATATCTCCTCATAGAGAATACGCTGCCAGCGGCTCCGATAGAAACGCCCAACGCAATGAAAATGACAGCCAGGTTCTTAGTCAAAAACTCAAACGGCACCAAAGGAATGCCTATGATAAGCAATAAATCATCTCCGACTAGTTCAATAACCTTGCTGTAAATCAAAGCAACGATCCCGCATGAAATGGCTGAAGAAAACAATCCTATCAGTATCCCTTCCACCAGGAAAGGCCCCCGGATGAACCAATTTGTTGCACCCACATATTTCATGATCTCTATTTCACGCCCTCTGGCCTGCACCGTCAGTTTGATAGTATTCGAAACCACTACTATAGAAACAATAACCAGGAAAATCATCATGATCATCGTAGCAATTTTCACAGAATCTGTAATGCTGATCAGCTTTTCAACAGTTTCTTTGTAATAAAGAATGTCCTCAACGCCTTCAAATGTTTTGGCTTTGGCCACAACGGCGTTCGCGCCCACAAGATCATGAACATTAACAACGATAGCATTGGGAAGTGGATTTTCTGCCAGGGAATCCAGCAAATACCCGCTGTCTCCCCATTGAGACTTCCATTGTTCCAAAGCCTCTTCCTTAGGCAGATATATAGCCTCCTTGACTTCCGGCAAGGCATTCAAAGTATCCAGCATTTGGCGGGCTGAGGCCTCGTCCGTCTCATTAAGAAGATATATTTGGACTGTATCGTATTCCTGCTTGGCGCCCTCCATTGCGACATTTACATTGACGATGAAGGCGAAAAAAACACCCAGGATCAAAAGCATAGCTGTAATAGAGAAGATGGAAGCAAGGCTCATTCCTTTATTTCTTCCCACCTGCAGAAAGGCCTCTTTTATGGCATAAAGGATGCTACTGACCATATTTACCCAGCGCTCCTTCCCCGTCTATGCCCTTGCAGTCATTTTCATAGCCATAGGCACCGAATTCATCTCGGACAATATGCCCATTTTCGATAGCTACTACACGTTTCGACATTTTGTCGACGATATCTTTCGCGTGGGTGACCATGACAATTGTGGTTCCCCGGCTATTAATGTGTTCAAGAAGTCTCATGATGCCCCAAGCGGTATCCGGATCCAGATTTCCGGTGGGTTCATCTGCAATCAGCACGGTTGGATTATTTACGATGGCTCTGGCAATAGCCACTCTTTGCTGCTCTCCGGCTGACAGCTCATCCGGATATTTATCAGCTTTATTTTCAATGCCAACAAGAGCAAGGACTTGAGGGACCTGCCGTCTGATCGTCCGTTTTGTGCAGTGTACAATTTGCATCGCAAACGCTACATTTTCAAAAACAGTCTTTTTGGGAAGCAGCCTGAAATCCTGAAAAACTATTCCTATGCCTCTTCGAAGCTTGGGAATATCTCTATTGGAAAGCTTTGTAATATCTTTATCTCCGAAAGTAATGCTGCCTGAATCGGCATCGATTTCTTTTAATATGAGTTTAATGAAAGTCGATTTTCCGGCGCCGCTGGGTCCGACCAGAAATAAAAAATCGCCTTTTTCTATTTTAACGCTTACGTTTTCGAGCCCGATATTGGACTTGTAATATTTCGTAACGTCTTTAAATTCAATCATTCATATATCTCCACAGTATATAGTCAAAAACAAAAATCTATAGTAATTATACAGCAATATATAGGTTGATGGAAGTAGTCATTTCCCTGCTTAAGTGAAGATTTCATGTTTTTTCGCCAGCTCCGCCAACGGCAGATTAAGCTCTTTCAAGTGATAAGGAAGTCGGCAATTATATTCGGATGTGTAAAATTTCTCCTGTTGGATAAGGGGAATTACTCCATAAGTTTTGATTCGCAAATACGCGAGACATTCTTTTTTGTTGATACCGTCATTGTATTTATTAATGATCCATATAATCTTTTTACCCTTTTCTTCCAGAGCTCTGGCTCGGCTGAACAAGCTATAGCCTGCCAACAATCTGGAGGGCATAGGATCGATCACAAAGATAAGAACATCCATTTCATCCACCAGAGATTCCCATTGGTCAGCGACAGACGAATCAGACGTATTGCAATTGATGTCGCAGACCAGCATGTCACAGGAGGTATTATTGATCAAATGGATCTTTTCTTCCTTTGTTAGGTTAATAAATTTTTTCAAATCATTGTGCGTTATAAGAGCCCAGCTGATCCCTTCATCGATATTTGCCTTGCCGCGAATTGGCCGGCCTTCCGAAACAGCGGAGTAGAATTCGAAAAAATCACGGCCGGCAAATCTTTTATCCATACCCAAACTATCAAACAGCATTGGTTTATGTCTCCCGGGCTCAGCAATCTCAAGAAATTTAACTCTGCCTTTTATATTTTTTGACGCTATCTTTGCCAATGTTGTTCCAATCACAGAGGCGCCAGCGCCCTGACACATGCCGGCTACTCCGACTTTAATTTTTTCTGCAACAAGAGGCGGATGCAATTCATCTCTTTCTCTTAAAAATAATCTATTCATACGCTGATCGCTTTCTTTTTCCATAGTTTACCATTTTTATGCTTGTTTTGCAACCCCTCTGACACGATATCATAATAGGGTTAGCGAGATTTTACAATCGCAAAACAAAAGAACAGGCCTTGGAAAGCCTGCTCTTATATCTCGTTCTTTAGCTCGTTCTAAATCCGGTTCTTTTATGATTTTAATATTAAACTTCTACGGTCCAGCCTCTCGTATCCTTGACGCTGCCGATTTGAAGACCATAAAGCTCATCGTAGAGTTTTTGTGATACTTGACCGATTTCGTTATTGTTTATGACAATTTTGTTGTCTTTCCAATAAAGCTCTCCTACCGGCGAAATGACTGCGGCGGTTCCTGTAGCCCACATTTCTTTGAGCCTTCCGTTTTTACCGGCTTCAAAAACTTCATCGATGGTAAGGCGCCTTTCGGACACTTTCATCCCCCAGTTTTTCAAAAGTTCCAAAACAGAATCTCGAGTTATGCCCGGCAGTATGGTGCCGCCTAGCGGAGCGGTGATAATTTCATCATCTATCATAAAGAAGGCATTTGATGTCCCAATCTCTTCTACGTATTTTCTTTCTACTCCATCTAGCCAGAGAACCTGCTCATATCCCAATTCATGAGCTCTCTCCTGTGCTTTTAATCCAATCGCGTAATTAGCTCCAATTTTTGCGTAGCCTGTGCCTCCCGGAGTTGCCCGTACATATTCACTTTCAACAAATATTTTGGTAGGCTGAAGTCCATGTTCATAATACGGTCCTACAGGGCTCAGTATGATGATAAACAAATAATGCGACGCAGGACTTACGCCAAGAAAAGGATCATCAGCAATGATAAATGGTCTTATATATAGGGAAGTTCCTGGTTTTTCAGGGATCCAATCTTTATCAACATCTACGACAGCTTTTATGGCTTCAATCATCAATTTTTCATCGAGATGCGGGATGCATAAACGATCACATGTGCTGGTTGTACGCTTAGCGTTCATATCCGGCCTGAAAAGAAGGACTCTTCCATCCCGGCTTTTATATGCTTTCAATCCTTCAAACATTTCCTGAGCATAATGCAAAACCGATGCTGCCGGATCCATTTGAATCGGCCCATAAGGTACGATCCTGCCATTGTGCCATTGATTCTCTTTGTCGTATTCCATGATGAACATGTGATCGGTAAAGGTTTTGCCAAATCTGAGTTTGTCCGGATCCGGTTTCGCTTTTGGGTTGGTGCTTCGTGTTACAGGAAAACTATATTTCATCGCTATATCCTTTCTTTTATGTCAATCCGTTTATATTATTAACTTAAATCCGTATTATACGCCCTTTACCGTGTCAAATCAAGACATCAACCCACGTCATCTCAAAAAAAGAGCAGCTGGATACTGCTCAATATTTTTTGAGTTTCGATTGCAACGTGATGCTATTTAAGCTTATTCACAGCATCCACAATATCTTTTGCAGTCATTTTATATTTTATTTTCAGTTCATCCGGTTTGCCCGATTCACCATAGGTGTCATTTTGTCCGACAAAAGCCATCCTTACAGGATAGTTTTTGACAACTACCTCCGCTACTGCAGATCCAAGACCTCCTATGATGCTGTGCTCTTCTGCAGTCACAATGAAGCCGGTTTCCTTGGCGGCAGCAATTATAATATCTTCATCCAGTGGTTTGATGGTGTGCATGTCGATAACTCTTACGTCGATACCCTGTCCGGCAAGCTCGGAAGCTGCCTCAAGAGCTTCATTAACCATAATGCCTGTAGCGATGATGGTGCCACGAGCGCCTTTCTTTAATAGATTCCCCTTGCCTAATTTAATTTCGTCTTTACCGCTGTAAACGGAAGGTACTGCCGCTCTGCCCAATCTTACATAGGCAGGTCCTTCAAATGCGCATACTTGCCTCATGAGTTCTTTGGTGGAAAAGTCGTCCGAAGGATTGATTACCGTCATGCCTGGTATCGTTCGCATTAGTGATATATCTTCGAAGGTCTGATGAGACGCCCCATCTTCGCCGACAGTGATCCCTGCGTGAGTTGCGCAAACCTTCACATTTGCCTTTGTATATCCGATGGCGTTTCGGATAATTTCGAAAGCTCTTCCGGTGGCGAAAATCGCAAAAGTCGATGCACAAACGATTTTTCCCGAAAGGGCCATCCCTGCGGCTGCGCCATATAAATTCTGTTCTGCAATGCCCATATTAAAAAATCTTGCGGGATATGTCTTTCCAAAATCCGCCGTCATAGTAGATTTAGAAAGATCTGCATCCATCACCACCAAATTTTGATAGGTTTCTCCGAGCTCTAAAAGAATCTGACCATAGGCTTGTCTTGTAGCTGTTTTATCTGCCATTACCATTCACCTCCGATTTCTGCTACTGCTTTAGCAGTTTGTTCCTGATCCGGTGCTTTTCCATGCCAGCCGGCTTCGTCCTCCATGAAGGAAACCCCCTTACCCTTGTGGGTTTTGGCGATGATAGCGGTTGGTTTTCCTTTAATGCCTCGCGCCCGCGCCAAGGATTCAATTATCTCTTTATAATCATGGCCATCGATCTCTATCACATGCCATCCAAATGCTCTGAATTTATCTCCAACCGGTTCTACTGTCATAACGTCACTGTTTTTACCATCGATCTGCAAACCGTTCCAGTCTACGATAGCTACCAGGTTGTCCAAGCCATAATGACCAGCCGACATCGCGGCTTCCCAAACTAAACCTTCCTGAAGTTCTCCATCCCCCAAAAGCGCATAGACACGACCATCATTATTGTCCACTCTACCGGCCAGTGCCATGCCGACTGCCATGGAAAATCCCTGACCCAGGGAACCCGTTGATGTTTCGACTCCCGGCAGCTTTTTTGAATCCGGATGGCCTTGAAATTTACTGTCGATTTTTCGCAGGGTCAGGATGTCTTCTTTCGGAAAGAATCCCTTTTTCGCCAAGGCCGCATAAAGGAGCGGTGCTGCATGTCCCTTAGATAACACAAATTTATCCCGATTTTTCATTTTAGGATTTTTAGGGTCCACATTCATCTCATGGAAGTATAGAACAGTCACTATATCCGTTGCTGATAAAGAACCCCCTGGATGGCCAGAGCCTGCTGCGCCGATAGCTTTTATGACACCGGTCCTTATGTCGGCTGCAATTTTTTCTAAATTCTTGATCTCCATTGATTGATCTCCTTTAATATTTATTTACCTTTCGTCAATATGATCTTCCCCATGAATACGGGAAGTTTTGCCATGCGCTTATAGCGCCATGGCTCTTTAATGAGGCGATAAAGCCATTCCAATCCATGGTCCCTATAAAATCTCGGTGCTCTTTTAGCAGTCCCTGCCCACACATCCAGGCTTCCGCCTACCCCGATAGCGGCCTTTATGTTCACTAATTCATTTTTGTGTGAAAAGATAAATTTTTCCTGTTTTGGCGATCCCAAAGCAACACAGAGGAATTGAGCTCCGGAATCGTTGATTTTCTTTACTATATCCGATTCTTCTTCAGGGGAAAAATACCCGTGATGGGTGCCCTGGATTTTTAAAGAAGGATATTTTATATTCATATTTTCGCCGGCCAAATCCGCAACAGATTGATTTTCTGATGTTTCAGGCTTCCCTCCCAGCAAGAAAACCCCTTGATCGGTTCCTTGGAGATAATTCAGGATATCATTCAGCAAGTCAATGCCAGTAACTCTTTCATGAAGAGGACAGCCCATTATTTTTGAAGCATAAACCAAGCCGATCCCATCGGGTATTACCAGACTTGCGCTGCTTATCAATTCGAAGAGTTCTTTGTCATTCACTGCATTCATAATAATTTCTGAATTCGGTGTGACGATCATATCCAGACCTTCTCTATTAATTAGCTCTTTGGAAATATCCAAGGCTTTCTTTCTATCTACAATGTCAACGGGAATTCCCCATATTCTCATTTGATTTCTCATTTGTTGAATGCCCCTCCATTATTTTTTTAATCATTTCTTCATTGGTTCCAAGGCTTTTAACCATTCCGGCAACTCGTTCCCTTACCCGGGCACAGGTACTCTCATATGACGGATCTACCACTCTATGATATTCTTCTATAAAATATTCGCTGTTAAAATCAATGGTTGTCGACAGTGCCTTTAGTCCAATGGAATTCAAGAAGGAATTGATTTTTGGATCATAGGAAATTCCGATCATCCTGACATTCATAATAGCTGCATGAATAAGGGAATGCAGCCTGACACCGACAAGTAAATCCATATTGCCGATGATCGACATCATTTCATTGGTAAGGTACTTGTGCTTAATAGCAAAAACTTTGTCATTCAAGCGCTTTTCCAGAGCTTCGATCACAGCCATATCTTCCTGATGGTGGAAAGGGATAAGCACAACCTGTGCATTTTCTTCATCCACCAGACGTCGGATAGCCTTTTCCAGCTCATCGACAAACTGAGAATTCAGTTTCCTTTCTTTTATTGCAAATCCAATGATTTTGGTCCCATCCAACCTGCGGAAACCTTCATCCCGCAGAATGGCTTGCCCAACATCAAGGCTCACAGGCTTCAAAGAGAGAACCGGATCCGCCGTTATGATGACTTTTTCTTCCGGAACGCCTATTTCAACAAGAAAATCTTTCGATGCTTCATCGCGCACGACGATGCCGCTTGCTTTTTTGAGTGTTGCCGCAGTGGCGACCCGGCTCAACTTTGAATTTATCGGGCCGATCCCCTGACTGTAGATGAAATATTTTTTCCCAAAAAGAGTGGCAAGCCACATGATCATTAAGTAGTAATAAATACTCTTTCTGCTGGTCGAGTCCTGCAGCAGGCTTCCTCCTCCTGAGATAAGCAAATCACATTGTCTGATGGCAGCTGCAACTTTAAATGCAGACTTTCTATCCTCTGATTTCACGCCGTATTTTTCAGTTGTTGAATGAGGATTTTGAGACAATACTGTTATTTCGATATCATCAAGCTTTCCAGTCAGATTATTGACAACTGCCTGAAGGATGGATTCATCGCCGATATTATTGAAACCGTAATAGCCCGAAATTAAAATCTTATACATTTGGCTCCGTATACTTTTTAAAATATTTGTTATACATCTTTTGTAAAAGTTCAAATGCCAGTATGGCAACCGTTCCTGCGATGAGTCCAAATAATAACGAATAACCCGTCCTGATAACCCCCAGGTATAAAGGAGTCCTGATATGCTGGAATGTATTGCAGACCGAGGTCATGCCGATCACTCCCGCAAGTCCAAAGACGATGGTCCAAAGCTTTAATTTTCTTATAGCGCTGTACACCATCAACATCACCGCAGGGAATGCGATGACAAACTCTTTCGTTCGTGGCCTGGCTATCAATACATCTTCGAGAGTATTCCGGGCAACCATCTCAAGGCTTGATACTTCCAATGAAGAGTCATGCCCGGTCCTTAAAATGTAATAGACTCCTGCTCCGGCGATGACAACGGCCAATAATATCATCCCTACTTTTATGCTGAGATTCATCAGATCTCTGATGTCTTGAAATTCCAGCCTGCCCGGTTTCATCTTCATTCTGCCATACCCGAAAAAAGCAAGATAAGCCGGTATAAAATAGGCAATTGGAAGCAGTTGGGCAGCCTTAACACCTCTGAAAATATCGATTTCCAGCATGAAATTCGTAGATGATATAGGTGCTGCCGTCATCAATCCACCCAGCAGTGCGATCCCCACAGAAACGATCAGCGTAACTGCTGAAGCTACTATGACCTTTGGCAGTCTTTCATTTTTTTCAAAAGCATCACTGTAAATTTTGGCTCTATAGATGAAATAACTTAATGCTATGCAAGCAAATATAACAGATGAAAAGAACGCTACTGTCAATTCAAACCATTCAGGCATAACTCTAGACATGCCCAAAACTCCTAAGGTTCCGACTATTCCCAATATTGCCTTGCCCCTTCGACCGATTGAAAACAGAGTCGCCAACAGCAGCAGCGCTCCTAATACGCATCCTAACCCCATGATGGCTTTAGCAAGGCCGTTGACTTCATAATCTGTCATCTGTTTGGCGGTGCCTCTTGAGAAACCGTGTTTTTCTAGTCTTTCATCCAAATTGGCAAAAATGGTTTGATATTCCTCAATATCCGTTACGTAAGTGTGAAGATCTTTGAACTCAAAAATTGGTTTATAATAAATAACTCTTACATTTCTTTCAACCACAGCTCTGAAGAGAGTATTCTCGATTTCCTTCGCACCGGGATATCCATAATATTCATATCTGTTTTGTATATAGTTCCATACAGTGAATACTCTAACAGCATCGTATCCGGATGCTTCTGCAACATCCTCGACACCGTATTGCATGATGTTTTGCAGCTGTGTTGTATTTTCGATCAGCCCGATAGTGATGCCATTTTTAACAATATATTCCTTTGCCAGATCAACACCGTCGTCATATCCAAAAACCGCTTGACCCCCCACGATGATATAATCAGGGTCTATATGGTTATCCTGATACCCCTGCATGACGGCCTTCGCGAACTTCGTATCATTCCAGCCATTATAACTCATCGTGCGGGGAACGATGTCCATATCCAATGCCTGGATCGTTTGGACCTTTTCAGGAAGGAATCCAAGACTGATATACATGATTTTTGAGCTTTCAACATCGATTCTTTCTGCATACCCTGTATTGTCAGAATTTTGATATTTATACTTTTCTGAATAAAGCGCTACGTCCGCTGTACCGTCTATAAAAGCGTATGCGCGATCATCATTCCGATAGATGATATATCTGTCAGGATCCATTCGCTTCTGCATGCCTTCGATTACAAAATCCGCTGTTTCACCATACATCTCGACAACAACGTCAAATGGATCGTAGCCCCGTTCCTCTATTTTAGAGATGAATTCCTGCGGATAGTCGTCCTTCCAGTTCGCATCCTGCATAATGATGTCCATCACTGTACCCGTTGCAGGCAGCTCTGTATCCTCCATCAATGTAATGATACTTTCCTCCGTCAGACCTACTTTGGTAATTCCCATTTCTTTAAATTTTTCCAGCCACCAGGAAACGTCATGGTCGGATTGCTGAGCCATGGCTTCTAATTCATTGTAGTCTAAAACAATGTCATAGGTTTTATTGTTATGCTCCACATTGTATCTGCCAGCTATAACTGTAAGGCAGACGACTAAAACCAAGGCCAATAGTACGAGTACTATTTTGTTTTCCTTGAAGAAAACTTTCATACGATTAAGCTCCTTTAATTTAAGGTGAATCCGCCTCTGACCATCACATAGGCTTCTGTACCGGCTTTGACCCCTCTTCCGTCATCCCTTGGAACAAGCAAGAGATGGTTTATTTTACAGGTTGTTCCGGTTTTTAGATCCGTGCCGCCTGTGATGTCGGACAGACCATCAACCCCATTGTCGATTGCAGTCACCTCGCCGCTTCTTACTATCAATTCCGTTCCGGCTTTTCCGACCATTTTCTGGCCGGCTTGCATATGAACTACCTGATAAACAGTCTTTGCATCGACATAGGACTTAGTAACGACAGGATCTTCAGTAGATCCCGGGGTTGCAGCGGTGTCTCCAAAAGCGACCACCAGTCCGGCAGTCGCGATGACGAAAAGGGCTATGAGTAGAATTAAAGTTTTATTCATCCTTACATCCTCCGATTTTTCAAATTACATTCGTTCCGGTTCAACTATTTCTTTAATAGCATAAGCTGTATAATAGGCGATATCTACTGCAGTCATGCCTGTTTCGCCGAACTGTAATGCGGCAAGATCTCCGGCAAATCCATGTATAAAAACCCCCGCAGCGGCAGCCACGAAAACGTCGTCATTCTGACCCGACAAGGCTGTTATGATGCCTGCCAAGACATCGCCGGATCCAGCAGTCGCCATCCCCGGATTTCCCGTTCGATTAATATATGTCCTTCCGTCTTTTTCTGTAATTATCGTGTTTGCACCCTTAAGAACAGATATCGAGTTCGTTTTTTGGGCCAGCATGTTAGCCGACTCCTCTCTTGGTATCTTTAAAAAGTCATTCTTTTCGATACCTAATAGCCTTGCGGCTTCCCCTGGATGCGGTGTGATAATTACTTTAGCTTTGGAATTATGAATCATATCACAGGCACTTTTCCGGGATATCACGTTGAGACCATCGGCATCGATCACAACAGGCCCGCTATAATTCTCAAGAACACTTTTTACAATGCTGAAGGTTTCTTCATTGTCGCCCATCCCTGATCCAATAGCGATCCCATCGTATTCAGAGAAATCGACCTGGTAGGTATTGCGTTTGATGCATATCGCTTCAGGATTTGCTATCTGAATTATTGAAAACAGTTCTTTTGGCAATGATACTTTAACAAGTCCTGCTCCCGCTTTAAGGGCCGCACGGCTTGCCAGGATCGCAGCGCCGCACATACCTTCACTTCCAGCAACAATAAGAAGTTTGCCATAATCCCCTTTATGTGCGTTTTTTAGTCGCGGCTTCAGGATGGACCTTACATATTTCATGCCCAGTACTTTTTCTTGATTTAATATATCATTAATTTTTGAATTCATTTTAAATTCCCAACAACAGTTTAGCCAATGAAAAGTATGTTATTACTGAAATCATATCCGTGATCGAAGCGATCATTGGTGTTGCCATCAATGCCGGATCGATTTTACATTTCTTTGCCAGCATCGGCAACATCCCACCGATCATCTTTGCAAAGGCAATGATGAGAAGCATCGAAACCGATATCGTCAAAGCAATCAGAACAGGCTCTTTGTCCAGAAAAATGATTTTTACAAAGTTCAGCGTGCTAAGGATAAGGCCAATGCTTAAACTGATGCGCAGCTCTTTCCAAAGGACGCTCACCGCATCGTTGATATCTATCTCTCCGGTAGCAAGACCTCTGACTATAAGAGTTGCCGCTTGAGATCCGCTGTTTCCACCTGTCCCCATTAGCAAAGGAAGATACGCGACCAGCACGATCACCTGGGATAGCATTCCCTCAAACATAGTAATGATCACTCCTGTGACCATCAGGGAGATCATTAGGAAAATCAGCCAAGGCAAACGACTTTTAACATGCCTTAGCACACTGGTATCCAGATATTCAGTCCGGGAAGAATCGATAACTCCACCCATCCTCTCAAAGTCTTCAGTAGCCTCATCTTCGATAACATCGAAAATATCATCGACAGTGATGATGCCTACCAGCCGTGATTCATTATCCACTACCGGAACAGCAAGAAATCCATACTTTTTAAAAACTTCAGATACTTGTTCCTGATCTTCGTAGACATTCACAGCAATATAATCAGTATGCATCAAATCTCCGATGATGATATTATCATTGGAGATGACCAGGGTCCTTAAAGAAATCAAACCCACCAGCTTTCTTCCGAAATCCTTGACATAGCATGTATAGATGGTTTCGCTGTCAACCGCTTCTTTTTTGATGTAGTCCAGCGCTTGCCTCACGCTCATGTTTCGCTGGAGACCGATGTATTTAGGCGTCATCAAAGTGCCCGCGCTGCCTTCAGGATAATTTAGAAAAGTATTGATTTGTTTTCTTTCTTCTTTTGGGGTTTTTTCGAGAATTTTATCGACTACATTTGCCGGAAGTTCTTCTAATACGTCGATCATGTCATCGAAAGCCATTTCATCCAATATGAAACTAATTTCCTTGTCTGTTATCCCATTGATGACGCTAACCTGATCTTCAATCGGCAAAAAAGAGAAAACGTCTACCGATACATCTTTAGGCAAACTTCTGAAGATGATAACCGCTCTTTCAACGCCCAGTTCATCCAGTATTTCTTCCAAAACCTCAGCAATATCCACGGCATTGATCAATGCCAGCAATGAGTCCCTGGCCTTAATGTATTTTTTTTCATTTACTAGCGCTATAATTTCGTCAACTATTTCCTCATATGTTTTTTCGTTTTCCACGGGCAAATACCTCATTTCTTTGACTATTTCCCGGCAAAAAACGAAACGCAAAAGCCGGGATCATTATTTGTTGATTTTACCGCAATCTGTTTATGACTCGGTCCGCTGTCCACAGCTTTCACTTCCTTTCAAAAAAAATTCACAGATATTGAATTATAACACTTTTTTTCTCGCTTTAGCAAGTGCTCCGGATGATAATATGATCTCATAAAAAAAAGGCGCCCCAAATCAATTGGGGCGCCAATCATTATAGAATCATCAAATTACAGTCGTTAATTCTTTATACTAAGCCCTGAGCCATCATTGCATCAACGATTTTCTCGAAGCCTGCAAGGTTAGCGCCAGCAACCAGGTTGTACCCATATCCATATTTCTTGGAAGCAGCTGCACATGCGTCATGAATTCCAACCATGATCTGCTCAAGCTGAGCATAAACCTGCTCCGGTGTGAAATAAGTATGTCCTGCATTCTGGCCCATTTCGATACAAGAGCAAGCAACTCCGCCAGCATTAGCTGCCTTGGAAGGACCAACGATCATTCCTTTTTCCAGCATGTATTCAACAGCTTCATTTGTGCAAGGCATGTTAGCGCCTTCGCAGATGAACTTCGCTCCGGAAGCAACGATAGCCTTAGCATCTTCAATGTGAATGTCGTTCTGCATTGCGCAAGGGATATATAAGTCAGCCTTAACTTCCCAAGGCTTCTTTCCAGCAATGAATTTTGCGCCCGGGAATTTGTCAGCATAAGGAGCGCAGATGTTCTTTCCGGATGATCTCAGGTCTAACATGTAATCAATCTTTTCGCCTGAAACACCCGCTTCGTCCAGGATATAGCCGTCCGGACCAGAGAAAGCAATAACTTTAGCACCAAGCTCAGAAAGCTTCAATGCAGTACCCCAGGATACGTTTCCGAAACCGGAGATAACAACATTTTTACCTGCAAGCTTTTCGCCATTGGCTTCAAGCATAGCATTAGCATAGAAAACGATTCCATAACCAGTTGCTTCGGCTCTTCCCTGAAGTCCGCCATAAGACAGGCCTTTTCCAGTCAGAACGCCTTCAAATGCATTGGCAAGCTTTTTGTACTGGCCGAACATGAATCCGATTTCTCTTCCGCCAACGCCAAGGTCGCCAGCTGGAACGTCAGTATGCGGACCGATATGTCTAAAGAGTTCTGTCATGAACGCCTGGCAGAATCTCATTACTTCTGCATCGGATTTTCCATTAGGATCAAAGTCAGCGCCACCTTTGCCGCCGCCGATTGGAAGTCCGGTCAAGCTGTTCTTGAAAATCTGCTCAAATCCCAGGAATTTAACGATTCCAGGATATACGTTTGGTGCAAATCTTAAGCCACCTTTGTAAGGTCCAAGAGCGCTGTTGAACTGATATCTGTAACCCTTGTTAACCTGCACTTTGCCTGCATCGTCAACCCAAACAACTCTGAAAGTGATGCCTCTTTCTGGCTCAGTAAGCCTTTCAAGAACGGCAGCAGCTTCATATTCAGGATGCTGTTCAAAAATAGGCTTTAATGAAGTCAATACTTCCTCAACTGTCTGATGGAATTCTACTTCACCCGGATTCTTCTGCTTGCACAGTTCAATACAGCGATCAACGTAATTTGACATTTTGTTTCTCCTCTTTTCTGTTTTTTATATTTTAAAAATATAACGCGCTTATTATTGTCAGCGCACATGTTGAATATACCACTATGACAAAAATATGTCAATAAAGCAGGTCCAAAATGTGGCTTAATATGCAAATTTTCAAGATTATATAAGACGCCAGGGCAGCCGCCTTGTTTCGATCTTTGAAAACAAGGCGCCGCCCTTACTTCCTCAGGAGTTACGCTGGGGAAGTATAATGGTTGATGTCTTACTTTTGCTTAGACTAGCCCCAAACTTCTTCCGGTGTAGGAACCTTCTTTGAATTGTCAGTGTAGCCGATTCTGCTTATATTCATTAAGTGATAGTAAGCCAAATTCTCGCTTATGCTATTGTTGCCCCATGAGCCGCATCCAAGGGTGGCTGTAGGAACGAAGCCGTTCGAATATGCTCCGCCAACTCCGGACGAACCTTGTCCATTGACCAGTATTCTGGATACAGGGAGAGTTTTTCCGGCGTATTCAACATTCGCTTTTGTGAATGAAT
>CALBZG010000161.1 GCA_937889655.1 uncultured Clostridia bacterium
CCGGAGGGCGGACCTTTATACCAGCAAGAGCCCTTGCAGAGGCTTTGGGCAAGCAGGTTTTTTATGATCGGGGATTAGTTATTTTCAGTAAAAACGTTGACATTTTTGATAGTGCTAATGAAAGGAACCTGATAGATCAGACGATCGCGAAAATAAATATTCTACCATCCGTTGGCTCACGTGAAAATCTTGTGAAGCTGCTTTCAGATGCTGAACCTTACAGGGATGAATATACGATGCTTCCCGAGAAAGCTGTTGAAAATGCTCCTTCCAATGAAATCTCCGATGGCGCCACGGATTCGAATGGAACGGATTACTCCCAAACCAACATTCAAGTTGAAGGTGTTGATGAAGCTGATATAGTCAAGACAGATGGAAACTACATTTATCAGGTAAGCAATAACGAAATTCTCATTTATAAGGCTTTCCCTGCGGAATCTTTAAAACTCGTGAGTGGAATTGCTTTTAACGGGAGCACGTTTACACCGGTTGAACTGTATATCAAAGGCGATGATCTATTGATCATCGGATCCGAGTATGCATATTTGCCTATGCCTATCGATAAGACAGCTCCTTTGGTGGATAGTATTTATCCGATATACAACTATAACACAACTAAAGTGTTGGTTTACGATGTGTCCGACAAGTCAAAACCTGTTCAAACAAGAGAACTATCCATGCAGGGGGATTATCTGTCCTCCAGACTCATCGGAAACGACTTGTATTTTATCTCTAATCAGTACATTTATGGCTGGACCGATCCGCTGAAGCCTCTCAACCCGGAGTATAGAGATACGGCCGTCAAAGATGAAAAAATGACGTTGCCCTTTGAAGACATCCGTTATATTCCGCCGGTGCAATACAATTCATACCTGATGATTGCCGGAGTTGCGCTGGATGATCCCGACAAAGCTATGAATGTTTCTGCCTATCTTGGCGCTGGAGAAGAAATCTATGTATCCCAGGACAATTTGTATGTAACAGTTTATGAAGGATTTGCCGGAATCAGACCGATGGTCTGGACCGTTGAAGGTTTTGCACCGGCTCCACAGCAAGAGGCGACACTAATATATAAATTCGCCTTGAAGGAAGCAAGGGCTGTATATCTAGCCAAGGGACAGGTGCCGGGAAGAGTCTTGAATCAGTTTTCGATGGATGAAAACAAGGGTAGTTTTCGTATTGCAACAACTCTGGGACAATCCTGGATGAGCAGCATTGATGAGTCAAGCAATAACGTATATATTTTGAACAACGATTTATATATAGCAGGCAAACTGGAAAATCTTGCACCCGGAGAGAGGATATATTCAGTGCGTTTTTTAAATGACCGGGGATACATGGTGACTTTCCGGACGATCGATCCATTATTTGTGATAGATCTGGCAGATCCGAAAGCTCCGACTGTTCTTGGCACCCTTAAAATACCCGGCTATAGCGACTATTTACATCCATATGATGAAAACCATATTATCGGCTTCGGAAAAGACACCATTACCGTGCCTTATAAAGACAGTTCCGGGAATGTAATAAGCTCAAATACTTATGATATGGGTATGAAAATCGCACTATTCGATGTAAGCGATGTGAAAAATCCAGTACAGAAATACTCTGTGAAAATCGGAGATAGAGGAACCGATTCGGAATTGCTTTATGACCATAAGGCGCTGCTGTTCGATAAGACAAAGAATCTTCTTGCATTTCCGGTAAATGAGACTAAAGTCGAGGGACCTGTCATAGACCCTGTGTATGGATATCCTAATTATGGGAATCTTGTTTTTAATGGAGCATACGTCTATCAGCTGGATCTGCAGCAGGGTTTTGCTCTAAAAGGCAGAGTGTCCCACCTGAAAGATCAGGATTACATGGAGTCCGGATACTATGATGTCGATTATAACAAGAAAATCAGGAGAATTCTTTATATTGACAATACCTTGTACGGTATCTCCAACAATGAAGTGTCTGCCTATGATTTAAACACATTGAAAGAGCTTGCCTCTGTCAAGAAGTAGACAATCCGGAGCAAGGATGATAAAATAATAAAAAATAATCGTTGTCTATAAGAGGAGGTGCTTTATATGGGTTCGATCATGGCAATAAAGGTTAATGGCAGAATCGCGCATGCGTCGCATGTTCAGGAAATTCTTACGAAATATGGCTGCAATATCAAGACAAGAGTAGGTTTCCATGAAGTGAATGAAGACCAGTGTTCCATGGATGGGATATTGATTCTACAATTATTTGGAAACGATTCAGATATTCTGGCTATGTTGGAGGAAATTGGCAAAATAGAGGGGGTCACTGCAAAAATCATTGATTTGTAAACGAGTTGACCGGCTTGAATAAAGTATTAAATCAGAAAGCTCTGCTTTCTGATTTTTTTATGCCATTGAATTAAAGTTCGATATTGGATTTGACAAAAATTGATTTTTAAAATCGTGCGACAAAAAAGAAGACATTAAAAAAGTCGCATAAAAATATATATATAGTAATAATATTAAACAATAAGTCCTAAACATGTAAATAATGTGAATATTGTATTGACAAACAATTATTTACGGCGTAGTATAACTTTAGTACATTGCCAATCTCTGATGGAGTCAAACTGTATGGAAATGAAAAAAG
>CALBZG010000162.1 GCA_937889655.1 uncultured Clostridia bacterium
GGCAGCGGAGTGATGATTTTCGGCAATGAGTCTCTCAGCATTTTTTTACCTCCTAATTGTGTTGTACCGTTTTGGTGCTTTGTGAAATAGTTTAGTGTAGTGTGTAGTAGTGTAGTGAGTAATAGTGTAGTGAGTAATAGTGTAGTGTAGTGTAACAGTATGGTTTAGTGTAACCAAGTATCGCTTATATATTTAGCAAATTCTGTGCCAATTGTTTTAATATGTATTATATTAACATAATAAAACAGAGGTTAATACCTCTGTTTTATTATGCAAACACGATTATAATCTTTCACATAGAGTCATTTCTCCTGTGCTTCGAGTCGCTTTGACATTTATTGTGCGCTGGTTTCTGGAGCCTTTGAATTGTAGAGTCAAATCTCGTTGAGATAGCATGAAAGGGCCGTCGATAAGATAATCCGTGAGCTCTAGCAATTCTCCAATGGCCGGATTAAATAATTCCATTTCAAGCAGATATTCATAAGTATAGCCGGTAAATATGACGAGATTCAATCCTCTTTTTTTTATTTCTTTCCCCAGCTCCAGGAATCCTTCTGCCTGGCACATGGGCTCTCCGCCTGAAAAAGTCACACCCTGTAAAATCGGGTCCTTATCGATTTCGGTCAGCAATCTTTGCACGGAGCATTCATATCCTCCGTCGAAATCATGCGTGGTTTCATTGTGGCATCCCTCGCAATGATGGGGGCATCCCTGAGCAAAGATGACAAATCGTATGCCTGGTCCATCTACGATCGACTCACGCACGATTCCTGCTATTTTTAATTTTGTACTTTTTCCTCCGCTCATCACCGGTCCCCGATTCAGTTTTCTCTGGTTTCTTCCAGACTTTCCAATCCGTCGGATAATGAATGTCTTACCCTGTCTTTCACTTCTTGCTGCTTTGCATTGTTGAAACGATCCATCGTTCCAACAAGATATCCTGTTATCCTGCGGATCCTCTCGAATTTTTCATCATCATCATCTTCTTTTCTACCGCAGCAAGGGCATTCGTTATCGATGATCCCGGTAAATCCACATACAGGATCCCGATCGATCGGATGGTTGATAGAGCCATATCCGACGCCTGCTTCTTTCATGGCTCGAACGATCGCTTCAAAGGCATCAAGATTCTTGCATGGATCGCCGTCCAGTTCCACATAAGTAATGTGGCCGGCGTTGGCCAAAGCATGATATGGTGCTTCTATTTTGATTTTATCAAAAGCGTTTATAGGGAAATTTACCGGAATATGGAATGAGTTGGTATAATACTCTTTATCCGTTATTCCTTCAATGCTGCCGTATCTTTTCCTGTCCATCCTAACAAAACGGCCTGAAAGTCCCTCAGCAGGAGTCGCTAAAAGGGTATAGTTGAATCCTGTTTTTTTGGACGCCTGATCAAGTCTCTTCCTCATATAGCCAACGATTTCAAGACCCAGGGTCTGGGCGGCTTTTGATTCACCATGGTGCTGTCCGGTAAGAGCCTTCAGACATTCTGCAAGTCCGATGAATCCCAATGATAAAGTACCGTGCTTCAGCACTTCAGCCACACTGTCTTCTGGTTTAAGTTTGTCTGAATCGAGCCACAATCCCTGCCCCATCAGGAACGGGAAGTTTTTAACTTTTTTGGCCGCCTGGACTTTATATCTTTCCATGAGCTGGTCGATGCAAAGATCGATTTTCCTATCCAGATCCTCAAAGAATATATCGATGTTTCCATTGGCTTTGATAGCGATGCGTGGAAGGTTGATGGAAGTAAAACTTAAATTGCCACGGCCGCCTACTACCTGTCGATCCGGATCGTATACATTTCCGATGACCCTGGTGCGGCATCCCATATATGCAACTTCTGTATCCGGGTTGCCTTCTTTGTACAATGCTTTATTATAAGGAGCATCGATAAAAGAGAAGTTCGGGAAAAGCCTTTTCGCCGATACCTTGCATGCCAGTTTGAATAAGTCGTAATTTGGATCTCCGGGATTGTAGGAGACGCCTTCTTTTACTTTAAATATTCCAATTGGAAAGATGGCAGTTTCTCCGTTGCCGAGCCCTGCCTCTGTTGCCAGAAGAATGCTTTCGATGACCAGACGGCCTTCCGGGGAAGTGTCGGTGCCATAGTTGATGCTGGAGAAAGGTATCTGGGCTCCGGCACGGCTATGCATCGTGTTCAGATTGTGCACAAAAGCTTCCATAGCCTGAAAGGCTGCTCTTCGGATTTCTAAATCGGCATATTTTTTTGCACGACTTTGAAGCTTTGGAATATCAGTTTCATTGACGATGTCTTTAAGATATTCATATTCTTTTTCCTTGTAGCCGTTGTCATCTGCCATAACAGGAAACAATCCGGTTTCCTCTTCGATCCGCTTAACAAGAAGAGTTGCCTTTTCAAGACCGTCTTCCAAATCATAAAGGATATTAAGTATCTTACCTAAATTCTGGCGATACAGTTTCTTATAGGTCTTCTTGATGCCCACAGCCATGCCATAATCAAAGTTAGGAATCGATTGCCCGCCGTGCTGATCATTTTGGTTGGACTGGATGGCTATGCATGCCAGCGCGGCATAACTTTGGATATCATTGGGTTCTCTAAGAAATCCGTGGCCTGTTGAAAATCCGCCCTTGAACAATTTGATCAGATCGATCTGGCAGCAAGTTGTAGTAAGGGTTAGAAAGTCGAGATCATGGATATGGATATCGCCTTCTTTATGAGCCTCGGCGTGCTTTGGATTTAAAACGAACATTTCGTTGAATTGTTTCGCACCTTCTGAACCGTATTTGAGCATGGTTCCCATAGCTGTATCGCCGTCAATATTCGCGTTTTCTCTTTTAATGTCATTATCTTTGGCGTCTTTGAATGTCAAATCTTCATAGACCTTCATCAGACGCGTGTTCATTTCTCGAACCCTGCTTCTTTCTGCTCTATACAATATAAACTCTTTTGCTGTGCGGGCATGGCCGTTTTCCACAAGTATTTTTTCAACTGCGTCTTGTATTTCCTCGACTGTTGGCTTGGCATTGTTTTTTACTTCGTAAAGATATGTCTCCACTTTTTCCGCCAGATTAACTGCCGTTTCTTTATCACGTCCGCCAAGTTGAGATGCCGCTGCGTAGATTGCATCGGTAATTTTTATAAGTTCGAATTCAACCTCTCGTCCATCTCTTTTAATTATACTTTGAATTTTTCCCATCCCATGTCTCCTCTTTGCAAAATACACTATATATAGTATGCGTTTGATTCCCGCATAACAAATTATACGATTAATGCCCTAAAAGTCAATAGTAACTTTGATGTTTCAATATGTTTTTTTTGGCACGATGCGGTTGTTGACATAATCATTGATTATGTAATATAAACACCTTGTCTAATAGAATTTATAGTGATTATTCATTGAAATACCTTTAAGCAGTGTATATAATTGTTCCATGAATAAGATTATAGCCGCAATACTGATAATGATTCTTTCAGTAGCAATGATGACCGGTTGCGACGGTTTTCCAAATGAAAACAAGGTAGATATCGAACAGTCGATCTACGATGAATATGAGAGCATGATCGATGCTTTTATTGGAGTTGATGAAATATCCGTCGTATCCGACTATTTGCTTCAATGGGCTCAAAGCTATCAGTTTGATGCTCGTAAAGACCGCTTCAATAATGTCATTGTCCAGCATCCGGCTTCATCCGGTTTGGAGGATGGAAAACCGGTCGTGATTGAATGCGGCATAAGCCTACAAGATCTAGAGAATGATTTAAGACCCGTAGCGATAATGTTGACCGCCATGAAAAATCTGAAGGATCACAATCAAGTCACATTTTTGTTTGCTCCTTATGAAGGAAGGGACTATGTCGGCGCCAAAGGAATCGCAGAATCCCTCCTGACAGAAATCAAGCTGATCAATTTAAATACATATGCTCCTAATATGGTCACAGTGTCCGGCGCTGAATCTGCTGTCTATTCTATGTCAAGAAATATAGATTTAGTCGATCCTTCTTATCAGATCGCCTATGAAATTAAAATCAACGGCCTCACCGGAGGCTATTCAGATATCATAAAAAGTAAAAACCCAAATGCTATAAAAACATTGGGCAACTTCCTCGCTACATGTAAAAGCGGCGGCATGCTTTTTGAGCTTGCTTCTTTCACCGGCGGAGAAAATATCGGTATGTATCCCGTGGCCGCGTCAGCTATAATTGTTATTAACCAAAATGATGAGACATCACTGAATAACCGGTTTGAAAAAGCGCTTAAATCATTTCAGGATAACTACAGCGAGTCTCAACCGCAATTCAGCTATACCTTAACACAGATCGGCCGTCCTCAAAAGGTGCTTTCACATGCAGATTCCGATCATATAGTCAGTTTTTTATATACATTATTCAACGGCATTTACGCAAAATCGGAGACTGAAAATACAGTTGCGATATCAAATCTGGGAATGATTAGTACTAGCGAAAGCAATTTTGAAGCATTCTTAACCATGAGAAGTCTGGACCCTGCAATCTTATTGACTATGCAATCCGATCTTTCTGTGATCTGCAATCTGAATGAGTTTTCCTATAGTATGATTTCAGGAAACGCCGGTTGGAGACAATTGCCGGGAAAAAGCCTTGCAAAGGAATTTTCTGAGATAACAGGAGTCAAAACAGCAGGCTACTTTAACGAGTCGCAATGCGCTGTTTATCAAGACAGGAATAGGGATATAGAGATCATTTCCTACGGTGTTGATTTAGTAGATTGCGAAAAACAATGTAATAACCTGATCCAATATATCGAAACAACGACCCTTTCTGAAGCTCCGGCTCAATAATTCTTAATTTCCTTTCCAAAGCCCTTAAGATTTATTATAATTCTGAACCATATCGATGCAGTTGACTCGTATCTTCAAATTATTCTATTATACTAAAAAAACGGGGTGGCGATCTGAAATCTCCACCCCGTTTTTAAGCATTATTCTTGTTCGCTCAAAATAGAATCTCTGCTAAACTATTGCTGCTCAATATCTATAGATAATTCTTCTGCATTTGCAGGCACCGGATATCTGGTATATTTCGGGCCGAACATCAGGAAATCCAGTTCTTCCTTCGGCCTAACGCCATATTTTGAGCGCTGCATAGTATATAGGATCAGACCGAATACGCACCAGCCCCCAACCACGATCCATTCAGGCAGAACAAGACCCGCAGGTCCAAGAGGCTGGAACAGATAGAGGAAGAATAGACATGTGAAGAATGCTCCGGCTCCTATCAACTTCCAGTTTTTCAATTTGAACGGCCTCTCAAGATCCGGCTCTTTTTTCCTCAGCTGAATAAACGCTGCTACCACCAGGAAGTAGAATACCATTGTCGCAAACGATGATGCATCAACAAACCAGACCAGCGCTGTCCTGCCCAAGAAAGGAGTGAACATGCAAAGCCCGGTCACCAATAAAGTCGCTGCTGAAGGTGTTCCGTATTTTGGATGAAGAGTGGAAAAAATCTTTGGGATCATTCCGGTTCGGCTCATAGCAAATAAAACTCTGATGGTTCCCATAAAGAATCCATTCCAGCTTGTAAGGATCCCGAGCATACCGATAAGTATCATAAATTTGCCGGCAATTTTGCTGCCTCCGAAGGCATAAGCAAAGGAATCAGCCACCCCTATAGTTGCTGCGTCTCTGATTTCAGCAGGAGCAGAAAATGCTACACCAAGGATGACTAGCATATACCATGCCGCCGCCATTAAAATAGAAAGAATTACGAGTTTTCCAATTTTATTCACAGGAATATCCATTTCTTCTGCAGCTTGCGGGATCACGTCGAAACCGACAAACATAGCCGGAACGACGAGCAAAACAGCAAGCATCCCTTTTCCTGTGGTAAATACAGGCACAAGGTGTTCAGTTTCGCCTTTTATAAGTGCCAAAATGAAGAATATAGTACCTCCGATAACCAGCAGGAACGTTGCCAGTGTCTGAAATAGGGCTCCGCCTTTTGTGCCCCTATAGTTAATAACTCCGATAAAAAAAGCACCGATCGAACCGAATATGATCCAGGTCGCATATACATCAAATCCGCCTACCGTCCAGATATATCCTGCGAGGGGAATTTCGAAAATATATGAAATGGCCATTGAAAAAGCAGGGCCTTCCCAGCATGCTACACCTAGATATGCAAGACAAATGAACCAGCCGCAAATAAACGAGGCATTGTAACCAAGTCCTCTGAAAGAGTATACCAGACCGCTGCCTGTGCAAGGCAGCATTGGAGTAAGCTCCGAATATACAAGACCAACGCAAATGCACATTACTGTGCCGAAGGAAAAAGCCAATAAAGCCCCAATGACACCCCCGTCAGCGACCCACTTGCCTCCCAACATGATCCAGCCCCAGCCAATAATAGACCCGAAGCCCAGTGCGAGTACATCTCTGAATTTTAATCCTCTAACAAGTTCTGTGCGAACAACTTTACTTTCGCTCATGAAAAAACTCCTTTCAATTGTTCAAAATAAAATATTATTGAATTCGTTCACTAATCCCGTTTGGCCCGATTTGTTTGAATTAATAGAAATAAATTACCAATTACGGAAATATATTTCCGCCTGACATAGCTACACCTTATTTTTTTTGCTTTTATGATAATGCCTGAGTTTTAAGCCCCGTCAGCTGTGAAATGGTTTTCGGTATTGAATCGCGCAGTATTATTTACCTCCTGTTTATGTTATATTACTTTGGTGAGTTGCTATAGAGATTAGTGTAACCAAGTATCACTTATAATATTAGCAAGATTAATGCCACAATATTTCATATAATTCAATCAATTTAATACAATAAAAAAAGAAGCCAATGCTTCTTTTTTTATATATCTTAGTTAGCTTTCTAAATCTCTTTTATATGCCATATATTTTGAGCATATTCCATAACCGCCCTGTCTGCAGAAAACAACCCGGATTTCGCTATGTTGGTTAAGCTCATTTTGTTCCATTTCAGTTTATCCATATAAGCGTTTTGAACATCTTTTTGTGTTCGTTTATAATCCTCAAAATCTTTCAAAACAAAGTATTGATCGGGAGTACCGCTGTATCCTGTAGTCAGGGATACAAAGATTTCATTGAAATTGATTCCATTGATCCCGCTGGACAAAGGTTCGATCAATTTAGCCAAATCAGGATGTTCTATGAGAAATGATATGGGATTATAGGATCCTGAACTCCTAAGACTTTCAACTTCATGAGCCTTCATTCCGAAAATAAAAATATTTTCATCCCCCACCTGCTCTTTGATTTCGATATTAGCTCCATCGAGCGTCCCGAGAGTGAGGGCTCCATTGATCATGAGCTTCATGTTTCCGGTGCCTGAGGCTTCTTTTCCAGCTAAAGAAATCTGCTCGGACACCTCCGCCGCAGGCATTAAGATTTCGGAAAGAGAAACTGAATAATTTTCCAAAAAAACGATTCTTATCCGATTTCTCACAATGGGATCTTTTTCTATCATTTCTGATAAATTACATGCCAGACTGATGATCTGCTTAGCAATGAAATAGCCCGATGCCGCTTTCCCTGCGAAAATAAAAGTCCTTGGGAAAATGTCTTCATTCGGATTGTCCTTGAGCTTTAGATACAAGTCTATTATATGCAGTAAATTCAGCAGCTGCCGTTTGTATTCATGGAATCTTTTTGCCTGAACATCAAATATCGAGTCCGGATCCACAGAAATATTGTTATGATCTTTAATAAACTCAGCAAGGCGAAGCTTATTGCCATATTTGATCCTGCCAAGATTTTCAAGAACAAGAGGGTCATTCTGATAGCTTAATAGTTTTTCCAACTCTTGAGAATCCTGTTTGAATCGTGTCCCAATAAGGTTGCTGATCAATTCCGTCAACTGCGGATTTGCCTGGCAAAGCCAGCGCCTATAGGCTATCCCGTTGGTAACATTTGTGAATCTGCTTGGATACAACTTCACGAATCCTGGGAACAATTCCTTCTGAATAATGTCGCTATGAAGAGCTGAAACCCCGTTGACCTTTTGTGATGCCATTACACAAAGATTCGCCATATGCAGCTTTCCATCTCGTATGATCGCCATCTTATCGCGGGTTTCATTGTCATCCGGCATGACTTTGGACAGTCTTCTTGTAAACCTGTCGTTAATGCCATGAATAATCTCCGATATACGAGGCACCGTCTTTGCAAAAAGGACTTCATCCCAAGTTTCCAGGGCTTCGGACATAATCGTATGATTTGTATAGGACACGGTTTTAGTAATGATGTCCCAAGCGTATTCCCAGTCAAGATTATATTCATCGATAAAAATCCTCATCAATTCCGGCACCACCATCGTTGGGTGTGTATCATTGATATGCACGGCAACTTTATCATGGAAATTACCTAAGGTTCCATATTTTGCGAAATGTTTCCTGACCACAGATTGCATTGAAGCCGAAATGAAGAAATATTGTTGAGTGATCCTCAAAATCTTGCCTTGTTCATGTGCATCCTCCGGGTATAGTATCTTTGATATGACATCGGCAAGGTGTCGTTCTTCCATGGATTCGAGATATTTCCCCTGGGCAAATAGATCCATGTTGATAGCGATAGGCGATGTCGCCTCCCAAAGCCTCAGGGAGTTGACCACGTCGCTGTCATAACCGGAAATAAACATTTCATGGGGAATAGCCAGTATAGTCCTGTCTCCTATTTTAACTTCTTCAACTTCATCCTTGTTTCGGATCAGCCAGCAATCCTCCAAATCAAGCCATAGATCCGGTTCTTCAGTTTGCTTGTTATCCTTTATCTTCTGCTTGAAAATACCATATTCATAGCAGATCGACATGCCATGGGCAGCCATCCCAAGACCGGCCAGCGCATCAAGATAACAGCTTGCCAGACGTCCCAAGCCTCCGTTGCCCAGACCTGCATCCGGTTCCATACCATATAATTCGTCTAAGTCAAATCCAAGCTGATTGACGGCTTCTCTCAAAGAATCTTCAAACTGGAGATTGAAGGCATTATTATGAAGAGAAGCGCCTGGTAAAAATTCCATGGATAGGTAATAAAGCTGCTTTGAACTATGAGCATCATCTCCACTATGATTTTTTGCATACATATCTGCCAGTATCCCACGTATCACTCTGGAAGTGGATTTATAAACCTGTCGGCGGCTTACCTGCTCAGGTTCGATGCCGTAATCCCATTTAATTCTTTCCTCGATCAGCTTTTTCAGTTCAAGCGAACTATAATTCTTCTTCATATAACCTCCTTGTGCGGCAAGTTCTTCATATCACTTAAACTTGCCAGCCATTGACTGCCTGTCCATTTTATCGAAGTTCGCTAATATTATCAACATGAACTGTTATATATTCTCCCTTTTGAAAGGCAATATGCCCGGATTCATAAAGTTCGCCATCTATGGTCAGGATCACTTTTTCGGCATTGTAATAACTGCCGAAAGTATTGGCGATGCTCTGAAGGATCATAGCTTCATAACCTGCCCCAGCATTCATTTCTTCAAGGAATACCCTGTTCAAGTCGATATAAACCATTCCGTCATCATTCAGATACAAACTATTGATTTCAGTATTGCTTGAAAATACTTTGCCGACTGGTATATTTCCACCTGCCAAAGGATCTTTGTATACATTGCATAATATTTCTCTTGTTATATCATTAGTTTTATAACTGACATCAACATCTTTGTAATAGTATATACCGTCATCGATATTTGGGTAATAGAATCGGACATTTTGTGTAAAAGTCGTATTTTCTTCAATAGAACTTAAGGCAGAAGATATTTCGTAGTCCTCTCCGACATAGATGGATTTGACCAATCCGATATCTTCGACATAGTAATCGATGGATTTGCTCTCAGGTCCTTCCGTTGTGATTTCCAGCGCCTTATAATTACCAGAAGGAGTATCGACATCAATTGAAATATTTGTAATGGTGCTAATATTGGAATTTCCCGAGGTCCAGGTAGTTCCTTCTTCAATGGGATCCATGATGACGATTTCTTCAGGATCCTCGTAATCTCTATTCAGAAAATTCTCTCTGAAGTAGGTTTCCCCTCTTGAATATACTTTTGAAATTTTTTCGTCAGATACGATAAAGATCTGAACGATTTCCGTTCCTCCGTTGTTGATTCTTTGCTGTACTCTGTCATCTTCTGTATAATCGACCGTCATCCGATAAGCGGCGTATTCGTTGCCATATCCTTCGTAAATATATTGTATGTTTTGTCTTATAGGGAAAAAGTCGGAGGCGGAAACGCTATCCGGCCCATTTCCGTTATCATCCGTTTGGGGAGCGCAGCCGATCAAAGCAGACATGATCAGTATAAGGAATGCAATACTCGTCATTATTGATTTTTTTTTCATTTTCAACACCGCCTTTTATGAAATTTGAGATGCATCAATATTTGGTTTATAGATATCCAATTCGAGGGTATAATAAACAATAGAGAAATTTTTAAAAAGGAGGATCATGTATGTTAAAAGAATTCAAGGAATTTGCACTGAAAGGCAATGTCATTGATTTGGCAGTAGCGGTCGTTATCGGAGGCGCCTTCGGGAAAATAGTAAGTTCGCTTGTCGGAGACATCATCATGCCGTTATTAGGGGTGATTATGGGAGGTATCAATTTCTCGGATTTGAAGTACGTGATCACACCAGCAGCCGGTGATGTGGCTGAAGTTGCTTTCAGATATGGAGCATTCATTCAATCCATTATTGATTTTCTCATTATCGCATTTTCTATTTTCCTAGTGATCAAACTAATAACATCAAGGAAAAAGGCAGCCGAAGCTGAAGCTGCTCCTCCTGCCCCGACAGAGGACCAGTTGCTGTTGGCAGAAATCAGAGATCTATTGAAATCCAAACAGCAGTAAAATATTCCCCGCATAATCATTTATTAGAACATTATCAAAAAAGCAAGGCTTGATTTTTTCAATGCCTTGCTGTTATTTTTACCTTTTATCAACCAATTTAAACCCTGCATTTTTTAAAGCGCTGTTGATTTCTAAAAGATGTTCGTGATCTCTGGTTTCCATGGTGATCATGAGGTGGCATCCATTTATATCCGAGTCTTCGCCGGCAGGATTGTGCAGAACCCTCGTCACATTTGCCCCTAAATCTGAAATGATCGCTGATACTTCCTTCAACTGCCCCGGTTTGTCAAGAAGCTCAAGCGTCACGTCGCTCAGCCTGCCTGAGGTCAGCAAACCCCTGTGAATAACGCGGGAGAGTATGTTTACGTCGATATTGCCGCCGGAAACAATGGAACATACTTTTGAATTCTGTATCGGAAGTTTCCTAAACATCGCAGCGGCTACAGAAACAGCGCCTGCGCCTTCGGCGATTAATTTTTGCTGTTCGATCAACGCAAGGAACGCTGCAGCTATTTCATCATCTGACACATATATCATGTCATCAACGTATTGCGAACAGAATTCATAGGTCAAAACGCCCGGCATTTTTACTGCTATTCCGTCAGCGAAGGTTGATACCTTGTATAGTTCGCACCGTTCGCCTTTTTCAAGTGCCTGGCACATACTGTCGGCACCCTTTGCCTGAACGCCGTACACTTTGATTTTTGGGTTTAAGGATTTGATTGCGTAGGAAATGCCTGAAATTAATCCTCCTCCTCCCACTGGAACGATGACTGCTTCCATTTCCGGTATTTGCTTAAGCAACTCCAAAGCTATTGTTCCCTGGCCAGCTATGACATCATAATCATCGAAAGGATGAACGAAGACGGATCCGGTTTCCTCCCGGTATTCGATAGCGGCCTTATAAGCATCATCATAAACGCCGTCGATCAGCCTGATATCAGCGCCATAACGCCTTGTAGCCTCGACTTTTGAGATCGGCGCGATGCTCGGTAGAAATATGGTTGCTTTGATACCGTTCTTTGCAGCGGCCAGAGCCACTCCTTGAGCATGATTTCCGGCGGAGCATGCGATTACACCTTTTTTCTTATCTTCATCGCTGAGCGTTGATATTTTGAAATATGCGCCTCTTATTTTAAACGAACCTGTAGCTTGAAGATTTTCTGTTTTGAGATATAAATCGCAACCCGGTGCGATGTTCGGAGCCGGCACAACCTCAGTTATTCTGCTTATGCCGCTAAGGGCATGGGCTGCCTGATATATCCTATCAAGTGTTAGCATCTTTTTTCCCCCTGATTCTATATATTATTAATTAATACTATCTTAGAAGAAATCTTATTTCCGTCAGCAATTCGCTTTCCGGAACATCCATAGGAGAGTTGTAGTAAAACTCATACACGACGCCGCTTGGAACATAACCTTTATCTGTTATCCATTTTAAAATTTCTTCGTAGCATGCTCCCATTCCATTATAAGCCCCTTTATAGAAGCTGGATGCGATTTTGCCTCCTGGAATAAGTCCATATACTAAGTCGCCCCTTCCGGGTACTTCCCTGGTAACAGGAAAACCGATTTCTATAACCAGATTTTCCATATCCATATTGTAGTATGCAATGAAGGCAGGTCCTAATGGAGGCTCTCCTATTTCATTCAGATAGGAAATGACTTCACCGTAGGCTTCTCTGATTTCATTTGGCAATTTACTGATCGATGTGGCCTTCTTGATCCATACTGCCGGTTGTGGTTCTGCTTGAATAATTTGATGAATATAACCCATAGCAAACACCTCGCATTTTCACGTAACGGTTCTTTTACATTGATTTCTAGCGTTGCAAAATAAGCAAAGCCGGGAGTTTTTGTCCGCTTTGTATAATACTTTACTAAGACCATCCATATTTTCGTTTTTCCTATGATCTGCAATCGCCCCGGTAATGCTGTGTATTTCCTTTTGAGAAAATTTGCATCGGCTCAAAATGCCTTCCGCCAGTTTTGCACTGGCCTCTGCATGGTCAACATTGTTTTCGTATTCCATCCAGCGTCCGATATCATGAAGAAGACCTGCAGCATATACCACATCTTTGGAATATCCCAAGCTCTCTTCGAGTACCATGATCAACGCATCCCTGCAGACCTCCATGTTATGGACCATATCATGATGGCAGAATATCCGGCCCTTTTCATGATTTTCATTATAACCCATAAATTTGAGAAAATCATCATCCTTCATGATTTTTTCAATTCTATGCTCCGACCACCGGACTTCTTTGGATCGATCCAGCTTATTGATCAGCAAGCCCAATGACTGCCCCTGGATAAGCAGCAAAGGAGAGATCTCCTTTAGGGGAATAAGGACAAAACCTCTCTCTTTCATTCGGGGATGTGGAATAGTCAGACTTTGAGTGCAGCACTCAAAGTCTCTGAATATTAGTATGTCAATATCGATATTTCTCGGACCATATCGGATCATTTTTTCGCGGCCCATGTCTTTTTCAATGCTTTGAAGGAATTTTAATAGGTCATCAGGTCGGAGAGCCGTTTCAATTTCTACAGCTATGTTTAGAAACCGGTTTTGATCTTCATAATCCATTGGATCTGTTTCATAGAAAGAAGATTTTTTTATGATCAGAGCCTGCTCGCTCATAAGCTCAAGGGCTTTGTTGATTTTCTCTTCCCTATCCCCCATGTTGCTTCCGAGACTAAGATATATCCCGGAAGGTTCAATAGCTATCGTGTCTTTGATTTCATGTTTTTCTCTATGCAAATCGACTGCAAAAAAATCAAAGAACCCGTCCACTGGCGCTTCGGGTTTCTTCACAGTCACATGGACCTTTTCGATTTTCTTATCGAAACTCAAAATTTTTTTACATATACATTCAGCCAAAGCTTCTATTAGCTGATATTTTTCATTCTCTACTTCTTGTTTGATAATTTCGTAGATATCACTATAACTGACTGTACTGGATAAATCATCAGTAACTCCGGCTTTCTCGAGGTCGATGTATAATATTGCATCAACACGGAACTTCTGCCCATATACGCGTTCTTCTTTGAAGACCCCATGTCGGCCAAAAAACTCCATGCCTTTCATTATTATTTTATCCAAAGGTATTCCCCCTTATTAAAACGTCTGCCACTTTTGCTGCACGCAAGTTTTCCTTTACATCGTGAACTCGGACAATATCGACACCTTGAGCGATTCCCAAAACAGTGGTTGCCAAGGTGCCTTCCACTCTTTCTTTCGGTGGAAGATCAAGAATAAGCCCCAGAGTGCTTTTTCTTGAAGCCGCAAGCAGCAGTGGAAAGCCAAGTTTCTTGATTTCATCCAGCCTGCCCATGATTTCGACATTTTGATGCGGGGTTTTCCCGAAGCCTATTCCAGGGTCGAGGATCAGCATGTTTT
>CALBZG010000163.1 GCA_937889655.1 uncultured Clostridia bacterium
TGAAACCGTTTTTAGGACCACTGCCAGAGGCAGTGGTTTAAGAAGTTAATTAACATCGCTATTTAGTGTAGTAATTTGAGTGTCCGCTTCTTGACCAATCTTGATACATGTAGAATCTGTATTACCAAATGTGAATTTTAGAACCGTACTATCAGAACCCACTCCCTGCAAAATTATGCCATTATAAGGCTGATAAATTAGAATAGGACTTGTCAAATCATACTGTCGACCTGCAAATTTAATAATTGATATTTTCCCGACAGCAGAGCATAGCTTGGCTCTTGCAAGAGCCGCTTGTACTTTCTGATTATCAGAACCCAAAAAAGCATCAACATTGATTAATGTGTCTGCAGTAAGAGGGGTATCCGGTAATAATCCTGCTTGATTCCATTGTGAAAAAACCACTCCAACATTCAGTAAAGCAATCAGGAAAAATGCGTCAGCACCTCTTTTTGTGGACATAATAATAATCCTCCACTAATTATTAGCCTGGGAATGTAATATTTCCCCAAAAAGCTTAAGTTGTGAATTGAAACATGAAAAAACAGGCCAGCAGATATTTGAAAGCAGACGCTATAGAATTTTCTTGAAAAAAGACAACTGAAATAAGCAAAGCGGGCCATAACCACATTTCTATTGGAAAAAATTTTTAGCATCCATCCAAAACAAATGCAATAAAGGATTAAGATTAGGCAAACGAGGCCGGCTACAAAGGCCCGGTTGAACCTTAGAAACTGAAGAAGAAGCATTTATCCAGTGAACCATAAAAGATAAAATGCCTGATCAGATTAAACGGCATTATGCGTTATGTAGGCGTCGAGCGATTAAAGCGCTTATTCTGGATCAATATAAAGCTAAAAGGCCGATCAGAAGCAAAGTATTTCAAATATGTTTCCTACTCGAAATCGAGAACAAATACAGTTACAAATCATATCCATATGAAAAGAATTCAACAATCTCAAGACAAAGTGAAGCTATATCTTAAAAATCATGATGTCAAGTATGCACATATCTAATCGAAGGGATAATAGGTGACTATTTGGAAAATATATTTCCTAAAAAAATAGCGTCTATCCCCAACAAGAATTCTATTGCCTGAAGTTTTTCATGAAGAACAATATGGTTTGAATTTTTAATTGCAAACAAATCTCTTGAATACCGGCAATCAAAAGAAACATGTGACCACTTTAATCTCACTCCTAACGACAATCCGGATCCTGAGCTCTTAAGAGGATATGGAGTAGATTCCACTTCTCCCGGGTCATAATGATAGTTATAAGAATACGTATTCCATTCATTCAAATTTTGTATTTCTCTGATATATCTTTTAATTGAAAAAGTCGTTTTGTCTCTCATACCGATTCTGAAGAATGGCCCCGTTAAAAGCTGGATGGAGAAATTTGTGCTGATCGGCCAATTAAAAGTGAAAAACTGGCTTAATCCTAAGAATGCCATACTAAAATTTATATCGCCGGCATATACTTTTCCAACATAACTGCCGCCAAAAATTTTATCTCTAATATTAACTCTATTTACAGTCCAATTTAATTCAAATTCAATACTCATATTTTTATATGCATGCATTCCACCTGCATAAGCATAGGAAGTACCAAACGAAGGTTTTGAAGCCACTGTATAAAAAGAAGAATAATTGGGGCCTATTTTTATGTATGCATACCTTTGAGCTTTGACATCTTGAACAAACATAGGGGATGTTAGCAGGAAAAGAAAAAACACTATGTAAAATCGATTTATGAATTTCATATTAATTCCTTACTCCTAATACTTGTAATTATGACGATATGAAAGTAGTCACCAATATCTCCAGTAATAATGGTAAGGGTTGATTCTGGATAAAAGTCTGAAGGCCATGTTTTGTCTTCTACTAACAGCTTTTTATTCAGATAAAGCAACTCAGTGCTTATAAACGCGCCAATGGATTTGATGGAGTAATAATCAAGACCCAGGCCACATGAAGGCCCGATCTGATCTTGATTTTACACGCCTGATTGCAAAATTGAGATTGGTTGATGCCGAGTTCTACATATTTTACCGTCTTGGCGTTTCTGGGTGCTGCCGTCATTAATGCAGGAGCAAACAAGAAAGACAGACAAGCCTGAATAATTCATTAATGCGATGCGGAACATTATTTTTATAATGCCTCATTAGAGGACCTTTACCCCATTTAGACAGAAAGATGTCGGTCTCATGTGTCGCAACAGCTGAATGATCATCCGTGTAATCAATTATTATTTCGTCCTCGCATTCTTCAGCGAATGACGGATCTACTTCGCTGTAACTTTCATCCTGCCAATAGAGATAGGTGCAACCCGGATTATCTAGACCGATCCAAACGGAATCAGTCGGACAATCGTCACCGATCATGTGCCAAGCATAACCATGGCAATTATATCTTCTCGTTGAATTGCCTATCAGCTCATCATTCTGAAAGATTATATCGTAATAATTATTCCAATAGGGTATGTCATCGTCATCAGCGAACTCTACTGTAATATATGAATCGGGTATTAAAGTTCCTCTTGGAGTATATACAGCTACAGAATCATCATTATAAGCCTGCGATCTTGAAAAAGAACAAAGCACGCTAACTACAGCAATAACAAATATCTTTTTGAACATCTTCGCACCTCCTTATAGGCAAAAAATGACGTTGGTCTGGAATCGATTAAAATCTTATTTGAATAATTGGGAATGGCGCTCGAACTCCTTCAATCTGTCGGTTTTCGTG
>CALBZG010000164.1 GCA_937889655.1 uncultured Clostridia bacterium
CCCCAATTAATATTGCCGCTGCATTCACTATTACTGCTATCATATTCTCGCCAAAAATCCTCTCTATATAGTTGCATTCATTATGATTTGGACCGCATCGGACATGCAAACCCTTTACAAAATAATACCATAAAATGCTTGGATTGGCGACTTAAACAATCACTTCAAAAGCTTGCACTTTTATATAGTGATGCATTAAGCAATATATTACATACATATCATCCTTGCAAGTAGGCACTTAATTGTGCTATAGTATCCTAAATGATACCATGGAATGAGGTGATACTTTGCTTACCAAAGAAGAACGTCATCAAGCCTGCTATATGAGTGAAAAATGCTTGAGGTTAGATATTTGTCCCATGGCGCTGGTTCAAAAGTTGTTATCCGGGAAACGAAAAATTATGATACTCTGGTATCTTAGCGACAAGGTTCTGAGGTTCAACGATATCAAAAGAAGATTACCGGACGTCACTCAAAAAATGCTCACTCAGCAGCTTAGAAGTCTGGAGGAAGATCATTTGATCTATAGAAATGTATATCCGGTCGTACCGCCAAGAGTTGAGTACGGTCTTACCGATTTGGGCCAAAGAATTATTCCTCTGTTGGAAATGATGCATGAATTTGGAGCGGAATATATCGAGTTTACGATGGGTGATGAAGAAAACACAGCATAATCCATATTTAAACCTAATTTCCGAAAAATATAAGTTGACATGTGAAGATCCCCGTGTTATGTTTATTTGGTATTCAGGAAGATTGCTATGAACTCACAATTGTTGTAGGTCATCGTTGTTTGATGATTCTCATAAATGTGAGTTTTTGTTTTTTATGCATGGGTACAAATAAAATTTAGGAGGTACCCAAAATGAATAATGGTACAGTAAAATGGTTCAACTCTGATAAAGGCTTTGGTTTTATAACCAATGACAGCAATGGTGAGGATGTATTCGTACATTTCTCCGCCATCGTATCCAGCGGTTTCAAAACTCTGGCAGATGGTCAGAAGGTGACTTTTGACATCGAAGCAGATCCGAAAAACAGCCGCAAGCTCAGGGCGGTCAACGTAAATCTGGCATAAATTGAACATAAAAAGAGCAGTACACTAAGTGAACTGCTCTTTTTTATTTCATTTAATGCTCGCAAATAATTTTTTCTAATAATCTTTCACAAAATATCTTTTGCCCTATCGGTGTGCGTAATTCAGTGTATGAAATAAAGTTTCAATGAAAGCACATCCAACTCTGTTATTCCTTTTTAATATCTTCCTGGGCTTTTTCTGCTGTGTTTGTAACGTCTTCCACTACGTCTTCCGCTTGGCCTTTCAATGTATCAGCTTTGTCCTTCAATGTGGCTGCTTTTTCCTTAGCGTCGGCAACTACGTCATCCGCCTTATCTTTGAGTGTTTCGATCTTCTCTTTTGCCTCTGATGAAAGTTCTTCTGTCTTCTCAAGAAGTTCCTCTTTCTTTTCTTTCAGTTCTTCCGTCAGATCCTCTGCTTTTTCTTTGATATCATCGATTGCCTGACTGATTTTGTCCATGATCCCCATATAAAACCCTCCTTTTCCATATTAACAATTACAATATTCTAAATAAGCCATTATGAGCTATTTATACCCCAACTACTGTTTCCATTATCGTGCGTCACACTTAATAATGTGTCGTTTTATGTTTGGCAAGGAATTTCATCAGTAATCATTCTGACTCCGGATCAGGATTCCAATTTGCTGTCTTATGGCTGCCGTCACAGAAGGGTCGATTCATTGAGTGTCCACAGCGGCATAAGGCCATTCTATTTGACTTTTTTATGATCTCGCCACTGATATTTATCATTTCTGCGTTGCCCTCAACCACAAGGGGCCCGTTAGCGGTCATTTTAATTTTAATAAATCCGCAGTCATTCTTACCATAATCGATATTTCCTCTGCCTTGAGCCAACGCGGGATCCACTGAGGATCCTTCCGGTAAAGAGTACCTTAAAGCTCCTGAAGGACAACTATCGATCAGTTCAATAATCTTCTCCGGCGTGCTGCCGTTCACATTCAGCCACGGCCGCTTCCCGGCATCAAATACTTCGGGCAAATGTCCGATACATTTTTTTGAATGAGCGCACAACTCAGGAGACCAGTACACAATGATCTGGTCATTTTTATATTCTTTCAAAAAAACCTCCCAAATATTTTTTACATTTAATTGATTAAAGGTATTTTACCATACTTTCATTTCTAAAGGCTTGATTTCTAATTCTCATCGTTCATTATTCAGTATTATATTTTATCGAACATGAATGCGCAAAGAAAACCGAGCACTGTTATAAATCCGGCAAAATCATGTGTTTCCTCAAAAGCTTCAGGAATCATTGTATCAACGATCATAGCCAGGATCGCACCTGCTGCAACAGCCATAATGACTGCTACTATTTCAAGGGACACATTCTGAAAAAACAGATACCCTATACAAGCAAATAGCGGCCCGGTCAAAGCAATCCCTCCCCATGTTCTTAAGACAAAAGCAGAACTTTTGCTATTATTTTTCATGCCTGCGGAACTGGATAGCCCTTCCGGTAAATTAGAAATGAAAATGGCTGCAACAGTGACGACGCTGACCTTTCCCCCTTCAACGATCCCAAGTCCGATCACGATAGACTCGGGAATACCGTCTATTAACGCCCCTATCGCGATGGCTACAGCATTGTGATAAATTTCGTCTGCGCTGATTTTCTTATTCAGATTCGATCTTTTCCGATGTTTAGCGCCATATTTAGAAACCCTATGATTCGCAATAGAATAGACGATCGCTCCTAAAATAAACCCGAAAGAAGTGGATAAAAGTCCGCCTTTGCTGTATGCCTCAGCTATTAGTTCAAAAGATATAGCGGAAATCAATGCGCCGCTTCCAAAAGCCATTATACCTGCAACCATCCTTTGCTTAAGATGAATATAATAACCCATCAGTGCTCCGATAAGCAAAGCAGCTCCTGTAAATCCGCCCCATATTGCAGCCTGGATCCATAAAGGCAAATGTGTCATATGATACGCCTCCTATTGATGCTGCGCCTCTCCAAAAGTTTGTTCAATTGTCGTTTGACTATTTCGGAAACCAATAAATATATAAGTGCCAGTGCAACAATAATTGCAAGATGCATCGCAGATGGAGATTGAAACTGAAAAAATTGCGCAGTTTGAGAAACCATCGGCAATACGATCGTCAATGCAATTGCCGTAAAAGACAATATTATTATGATCAGAGCAGGTCTGCCGGCCTTATTGGCCGGCAGCATGGATCTTACAGAGAAAACAAGAAGCAACTCAGTAAGAACGCTGCCAATAAACCAATTGGTCTGAAGCACGGCAGGTGATATCCTGTAAAACAGTCCGAAATAAATAAAATCAAAAATCGTGCTGACAATGCCCATTGTCATGAATATTATATACAACGAATGAAAATCATAATGTTGAGGTTCGGCAATCTCTTTTTCCGTAACATGGTCGAAAGCTATGGCGATCATAGGAAAGTCGGAGAGTAAATTCAGTAATAAAAGTTGTGTGGGCAGCATCGGTAAAAAATCGATAAATAGAGAACCTATAGCCACTGCATAAAAATTGCCAAAATTGGATATCAGCGTCGCCCTGATATATTTCATGGTGTTTGCAAATGTTTCACGCCCGAGCCGAATACCTTCGACAACTACTCTCAAATCGTTCTCAAGTAAAACGATATCTGCAGTTTCCCGAGCAACATCTGCGGCAGACTGGACCACCATGGATACATTCGCAGCTTTTAGTGCCGGAGCATCGTTGATCCCCTCTCCAAGATATCCAACCGTGAATTCTTCTTTAAGCAATTGGATTATTTCAAGCTTCTGTTCAGGCGTAGTTCGGGCAAATACTCGGATCCTTCCTGCCTTTTCTTTCTGTTCATGGCTTGAAAGCTTTAAAAATTCTGCGGACTCTACGACTTCTTCAGGTTCGGAAACGAGGCCGGACTCTCTGCCAACAGCTTCAGCGACACTTGCCGAATCTCCTGTAATGATGGTTATCTCAACATTCATGCGCTTCGCATTATCAATCGTTTCCTGAGCGGTATTTTTCAGCTGATCAGCGAATGATACATAACCTCCAAACTTGGGGCCACATCCGTCATCATAGCTGACGCCGAGAACCCGGTGACCCATTTTTTCTTCTTCAACCAGCCACGGATCTTCACTCTGCTCCAGCACCAAACCCTGATCGATGAGGAATTTAGGGCTTCCCCGACGAATATGGATTTTAATACCTTCTTTATTTTGAACGATAGCTCCGTTGCTGCGCCGGGAAGGATCAAATGCTTCTTCCTCGATCAGTTCATAATTCGCCAGTTCCTTTCGCTGTTCAGCATTCAGCGCTTCATCGGCGGCCTTATCGAAAGGCTCAGGGATTCTCTCATCGAGATTGATTGCCGCAAGCCGCACTAATAATAAAGGAGAAAACCCGACATCATCAGGCGCTGATTCACCTGCGTAAGCCAGTCTGTTCTCTGTTATCGTTCCCGTTTTGTCTGTGCATAGCAAATTGATGGATCCAAGGTCCTGAACAGAAGACAGCCTTTTAACGATCACTTTTTCTTTTGCAAATTTAAGAGCGCCCCTTGAGAGTGAAAAGGTCAGCACCAAAGGAAGCGCCTCCGGTATAACAGAAACCGCTAGTGCGATGGCAAATATAAGAAGATGGGGAATATCGGATCGCTTTCCTTCTATGAAAATATTCGCAATAACCACTAAGACCAGTGTGAAGACTGTAGTTTTAAGAATAAATTTACTTATCCGATCAATGCCTTTCACCAGTTCGCTTTCTGATTTAACGGTTGACGCCGTCTTCGCGATCTGGGCAAGTTTAGTATTCCTTCCGGTAGCTGTTATTTCAGCCATACCGTTTCCGCTGATCACGACTATCCCCTGAAGAAGCATGCCGTTGCCATGTATTTCATTTGCGGTATTGGCGGTTTTTGAAAAGGCTTCTTTGACTACCGGTATGCTCTCTCCGGTGAATGTAGTCTCATCCACCAGTAGGTTTCTTGCCTCCAGGAGAACCGCATCTGCAGGAACGATATCTCCGGATTCAAGTTTGATGATATCGCCGGGAACCAGATCCTCGGTGCATACTTCCTGATCGGTGCCATCGCGTACCGTCGTAATGGTGCTGAGCAGATAGGATTTCAGCTTCTCTGCAGCTGTATTGGACTTATATTCCTGAATAACATCAAGCGTGACGCCTAAAATAACAAAAAACAATATAAATGAAGCATCCAATGGTTCATTCAAAGCTAATGTTATAACCGCTGCCATAATCAATAGTATATTAAACACACCTCGGAATTGCCGGAAAACAAGCCTTAGTAAAGGATATCGCGGTTCGGGTATGGCATTATGGCCATAATGATCTAGCCTCGCTCCGGCTTCCTCTGATGATAGCCCGATATAAGCCGCCATTTCAAGCCTCCTTGGAATCAAGGTTTCTCTTTGATATAAATCGAATTCAGGCCTATCCAATAATTGATCACATCATTCTGCGGATCCACATTGACCTCCGCGTTGTTGAATACGATCAAAACGCTCAATTCTGCAGTCTCGATTTTCATGCTCATATCTTCCAAGGATGCTTCCCGAGGTTCGTTCTGGCCCGGTGGATATTTTTCAGTGATCTTATCGATATAATCGTTCATATCCTGATCCAGGATCACGGCATCATCAAGCTTGATCCGCAATGCAGGGATCCCCGCTTTTGAGGTATCTATCCAGTAGATTTTATAATCTCCTCTATTCCCTTTTATTAGAACGGAACCGTCGCCTTTGCCGTATATATTCTGAGGATTGACAGCCCAATCATAGTCTGAAATCACAATCGGTTCAGATGGCAGATACAAAAATGTGCCAATATAGCCTCCCGGTTCTGAAGGTTCAAACTCCGGCCAGGTTTTTTCAAAGCCAAGCTTTTCCTGGAACACGTCGTTTTGAGCCAAATCCTGGTCAAACCAATCCGGCAATTTTGCGCCTTCTGCATATGCGATAAATTCCACGGCATCCGTTATATCGATACGCACATCTTTTTCAGGTTCAACCGTCGCCGGCACCAGCTCTCCGTCCTTCAATATATTCTGGCTGGTCAGGATATTTTCCAGCCTGTCGATCTGTGCACGTACAGGCAATGAATAATAACCCGCCACCGGCAGAACAGCAAATATGGCCAAGGCGCAAGTGATGGCTACGATCGGTAAATGCGCCTTTGATTTATAAACTAGAAGCAATATTGAAGCAGACGCCGTAAGGATCAGCAAAAGACTAAAGGAATATTCTGCTGTTTTCAAGCCGGACGATCCCAATTGGACCACCAGAGACCAGGCTTCGAAAGCCAGAATGACCAGTGCGGCTATAGGGTAGATTTTCCGGTAAAATTTCGCCAATCCAGAGTCATTGCCAGTCACCATGATATGAAGCCAGAGACCTACGATAGCATACGTTGTAGCGATGCTGGACAACCGGATAAATGATGATTCGCCCATTCCTGCCAGGATCGTCTTTATCGCCCAGGCAAGGAGGACCGCTGTCATAGCTAAAATGATTGGGATAAGGATGTACACAAATAGGATTTCAATAAAACGGGGCTGCTTTTGGGCAATTTCTCTTTTAGGGTCTTCCTCTCCTTTTCGGAAATCAGGGAAATAGCCTACGAACATGGTATAAACAATAAAGCCGGTCAAAGTAGCTATATACATATATACTTTCTCGCTCATATCGTTGTAGAGCAGCGCTTGAAAAGCTCCAGCAACACCAGAGGCACCACCCATAATAACCATTCCGTAGAATAGCGATATAAAGAAGGCTTTGTGGGTCATAAACAAAGATCGAGCGAAGTCGGATTTTTCGGCCGGATAAGAAGCCAGCACAATGAAAGACAGTATGCTGATCAGCATGACTGCTATGACCCGGGCTACGGCAATGACAGAAACATAATCATAACGCGCTCCTGCTATTGCCGGCTCCTGTCCTCCGAAATAATACAGAGAGACAAAGGTGGCCACCACCGCAATAACACCAATCGCATTCGCAAGAAGAAATGCATTCTTCGTGTTATAACGGCTCTGGGCTGCTGTTATAATCGCAAGACTGAAGATGGCTCCCAAGGCAAATGACCAGTGCAGGCAATTGAACAAAAAGTTGTAAGGCTCCTGTTGAGGCCATTCCAATTGTATTCTTATGATCGTAACAACAGCAAAGCATAAAGCACTACCGATCGAAACGGGGAAGGTGCTAAAGGCTTTAATTGCTCCGGTAAATGCTTGCGTTACAGATCGTGTAAAGGCATTCATAGTCAGACCTCCTGATTATCTTTAATTAAATTTTAAGGTTTATAACAATGGTTTAGCTACCAACTCTTATAACTACTTATACACCAAACGGACATCGAACGCACAAAATATTTGAACTTGTTAAGATATGGTTTGATTAATCCACATTTTGATGTTACACTTAAATACGATCTGACAAGACACCTGTATATCAGTAAAAGTTATAAATCGAACATTTTACTTTAAACCTAGAAATACGAAAGAGGAAACAAATGAGCAATATTGCAAATAGGATCGATCGGCTGCCTTCAACACCACTCATGAAAAAAGTTCTTCTTCTGACGGGAATCGGCTGGACATTTGATGCTATGGATCAAGGGATGGTATCAGGAGTCATGGCAGCCATAAGCGTTGATTGGGGGCTTTCAACTTCTCAGCTTGGTCTTATTGGAAGCGCTGGAATGCTGGGCATGGCTTTAGGCGCAGCACTTTCAGGTATGGCGGCTGATAGATGGGGTCGGCGCTTTGTGATCATGTGGACTTTGATCATCTATGGTGTTGCCAGCGGTTTATCCGGCTTTGCAGTAAACTATACAATGCTGTTGATACTTAGATTCTTGACCGGCTTCGGTCTGGGTGGAGAGCTTCCTGCGGCGGCAACCTTGGTGAGTGAATTCTCTCCTGCCCGTATCAGAGGGCGGAATGTAATAATCCTCGAAAGCTTTTGGGCATGGGGGTGGATCTTAGCAGCACTTGTCGCTTATTTGCTTATCCCTGTTTACGGTTGGAGGACCGCCTTCTGGGTAGGTGCGTTACCTGCTTTATTCGCCGCCTATCTAAGAAAAGCCGTGCCGGAGTCGCCCCGTTTTCTTGAGTCCGCAGGGAAAAGCAAAGAAGCCGAAGCACTTGTAATAAAAATGGAGATGCAAGCCGGTGTAACATCTGCCTATGCGGCTGAAAACATGGCTGTGCTTAAAAATGAAAAAATCGGCAGTATAACATTCGCCGAATTATGGTCAAAAAAATATATTAGAACGACTCTGGTTCTCTGGATCATTTGGTTTGGGATCAATTTCGGGTATTACGGCTTTGTTTTATGGACTCCTACCTTGCTCATGGGTAAAGGCTTTGCATTGGTCAAGAGCTTCGAATTCACCCTGGTCATGTGTCTGGCTCAATTACCGGGTTATTTCAGCGCGGCATATCTTGTTGAAAAAATTGGACGCAAGCCGGTGCTGGCGCTGTATTTTTTAGGGACTGCTTCAGCTGCATGGCTCTTCGGTCATGGTGAGAGCGTCAACGAAGTCATCTTTTATGGTTGTTTATTATATTTTTTCAGTCTTGGAACATGGGGATGCGTTTATGCTTATACTCCGGAGATGTATCCGACGATCGCAAGAGCCACAGGGGTGGGCTGGGCATCTGCATTTGGTCGTGTAGGGGCATTCATAGCGCCTTTCATCGTACCGGTGATTTACAACGCCTATGGCAAGGATTCTGGATATACCTATGTTTTTGTTATGTTGACAGCGGTTTTTGCTGTAGTGGCTATCGTTGTTGCATTTTTCGGGCAGGAAACAAAAGGTCGTTCTTTGGAAGAAATATCCGGATCATAGATTTCGCTGCTGTCTTTTCCATCATTCGCAGGTCACCTTATTTCTTCCTTCGGACTTGCTTCTATAGAGCAAAGCGTCCGCTCTATTGATAACCGAATCGATAGTGTCTTCAGGCTGGAAAAGTGTGGATCCGATGGAAATTGTGACTTTCAAGGACTCTTCTCCCTTTTTTAGTGATGCTCTTTCAATCAGTGCTCTCAACTTTTCCGAAACATTGCACAGGTCCTCAAGATCCACACCGGAAAATGCCGCTAAAAATTCCTCTCCGCCCCACCGGCCGATCAGATCATTGCTCCTCACAACGCCTCTGAAGGTTTTTGCAACCATTTTCAGGACTTCATCCCCTACATCATGGCCATAATTGTCGTTAAAATCTTTAAACTTGTCGATATCCATAAAAGCTACACCAAATGGAATGCCAAGAGTAAAATACTCGTTCATTTTTGACCTCAGAAACGATTCGATATAACGTCTGTTCGGTAGGTTGGTGAGAGGGTCATTCAATGCAAGATCCTTCAGTTTTTCAATCTCTTTAATGATGCCCTGCTGTTCCGTCTCGTCCCTGAATACTTCAATTGCGCCAACCGTCTTTCCATTGTCGATGATAGCGATCGTGCGGATGGATACCGGGATCCGATGTCCCTGTTTATGGTGAAGATAAACCGACGCTTCACGCATCTGGCCATCTTCCATAGTTTTATGTAGAGGGCAGCCCTTCAGGCATAATTCTTCACCTTCATCATTGACATGGTTCAAAATGTGGTTATAGCAGAAATTGTTCAGAACTTCTGAGGATGTAAAGCCCGTGATCCTCTCTGCACCTTTGTTCCAGAATGTGATCCTCCTGTCTTTATCGACAAAATAGACCCCTTCATATATGTTTTGCAATAAGCTTTTATAGAATTCTTCTCCGTTCATGCTTGAGCTCCTTGTTTTATCTGCACTTTTACCATATTAATAAACAAAATAATAAGAATCCAGCAAATAGTCTTGCTTATACTTGATTGCCATTTTGTGCAAAAATCTCTTAACTGCTTTCATGGACCGATCACTTACATCCCGGTTTTCTACATGCTGCAGAAATGATTTTTTTTCTTTTTCATCAGCCAGATTTTTAAAATATCCCCAAACGTGCATTGCAGAGTTCAGAAAATTGCCAGGGTCCGCTTTCTTATCCAGGGCTGCCTCGATCAAATTGTAGAAATCTATGACTGGAATGAACTGATCGTCGCGGAAAAGAGCCCGAATTTCTAAATAGATTTCCTGTGAATTTTCGAGAATTTTATACTTATATCTGCCCCACTCTGTTTCTATCCTGGTGCGTTTTACATCCTGACGAGTGCAGTTAATACATTTCAAGGCTGAAATATTTTTATCCTTGACCTCCAGCATAATGTCCAGATCTTCTCTCTCCAGAGCTTCATAAAATTCAATGAAATGATTTATTCTTATACTATCAGAATGGGCTCCCGGTTTTTTGCCGGGGTTTTGTTGAGAATAGTGCACCTTCTGCATGCCATCCTTCTCAGTCCAAGTTTCCCTGCATTGTTCTATCCAATAGCTGTCCGTCTTAGTATGATCATACGGGTTGACGGCATTGTGAAGATTGTCATAAACCACCGGTATTTTCAGGTCCTTCCCGATCTTAAGCACATCCTGGATATTATATGATTTCTCGTCATTTTCGATCACAAGACGATTTTTGATCGATGAAGCCAGCTTATCATAATTCCGTGAAAATCGACCGATAGCATCCTCTTTATCGTTATAGATGCCGCCTATATGCAAAATGATCTTATTCCCACAATCAACACCCAGGCTGTTCAATACGCGATCGTGATAAATAAGGTCCTCGATTGCCCTGCTGACCACATCTTCATTATTAGAGTTGATAACGGTGTACTGTCCCGGATGCATGGATACCCGCAACCCATTCGCTATTATTTTACTACCCAGAGATTTGAAACGAGAGCCGAAGATTTCCCACCAGACCAGCTTATTGACATGATTTGAGCCGAAGGGAATAATATCTGAACTAATTCTAAAAAGCTTGATTTCATTCTTAATATTATAATCGATGATGTTTTCCAGAGCATTCAAATTATGATCGATGATTCTGGTCAAATTATCTTCTGAAGCGTTTTTTAATATGCAGCTTTTCAACTCAGTATCTGGCACACCCGCTGTAAGACAAGCATATCCAATCTTCATCATTTCAACCCCTTAATGCAGAATTTGTTCTATTGAAAGTTTCGCTAACAGTTTGTTGATACCGGCTTTCGCGATATTGAATTAAATAATACCATAAGTCAGCAGATTAAGTCAAAGGAGTCCCGACAAGTCATTTATTTTAATTTTCTGACAGTTGTGGTTGACAAAAAAATACCTCCATTGTAACATTAATTAAGCATTTTTATTTATTTGAATTAGACTGTAAAAAGGAGGAAGCCATGAAGCTACAAGGGAAAAATGCCATAGTAACCGGCGCCAGTTCAGGTATGGGACGTGAAATAGCGTATTATTTTGCATTGGAAGGCGCGAATGTTCTTGCTGTAGCGCGCAGAGCAGACAGACTGAATGATCTCGTGGAGCAAACCAAGGATTTTAAAGGAAAAATCATCGCATATTCGGCTGATTTGGCTGACAAAGACAACGTCGAAGCCATGGTGGATGAAGCTTTAAAGGTATTTGGAGGACTGGATATCCTGGTCAATAACGCAGGCATTATGGACGATATGAGCGGTGTCGGAGATGTCAGTGACGAAATGTTTGACAAAGTATTCAACATCAATGTTAAAGCCGCCTTATACGCCATGAGGAAATCCGTCAAATATTTTGAGACTTCCGGCGGCGGCTCGATAATCAACATCGCTTCAGTCGGCGGTTTTCGCGGAGGTGTCGCCGGCGCAACATATATCGCCAGCAAGCATGCAGTGGTTGGTTTAACAAAAAACACCGCTTTCATGTATGCCATGAAAAATATCAGATGCAACGCTATTTGTCCCGGAGGTATTAAAACAGAGATCGGAAGCGGAGAATATATGCAGCACATCAATCAGGAGGGCGCTGCTCGAACGGGTATCGGGCTGATCCTGAATCCCCGGTATGGCGAGCCTGCTGAAATAGCCAAGGTCGCAGTTTTTCTCGCCAGCGATGACGCTTCTCTCATAAACGGACAATGCATCGCTGTGGATGCCGGTTGGACCGCTTATTAGTTAATATTACAGTTCCTGATGCATCTAAAAATCGGGCTGCGTCATTTATGACGAGCCCGATTTCTATTTCTTCCGTTGTAAAAAGATTGTCTTGTTGGTTTGCTTGCGGGTTTGCTTGCCGGCTGGGATGCTTCGATAGCTTGTGAATTATTAAGCATCGGATACGGATTATCAATAACCTCATTG
>CALBZG010000165.1 GCA_937889655.1 uncultured Clostridia bacterium
CCGGCACTGTTGTTTCCGACCCGGTCGACATCAACAGTGCAGTCTTTGCCTTTACGTTCGGGGAAGCTGTAAAAAACAGTTCTCTGAATACGGCGGACGCAGTGGTTCTTGTTAAGGCAAGCGACAGCACCGTCGTCGCGACGGCAATGAAGGATACCGGGAAAATAACTTTTACTGCAATGGGATCGTTAGGAAGCACAAGCACTGCATTCACCATTGACCCGACTGTTTTAGCCCCGTCAACAGAGTATCAGCTGAAGCTGAGTGGGACGATTGCTTCGGAACCACCAGGAAAGACTTTGGGAAGTGACGTGGTATACACGTTTACAACGGCTTCCGATACGGTGATTCCTCCACGCCCGACTTTTGAGGCGATAAGCCTTTACCCTGTCATGAACGCCAAAGATGTTTCAGTCGATGCCACCCTGGAAGAAGGATTTACCGAAGCGATCAAAGCAAATAACAAGATCGCTAGTGGCCAGGCGATCCAATTGACCGTCGCCTCATCCGGGGATATCATCCCTGCAAGCTATACTGTGAGCAGCGATCAGACATCTATAACGATCGACCCGATCGAAAGTCTGGCATATGGACAGAATTATATTCTTAAAATCCTGGACAGCCAGATCAAAACAGCGGACGGCACCATAGCGCTTGCAGAACAACTGATTCCGTTTAAAACAACGAGCTTCAGCCAGGTATCCGCTACAGCATTAATGAATGAAAATGGAGCCGTGGCCACGATACTGCTTACGAATGGATCCGAAAACGGCCAAAATGCCTTCGTTGAATACGTTGTACGAAGAGACAAGGGTGCAAGGATGGAAAGCGGCGGCACAGTTATATTAAGTTCCAAGACCGCCCAGATCGCTTGCACGGCAAAGGCTGAGACTCCTTTTGTCATTGAGTTGTCCGATGTTTCTGCCGACCAGTTCGGGAACGTTGTAGCAGGTGATGTATATTTGGATATTTATGTCGTTAATAATAGCGGGAATCTATTGTATTCACCGATCCATATCGTAGCGGAATAGTTGCCGACAGAGGAGGGGCCAAAATGAACAGGTTAAGAAGCAGTGTTTTCATATTGTTTTTTACATTGGTATTTGTGTTTTCTGCAACTGCGGCGGCTTTTGCGGTGCAGAGCATTGAATACACGACGAATGGAGCCGGCCAATATTATGTGGAGGGATCCGTGCTGGTATTGTACGGAAAGGTCACAGATGGCGGAAAGGCGGTGCCGAATACTTCGGTTACTGTCGATATCAAGGATACCGACGGTAAGGTCATTTATTATGGATTGCTGAAAACGAACACAGCAGGCTACTTTAAGACGAATTTCACCATACCGAACGGAGTTGCAGACTCGATGTCTATTTTGATCAAGACTGCGAGTACAGCATTAGATCCGGTGGAATATTCTCTGACAGTGCAGGAAAACTTTGACCTTGTGGGGTGTATCCCGCAGGGTTATATGACTGGAGACCCGATCCTGAAAATACCGGTAGAGACCGAACGTCTTGGACTGGTGTTCAGCGGCAATGTCAATTATTTCAACAACCGGAACAACAATCTTGATTTGGACAGTCTCGGAGTCAATGAAAGGAACAGGGACTGCGTCGATCTGTACGAACGGGATGGGTCCGGCAATTTCATCAAAGTCGCATCCTCCGTGGACCTGGTGACTTCCGAAACGGATGGGGGAAACGTGCCTGTAAGCGGGATCACCTTTCTTCAAGGATTTGCCGAGGACGATGAATTCGCACCAAGAGGCGGATACAGCCGCAAGAATGTTTTATATCTGATCCCAACGAACGGGCTGAAAGCCGATACGACCTACAAGGCAGTGATCGACGGGGATCTTTCAGCAAACAGCAGTGCGACCCTGGGTCAGGATTTAACCGTATTTTTTAGAACTCAGTCATCGGGTTCAAGCGGAACGATCCCGGGAGAAACGACTACCGGCGGAGCGGTCGTTACACCGACGGCGGTCAATTTTGAAGACATATCAAACCATTGGGCCAAGTCCTATATTGAAGCCATGGCGAATCGCGGCATTGTCAACGGCTTGACTGCAACGACTTTCGCACCGGACAAATCCATAACTAGAGCAGAATTTGCGGTTTTATTATCAAGGGTATTGAATCTAAAAGCTCTGCCTTCCGGAAACGGGTTCTCCGATGTCACGGAGAAAGCATGGTACCATGACGGCGTACTTCAGGCAGTTCAGGCAGGCATAGTTTTGGGCGATGATGGGAAGTTCAGGCCGAATGATCAAATCCGCAGACAGGAAATGGCCCTGATGCTGGCAAGAGCGTACGACTATGCCGGAGGAAACGCAGCGAATGGTCTGCAACTCAGCTATTCAGATAAGGACAAAATCGCAAGCTGGGCAGTTGAAGGCGTTGCACAGATTACAAGCCTGCAGCTGATGTCAGGATATCCGGACGGTACGTTCGGACCAAATCGAAACAGCACAAGGGCAGAGGCGGTAAAGACGTTGAAGATCTTCATGGATCTTATGGACTATTAAGAATGAAGAACCGAATAGTCTTATGCTTGCTGGTGATTTTTGCGGCGCTGATAATGACGGCAGCTATTGCCTATGCGGAGGAGGGTTCCGGCGAAGGGGAAAACAGCGATGAAGGGCTCTTCATCGCAGAAAGCAGTGTTCCTAATGGGCAGACGGATGTCCCGATAGACGCTGTCATCCGGTTTGTATTCAACAAAAATGTTGTCAACATGACCGTGGCGCAAAACAATAGCGGCTGTTTTTCTTTAATGGATCCATCAGGGACCAACATACCGATCATCGTTGAGATGGGGGATGACCAGATAGATCCCACCATCAAGAGGATCATATCGATCCGCCCCGTAGCGGCTTTGAAAGCGGGCACCCTTTATACGATCCATATCAGTGAGAACCTCACTGCAAAGAATGGAACGAAGCTGGGGACACCGATCGATATGTCTTTTAAAACAAGAAGCGGCGGAGCGTCCGGAGAACTTATAAATAACGGCTCCGTTGTATCAGAAAATGAAAATGATGGAGGGCAGAGCGGCGACCTTGCGGTGAATAGTCCGGAAGAGGATGCCGGAATCGTGTCTTCCGTCGATGATCACGCGCAAAACACGAATGATAAAACGGATATGGATGGTAAACCGAGCAGCCTGTTGTTCCTGATTTCAACGGGCTGTATAGCTATTGCATTGATTTTGTTTGCGGTTTATCTATTGAGAAGAAAAGCGGCGGGCAGATGAAAAAACACCTTAAACTCATGACGATTCTTCTGGTTTTTCTGCCGATTGCCTGCGGCCTTGGCACACTTTTGATCGGAAGATACGGGATTAGCACAGCAGACACCTTAAGTGTACTGCTCTCCTTGGTTACAGGAAATGAATCCGGAGTAGATGGCAAAGCCGCCCTGATCATAACGGAAATAAGGCTGCCAAGAGCCCTCATAGGGGCATTCGTTGGAGCAGCCCTGGCTGTAAGCGGCGCGGCATTTCAAAGCCTTTTCTGCAATCCGCTGGTCAATTCCGGAATTTTAGGCGTTAGTTCAGGCGCCGGATTTGGAGCGGCATTGTCGATCATATTGATCGGACAAGGCAATGCCACGTTCATTTTCGCTTTTGCCTTCGGATGTCTGGCTGTGGGGATGAGCTACCTGATCGGCAGAGCATACGGAGAAGCCTCCACGATCATGCTGGTCCTGGGCGGCACAGTGGTTTCATCCATTTTTGGCGCACTTCTTTCTTTTCTTAAATATATAGCAGATCCTTATAACCAATTGCCCGCAATCACCTTCTGGCTGATGGGCAGCCTTGCCTCTGTCAATAGACAGGGGCTTATTGCCGCCATCATACCAATGGCGATCGGGATCATCGGCATTGTCATCCTGCGATGGAGACTGAATGTGCTATCCATGGGGGATAAGGAAGCACAAGCATTAGGAACAAATGTAACCCTGGTCAAAGGAGCGGTCGTCGTCTCGGCAACTTTGGCGACGGCGGGGGCGGTCTGCATCAGCGGTATCGTGGGTTGGATCGGACTGATCATTCCGCATATGGCGCGTATGCTTCTTGGCAGCGACAACAGATTGATCGTGCCTGCCAGCATTTCTTTGGGAGCGAGCTTTATGATCATTGTAGATACGTTTTCCAGAAGCCTGACGGGATCCGAAATACCGCTGGGCATCATCACAGCACTGCTCGGAGGCCCGTTCTTTATCTATCTTCTGAAAAAAACCAAAGGAGGGGGCTGGTGATGCCGATCCTTCAAATTCAAGGACTTTCCTTCGAATACCCCAAGAAGCCCGTGTTTCAGCAAGTCAGCCTGAACATCGAAAGAGGCCGACTTTTTACCTTGCTGGGTCCAAACGGCTGCGGTAAAACAACGCTTCTCCACTGCATCCTGAACTTTTTGACTCCTTATGAAGGCACAGTATTATTGGATGGTTGCAAGATCACGGAGATGAAAGCGCAGGAAATCGCCCGGAAAATCGCCTATGTCCCTCAAAGCCACAGGAAAATGTTTTCCTATACCGTTTTAGATATCGTATTGATGGGCCGGGCCGCATACTCGGCATTCTACAGCTCGCCCAAAAAGGAAGACCTCATCATTGCTGAGGAAGCGATTTCAGCAGTCGGGATGTCCGATTTTATCGACAAGCCTTTCATCCACCTGAGCGGCGGCGAGAGCCAGCTCGTCATGCTGGCAAGGGCGATCGCACAGCAATCCGAAATGATTCTTTTAGATGAACCCACCGCGCATCTCGACAGCTATCATGAGATGATGGTTTTAGATAAACTGTCGGAGCTGATTCGGGAAAATGGAATGACGGCGATCATGACGACCCATTATCCTAACCAGGCTTTCTATTTCATGAATAAAGGAATCAGGGTGGAAGGCGCATTAATGAAAAACGGCGCCATCATGCTTTCGGGTCCGGGTGAAGAAATTTTTACCCAGAAAGCCATATCGGAACTTTATCAGATCAGAAGCAAATTTATTGAGATCAAGGACGACGAGGGGGGATCAATCAAACAAATCATCCCTTTCGGCCTGGATAACGGAAGAACAGAATAGAATGAAAAAATATGCAGCACTAATAATTCTTATACTGATGCTCCTGCTGTCCGCCTGCGGGGAGACCTCCGGGTCGCTGTCCCATGTGGATGAAGGAAGCCGGATCGTAACGGATGCCATCGGAAGGCAGGTCGAGATCCCTGAAAAGGTGGAACGGATTGCCTGCCTGTATGCTTTCGCCGGGCATGTCACCGTTTTGCTGGGCGAGGAGGAGAAAATCGTTGCGGTGGTGGAAGGCCTGAAGAGGGATAAACTGCTGACAAGCTTTTTCCCTTCCATTCTTGAGAAGGATGTGCCGTTTACTGATGGCACCATCAATGTAGAAGAACTGGCAAGGCTGGATCCGGACGTGGTATTCATCCGGCGCTCCACCATTGAAAATCAGGCAGAAATGAGCAAGCTGGAAGCCTTCGATATCCCGGCAATCGTCATTGATTCCAACACCATAGCAGAGCAAAGAAAGTCCGCACAAGTCATTGCAGAGGTATGTGGCGGCCAAGCCAAAAATAAAGCGGAAATTTACGATGATATTTATCAAAGAGCTATCGATACAGCTGAAAGCAAGGCATACCGGATCGATCCAGAAGAGAAAGTGTCCGTCTATCATTCTGTGAACGAAGCCACCAGAACCGACATGAGCGGGACCTTGTCTGCGGAATGGACTGCTCTTGTAGGCGTCGAGAATGTCTCGGCAGACAAAGAGCTCAGCGCGTTCGAAGGTAAAATGTATGCGGGGCTTGAGCAAATATACACTTGGGATCCGGAGATCATCATCTGCAACGAGCCGGGCGTCCGCGATTATATGCTGAATGATGAAAAATGGTCCGAGTTGGCTGCCGTTACACAAAAACGTGTTTATCAGATGCCTATCGCCATTTCACGATGGGGCCATCCCGGCTCCATGGAAACTCCGCTGGCCATCTATTGGCTGGGGAAGCTGGCGTATCCCGAGCTTTATTCGGACATAGACCTGGAAAAGGAAACCAGGGATTTTTATAAGGCTTTTTTCAACTATGAACTGGATGATTCCGAAATTGCTTCGATCCTCTCCGGGGAGGGCATGAGGCTTCTGAAGACACAACCACAATAAAGATAGGAGACTTTGGATGAAACTGCTGATTTGCATTGATGATACGGATAATTTGGAAAGCATCGGATCCGGCGAACTGCTCCAGATCATGGGAGAAGAGCTATCGGCGCGGGGGCTTGGAAGGGCGGGCTTCATCACCCGGCATCAACTCTATGTTCATGAGGATATCCCCTATACTTCCCACAACAGCTCCATGTGTTGTGAACTGGAAACGGAAGAGCAGCACTATGCCGACATCCGTTCATTTGCAACGGAATTCCTAAAAGAGAATGCGGCGGAAGGCTCTGATCCGGGATTATGTATTGTAAAAAGGAATCAATTAGCACCAGAGAATGTACATAGATTGATCGCTTATGGAAGAAAGGCGAAATTCGAAATATTGAACAAAGCCATGGCCTATGCCCTTGCCAGGGATTTATCGGAGCATATCCATCTTTCGGAGCATGGAGGAACCGGGCAGGGAGTGATCGGTGCCCTGGCAGGCTGCGGACTCCGTCTTTCGGGGAATGACGGGAGAATGAAGGGGAAAATCTACCCTGAAAATGAGGGGAATATCATGACCGTCGAACATATTTGCAAACGTTATCCTTTCGATGCAGTCAGAGAGATATCTGGCAAACGCCTGAAAGGAACTGACCGTGTCAAATTAGGAAGCGAACTCAAGGGCGTCTTTCTTGACCATCAGATCACTTTGATGGTCAAGCCTCTGGAAAACGACATTTTCATGACTTGCAGCAAAAAGGAGCTAAAAGCGTATTAAAACCGCACGACAACCATATTACAACGGGAAATCTTCGCAATGTTGTGTGAAGTGGATTTGATAATGAAATCAACTTATAATATGTAATTTCAACTTATAAAATCAACATGTAAAATCAAAAGCTGGTCAAGGGCAAAGTAAGAATGCCCTTGACCTTTTGCATTTAGCGCTTCAAATGAGTTGAGGTTTTTATCTTTGAATATCTGTTGGTGTCTAAAGTTTCGGTGTCTCAAGTCTCTACTAATCCTCTGCATCAAAATTGCTTGAATTTTGTGGATGAACCTTCGCTTTTTGCAGGGAGGTGTAGTTTTATACGCTATTTTTTTCGTGTTTTTGTAACAATGTTACAGAGAAACCGGCCGCAAGGAGGGTATATTCTACATATGCGCCATATTTGTGAGGGTTGCTACAGAACAAAAGGGTAAGTAATAAATAAAGGATTGAACTGAGGGTATCAAATCGATGATCAACGAGAAGCATTTACAGGAAAAAATCAAGGACAGATATGAGGCTGAAAGTTCACAGAGCTGCTCTTTAGGCTGCGGGAATGCCATGGGAGCACTGAACATCAAGGCAGGAGAGCATGTGCTGGATCTGGGGTGCGGTAGAGGGGAAGAAACCATAGAGGCTGCAAGACTGACGGGACCGAGAGGGAAAGCCACTGGCCTGGACCTTACGGAAGGGATGATCGCAAAAGCCAGGGAGCATGCCGCTATGGAAAACGCCGCCAATACAGCATTCGTGCAAGGGGACATCGAGGCGCTGCCGTTCGAAGCCTGCGTCTTTGACGGGGTGATGAGCAACTGTGTCATCAATCATGCAAGAGATAAAAAAAGAGCCTTCAGTGAAATCCACAGAGTCCTGAGACCGAGGGGCAGATTCGTGGTCTCGGACGCGGTTTCGAAAATCCCGCTTCCACAGGAAGTAAAAAATGACCCGGAGGCCTGGGCACAGTGCTTCGGCGGTGCGGTCACAGAGGAAGAATACCTCGGGGCCATAGGATCTGCCGGCTTCAGGGAGATCGAAGTACTGAACCGGCGGGAATACTTGAAGAACGGTTATGATTTCATCAGCTTGACGATCAAAGCTGTGAAATAAAGACGCTTCACTTAAGGAGGTAAATTAAATGAAGAAAGTCACAACAAAGACAGAAAAAGCTGCTTGCTGCTCCAATTTCACTACAGCTCAGTGCTGTTCAAAGGCAGCGAAAATAGTAGCCGGTTGTCATAACTAATGTCTTGGGGGCAGCCTTCGGGCTGCCTCAAAACTCAAAAATCGGAGGGCAAAATGATTTTTGCTAAAAACAATATAATTGTAAAAATGGATCGTACCGAGCCGGCTGAATATGCCATCCTGAATCCGATTGCGGGCAGCTTTGATCTGATGAGCGAAGCGGAGTACAAACAGTATCGCGATGGGGAGAGCGGGTTGGAGCTGGACAGCGAAATGGCGGAATATCTTATTGAAAGAGGATATGTCTTCCGGGATCAGCAAAGCTATGAACAGTCCATCTCGGATGCTTTTTCTGAATTCCAGCAGGAAGTGGAGGACGGGCAGATCCAGCTGATGCTGATACCGGGCT
>CALBZG010000166.1 GCA_937889655.1 uncultured Clostridia bacterium
GATTTCACAAGAGCAAAGGAGTTTTCAGCCAGATTGCGGGCCAGGCTGCAGTCGAGCATCACTCTGACGCATTGTCTCGCGAAATCTTCTGCAGTATCTCCAATCAATACATGCTTCTCATGAGCTGCTGCAATGCCCTCTATGCCAATAGATGTCGAGATGACCGGTTTTCGGTAGGCAAAAGCCTCAAGCGCTTTGATTCTCGTCCCTCCTCCAGCACGTATGGGGATGATCACTGCCTCCGAACATTCATAAATGGGTCCGATATCGGCTACAGCACCAATCAGCTCGACCTCCGGGAACTTTGATAAATAATATGCAAATTTTGCCGACGCATCCATTCCCACAACCTTGAGCGAAAATGTCCTGGGTGCATGTTTCTTTATTACTGGGAGTATTTTATCGCAGAAATAAATAACTGCATCACTATTAGGATAATATCTCAGCAAGCCGACAAACAGAAAATTGAACTGAATTGATTTGCACTTGATCTCTCTTGGTTTAGGGATCGCTATGATGTTTGGGACTACTTTGACACGATTATATTTATATTTTTCTGCTATTTTATGTTTATCGATTTCGGAACAGATGCAGATTTGATCGAAGAGTGGCAACATATATCTCTCCAGTTCTTCATACTGGTCGGCTTCCCGTTCCATTCTTCTTGATTCTCTCCACTCGCCATTTATTTCATAGAGCTTGCTCATTCGTCTCCTGGTAATGGATTCGATATCATCCATATCCAGTTGAAGATATTGTCGGGAGTTGATCTCCAGCACATTTTGCACATAGGGGACCATGTACATCCTGAATACATGAATCATGTCAAATTGTGTTTTTGAAATCGATTGATCTATCTCTCTCAGCCTATTTGCGGTTACAAATATCAATTCGCGTGGTTTGTTCGGCCAGGATATGATTGACATGCCTTTTTTAAAAAAATATTCTAGAGGTTTTATAGTGTAAATAATAATATCATGACACAATTCCTGCACTCTGGGATCCAAAGCAGGCTTTTTAAATCCTGAAAGCTTTATTATCAGGAGGTCTATTTCATATTCGGTCGCCAGAGCCTTCAGATTATTATATGCCCTGATGGAGATGCCGGGACCGGTGATACAAGGCGGTACAGGTGTGACGAATAGCAATTTAGGTTTCGTCATGCATTCGGATTCTCCTCGGCAATAAATGTTTTTGGATAATCAAATTTAAATATAAAATCATATATTTCGGATAATACCTTGGATATTTTGTCATGATAATAAGACATTTAGCACTTAAAAGGCTTTTTTGCTTCAATAATATTAAAAATTTTCGGCTATTTATAAAGAAAATGTCCTCGGGATCATGCAACATGCCGCTGGATAATAATCTATCATAATATTTAAGCGCGTTCTGGTTATAATTGTCCTGGCAAACCTGATTTCCATTGTGGCGGCGATAGAATGAATTGATCTTCCTATTGCATTTCACGCGGCATCCTTGAGATACCAGTTCCAGACAAAAATATCTGTCTTCGCCAATTCTCAAATCTTCGGGAAACCTCAGATTGCCAAGGCTGCATCTCCTGATCAACAGGGAGTGAATGGGATGAGTATAGCAGAGAAGATCATGAAACGGCCTTACTTCAAGATCTTCACAGCGTGTTTGGTAGACCGGCCTTAAAAATCTGAGAGGCGTTTTTTTGGGCATTTCTCTCTGTGAGGCGTTCACTTTTTCAGGATTGTCATTTGAGGAAAAAAAGCAGGCAAACCAGGAGATTACGATATCAATGTTTTCATCGAATAACGGCAGACTGGTGGCGATCATTCCGGGATGAATCAGATCATCATCATCCAGGAATATAACGAACTCACCGGTGGCCTTGTCCAGAGCAAAGTTTCTTGCATACGACGGTCCCCGGCTCTCCTGGAGATAAAATATATTTATTATCGGACTGAGCTTTTTTACATTAGCTATCCATTCCAATAATTCTTTTTTTGATCCATCATCCACAATTATGATCTCATAAACAGGGTAAGTCTGATCCAGCACCGATCTTACAGCCTGAGCAAGGTAAAATGGCCGGTCTTTGGAGGTTATTATCACCGATACGCTACTCTTCATGTTCGTCCTCTTGTTGCGGTAAAAATGCCCTGGAAATTATATTATATGTAGTATTAATATTTCTAATATAATCCTCCGTAATTAAACCTCCATGAAAGGGTGAAAAGTCCCTGCGTTCCTCTGACCACCAGAGGTGGCTCCAGAGATGCATGCTTATGACTCCTTCGAGATCTCTGTCACATTCCTCAAACAGGGTCCTGATTCCTTCAATCGTCCACATATGCCTGTAGAATGTCCTGCTCGGCTCTATGTGGATAAGATCCGGATACCTCTTGCTCAGTCTGTATGGGAGGAGGGTCGAATGCTTGCTCCATGAGCCATCGAATTCCTTTTCCATCGCATGAAGCCATATTTTAGCAAATTCGGAGTCCTTTTGGGACATGATGAGGGCGTTGCACAAAGAGGGCCTTTTCAAGCCAAATCTTCCCATGCGGATGTCATCTTCCCTCCCAAGAACAAATGGCATGTAATGGAGGTGGTCTGAAAATTTCTTTACAAAAATGGTATCTATATCCGCATAAATGCCTCCTCTTTGAATTAACTTTTCCAGCCGTATGAAATCAGAATGGTGGGCGTAAATATACTTCTTGCAGCGCCTATTGCGAAAGCCATAGGGAAATTTCGAGACCAGAGGCACGAGATCCACATGCTCTAATGTTAAATGCTTCTTGATAAGCTCCCAATATCTTCCCTGGGGCATCTTATGGTAATAGAAATAGATTTTATCTGGTTGATTGATCCTGCGGCATGACTCGATACAGAGATAGTGAACAAGATGAAACGGCACCACCTCTTCACTCAGGCCGAATATGAAATGGAATTGATTGGGTATGGTTTCAGCCATCGATCTCAGCTCAGTTTAACTGCCCTGATAAGTTTCGGTATTGTAGCGGATTCGCAAAAGGACCTGCAAATATGCTCGCTGAGCATCGCTGCTCTTTGACGTGTTGCGCTTCTATCTTCAAAAACCTGTCGGATCAATTGAGATGCATGAGTCTGATTCGGTTCCGCCCACATCTGATCCCTCGAATAGGATCTTCTCCCGATCTCATCTATCACGGGAACCAGACGATAGTCCACTAAATAGGCTAAATGCCCGGGGAGATATTCCGTCTGGCCGCCGTATCCTGTGATGATGATCGGCTTTCCGAGGCTAGCGGCATCAAAGGCCCCCAGGCCCCAGCCCTCAGACCTGCAGAGCGAGAAGTAGCAGTCTCCTCGAACATGAAGATTGAAAATCTCTTGCTGGCTTATCTCCTCAGCGATGAGCTTTATCCGTGCCGGACGTTTGTAATTTTTCACAATCTTCCGGACAGTGTCTTCTGTACGGGAAAAGAACCTCCAGAAATGTCTTTTTGTATAATCGTATTGCGTCGTTTTGATCAATAAAAGTGCTTTGTCATCTCTGGTAAAGCTATCAAGATAGCATTGAATCGTATCACGGAGGGCCTTTCGGGCGGTCCACATACTAATATTATAAAAAACATAATCATCTGCACCAATGCTCCAATCAGACATCTCAGGAGAAGATTGGATGGCGTTTGACTGAAACCTCATTTGACTAAAATTTGCTGATATGTGAGGAATAACTGATATCGGCCTTGTTACGCCTCCTCTGATGAATATCTCTCTGTTCCAGTGGGATGGAACCAGTATTCGGTCCATCGCATTGAGAAGAGCCGGCCAGTGTCCTGGGGGCTTGTCCGTCTCCCAGACGGTGTATCCAATCATCTTCTTGCCTGTCTCGCGTTTCAACCACATGGGATAGTACTCAGGAGTAAGATGCAATATGACGGCATCATATCTGATGGGCAGGTTGCATATAGAATCCAGATCGGGGTCGCCTATTTTTCTGCCCAAAAAAGGCACCTTCCCTGGACACCAGCCTCTTCCTGGTACCATGGGCGTCCAGGTTATGGGAATATCCGTTTTCATCAAGCCAAGTAAATAGGCTATTGCTGCGTATCCATATCCGCTCCTCTCGTAAAATGAGACATACTTGATGCCAGAGAGATTGATTTGTCTGGCTGAGTCGGGATCATTCGTCATCATTATTCTGGCATATTGATACCATCGTTTCCATCTCTCTGCGGAAGCTTGGCCTGAACCAGAGCCGAAATTAACCGCTGCATGACTTTGTCTTCATTAAAGCATTCATTTACCTGCCTTCTCAGGGCTTCACCATGTGCTTTTGCCTCTTTTTGATTTTCAAAGACGTGCCTCATAAGCTTACTTGCATGGGATCTCTTTGGATCCGCCCACATCTGATCCTCGGTAAAACGCCGTGTATCCCAATCATCTCTTGCAGGAGTCAGATCGTAATCTATTAAATAAGCCAATTCGCCCGGCAAAAAATCCAGATGGCCTCCGAAACCCGTTATTATAACCGGATTGCCCATGCCTGCCGCAGCAAACGATCCCAGGCCCCATCCTTCTGATCTGCATAATGATACATAGCAATCACCTCTGCGATGCAACATCATGATCTCTTCATCTGTCAGGGTATCATCAATCAGCAATATTCTCGCCGGAAAAGCATATTTATCTTTAATTAAATTCATAGCTTTTTTCGATTGCCTTTTGCCTGAAATGAGGTTCATCAGGGAGAAGAACTTTCTGATTATTGTGAAAGTTTTTAATTTATTGAATCGCCCAAATGGGTAATCATTATAAGCAATTTTCGTTGTCTTGACAACAAGCAAGACCGGATCGCT
>CALBZG010000167.1 GCA_937889655.1 uncultured Clostridia bacterium
ATCTGGTCCACTATCTCCATAGGGCGGATAGTTTCGAGAAGCCTCTCCGTTATTTTGACGCCCTCATCCTTCAATCCGTTCTCTATTGCATATTCGAGATCGATTTCCAGCTTTTTCCCAATGGACGCCTGAACGGTAGCAGGTTCTAAAGGGCCGGTCTTCCCTGCAGATGTATCCTTCGATAAATTCGATTTGTCTGTTTTGTCTTTACGCGGCTGGAAGTCCTTATAGGCCTCAATGAATTGCAACGCATCCCTGTCCAGATTTGCCAGCAGCTTATACGCTCTTACCGCTCCGGTCATCTCCTCATCGTTAGGATTTATGATCGGCAGATCCAGCCCCGCTGCCAAAGCCATGGTCAGAAAATTATGGTTGATGAGGGGCCTGTTCGGCAACCCGAATGAAATATTAGAAACGCCCAGGACTGTTTTCAGCCCCAGTTCCTCCTTCACTCGCTTTAGAGCCTTGACGGTATCCATCACTTTCGCCTGCTCGGCGGAAGCGGTCAGAGTAAGACAATCGATGAATACATTTTCCTTTTTTATGCCTTCAGCCAGAGCCCTATCCATAATTCTCTGCGCTATTTGAAAGCGGTTTTCAGCTGTTACCGGAATACCGCCCTCGTCCAGTGTCAGCCCAACTACTGCAGCGCCATATTTTTTGACAAGGGGCAGTATTTCCGACATGGATTTTTCTTCCCCGTTGACGGAATTCACGATGGCTTTTCCATTATAAGCTCTCAGGCCTGCTTCCAGCGCGGCGGGATCCGAGGAGTCGATTTGCAGCGGAGCTGTGACAACGCCCTGAAGAGCCTTGATGACCGAAGTCATCATCATCTTTTCATCGATTTCAGGGGTCCCCACATTCACATCCAATATATCAGCCCCGACTTTTACCTGCTCGATGGCCTGTCCTAATATATAGCTGATGTCATTTTTGACAAGTGCTTCCCTAAAAGCCTTCTTGCCTGTTGGATTGATGCGCTCTCCGATTATCCTCGGCTGGTCGATGACTACCGTGCTGACGCCGGAGCAAACGGCCGCGGGGATTTCTTTATCCACATGGATATATGTCATTTTTTCAAATGATTCCCGCAATTCACGGATGAATTCCGGTGTGGTTCCGCAGCAACCCCCGACGATCTTAACACCCAGTGGGATCAGTCTGAGCATAAATTCCGCAAATTCTTCGGGAGTGATATCGTATCTGCCCGTTCCGGGATCGGGAAGACCGGCGTTTGGTTTGACAATGACCGGCAATGCCGTCCAACGGCAGAGTTCCTCAACTACCGGGAACATTTCTTTTGGTCCCAGGGAACAGTTGATGCCAATCCCATCGACGCCAAGTCCTTCCAAGGTAAGCGCCATGGCTGACGGAGGGACGCCGGTAAATGTCCTGGCGTTTTCTTCGAAAGTCATAGTGCATAACACCGGCAGATCCGAGTTTTCCTTTGCCGCAAGTACAGCCGCTTTCGTTTCATAAAGATCCGACATTGTTTCTATCACAATAAGATCAGCTCCTGCTTTTATTCCGGCAAGAACGATTTCTTTAAAGGTGTCATACGCTTCCTCGAAGGTCATCGATCCAGAGGGCTCGATCAGTTTGCCCGTTGGGCCTAAATCAAGCGCCACCAGCACGTCCGTTCCTTCAGCAGCCTTCCTGGCATTGCCGACGTCGGCGTTGATAACCTCTTCCAGGTTGTAGCCGCAATCCTTCAGTTTAAATTTATTTGCTCCGAATGTGTTTGCATAAATGATATCAGCGCCGGCATCAACATACATTTTATGAATAGCGGAAACAGCTTCGCCATGTTCTATGCCGATGATTCCCGGAGCAGCGCCTGAATCAATACCGGTCTCTTGGAGCATCGTTCCCATCGCGCCATCCAGATATATAAAATTGTTTTCTAAAAGTTTTTTAAATTTATGGTTCAAGCAGCAACCCTCCTGACTAAATCATTAAAAAAGACTCTGAACGCTTTCGCAAATCCTTCTCGCTATGTACGGGTTGTTCATCGTGTATAGATGGATCCCGTCCACCCCGTTTGAAACCAGGTCGACGATCTGGTTCACGGCATAAGCAATACCTGCATCTCTCATGGCGTCGGGATTATGTTCATAACGATGCATCATTTTGGTGAATTTCCCCGGAAGACTTGCTCCGCAGAGCGAAACCATCTTTTCGATCTGTTTCTTGTTGACAACAGGCATGATGCCGGCTTCAATCGGAACTGAAATGCCTGCGATCCTGGCTTTTTCAACAAAATCGTAAAATAGTTTATTGTCGAAAAATAATTGCGAAACCAGGTGCTCCGCCCCGGCATCCACTTTTTTCTTAAGATTGAGAATGTCGCTAACCATGCTTTCCGCTTCAGGATGCCCCTCCGGATAACAGGCGCCGGAAATTCCGAAATCCGAGAATTCGGGATCGGATCTTATAAAAGCAATCAGCTCTGCAGCATATTTAAAATCACTCTGTGAGGGCACGTCAGGATTGATGTCTCCTCTTAGGGCCAGAACATTTTCTATATTGTTTCTTTTCAGGTCGCGAAGCACATATTTGACATTTTCTCTTGTAGAGTTGACGCACGTCAGGTGAGCCAGGGCTTCGATGCCATATTTATTCTTGATGATCGATGCTATATCACAGGTAGAAGAATCCGCAGGATTCCCTCCCGCGCCGTAAGTGACGCTTATAAAATCGGGCTTAAGGTCTTTCAGTTCTTCTAATGTGCTGTATATCGTTTCTATAGCGCTGGTTTTCTTGGGTGGAAAAACCTCAAAAGAAAAAACCGTTTTGCCACTGCCAAATAAAGACGTTATTTTCATTATGGACTCCCTTTCATCATGGCAAGATATTTATAATTATCGAGTATATCACAAACAAATATAACATGACAGTATAAAACTATTGAAAAAAGGCTGAAGTCCTCATGGGCTTCAGCCTTTTATATTGGTTATCCGTCGGTGATTGCAAATGTTAATTATAGCTTGAATTCCTTCTTTGCTTCTTCAAATGCTTCTCCAAGGGATTTGAGCACATAGTCGATGGTATCATACTCCAGAACTGCAGGCGGTTCGATACGAAGAGCCTTCGCATTGACCAGGGTTCCTGCTGTCATGACCTTGCGGGCGAACAGCTCGGTTGCAACCTTATAGCCAACCTCGGATTCAGGGAATTCCATACAGATGAGCAGGCCGGCGCCTCTGTATTCCTTAAGCACTGTAGGATACTTCTTCTTCAGATCCTTGAGGCCCTTCATGATATAGTCGCCTTTTTCCTTGCACATTGCAGGGATATCGTTTTCAAGCATATATCTGATAGTGGATATGGCCGCTGAACAAGCGAGAGGATTCCCGCCGAAGGTCGGGGAGCCAAGGATCCATGGATTATCTATCAGCTTCTGGACCCACATTTTCGGTCTTGCAATAATTCCGGTGATCGGCATGATGCCTCCGCCAAAGGCTTTTCCGTAGGTCATGATGTCAGGGCATACATCCTCAACTTCGCAGCGCCAGAGAGTTCCTGTACGACCCATGCCCGTCTGTATCTCATCAACGATCATGGCTACATTGTACTTGTCGCAAATCTTTCTCACATCTTTCAGATAGCCTGTCGGCGGTATGATGACACCGGCTTCGCCCTGGATCGGCTCGATAATCACTCCGGCGACCTTTTCGCCAACAGCGACAAGATTTTTGATGGCTGTTTCCATCGCCTCAGCATCTCCGTATTTAACATGCTGCACCTGCTGGATCATTGGCAGATAGTCTTCTCTGTAAGCGCCCTTTCCGCCCATGGAGATCGCACCAAAGGATTTTCCGTGAAAAGCTCCGACTGTTGATATGTACCATCTTCCTCCGGTCGCAAGACGAGCAAGCTTAAGAGCCATTTCGACCGCCTCAGCTCCGCCGTTTGTAAAGAAGCAATATTGAAGATCTCCAGGAGTGATCATTGCGAGCAGGTTTGCAAGATATCCTCTGAGGGGATCCACCAGCTCCTGGGAATGAAGAGCATATCTGTCAAGCTGGCATTTAACTGTTTTTAAGATCTCAGGGTTCCTGTGGCCGCAGGTGAAAATTCCAAACCCGCCGAGACAGTCGATAAACTGCGTACCGTATAAATCCTCAAAATGTTCTTCTGAATCGGTCCACTCTACAAACGATGCGTCGGTTGACATGGATTTTCTATATACCAGCCATCCGGGATTGACGTTATTATTAAAATTTGAGATAGAATCTTTAACTATCTTGTCTTTTTCTGCTTTGGTCAATTCCTCTTTTTCGATATAACTTACTACTCTCTTGGCTTCTTTTAAAGCCTTTTCTTTGTTCATTGCAGTCATTTTATGACCTCCCTCTAACTTCGACAATCGATTATTTACTCAAGCCTTTACTCATGTAAAACCACCTATTTTTGGATTATAGCTTCTTTTTTTTCACCTATCAAGGCATCCGACACCAAATTTTCTGAAATGTGGCAATGTTGCCAAATTCGTGCTCATTTTGTAGCAATTAAGTAC
>CALBZG010000168.1 GCA_937889655.1 uncultured Clostridia bacterium
CCCAGTGACAGCAGGAAAAACATTCAGAACATCGTGAACGAATGCAACAAGACAAGATGGAAAATCAAAATACTACCGACGTTGATCGATCTCATCAACGATACCGTAAGTATCAGCAAGCTAAGGGATGTAGATATCGAAGACCTCCTGGGCCGGGATCCGGTCAAGGTCAATTTAAGAGAGATCTCCGGATATCTGGAAGGCCAGATCGTTTTGGTGACAGGTGGCGGCGGTTCCATCGGAAGTGAGCTGTGCAGGCAGATCGCCCGCTTCAAGCCGCGGAAGCTCATCGCCTTGGATATTTATGAGAACACAGTATTTGAGCTGGCCAATGAAATCAAACACTCCTATCCTATGCTGGAATTCGAGGCAGTGATCGGTTCAGTTAGAAGCAAGGAAAGAATGCGCGAGATATTTGAGAAATACAGGCCTCATGTAGTTTTCCACGCAGCGGCCCATAAGCATGTCCCCCTGATGGAAATGAATCCGAAGGAAGCGGTCGTCAATAATATCCTGGGCACGCGGATCATGATCGACTTGTCCGAAGAATACGCCGTCACAAAGTTTGTCATGATCTCTACAGACAAGGCAGTGAATCCGACAAATGTCATGGGCTGCACCAAGCGGGCAGCGGAGCTGATCCTTCAGGAAAAAAGCAGAAAAACATCGAAAACCCGATATTCTGCAGTCAGGTTCGGAAATGTGCTGGGCTCCAACGGCTCGGTCATACCGATTTTTAGAAAGCAGATCGAAAGCGGCGGGCCGGTGACGGTAACACATCCGGATATCACCCGATACTTTATGACGATCCCTGAAGCGGTCCAACTTGTGATCCAGACCGGAGCCATGGCCATGGGCGGAGAAATATTTGTCCTCGATATGGGAGAACCAGTCAAAATCATGGATCTTGCCGAAAATGTCATAAGACTATCCGGATACATCCCCAACATCGATATCGACATTGCCATTACAGGCTTGCGCCCGGGCGAGAAACTTTATGAAGAGCTGCTGCTGGCAGAAGAAGGCATCGAAAAAACCGGCCACGACAAGATATATGTGGGGCATCCCCTTGAAGCCAATGATGAACTGAAAGCGCTGCTAAATGATGAAGGGGCTTTGGAGCACAAACTGAAAGAAGTCGAAAAAATGTCTGATCAAGATGTGAAAAGATGGCTTCATTCGATCGTGCCAAACTATACGCCAAACGGCCATTAATAGGGAAACGGCAATAAATACTGACAGTGGAGGGCACCGGCATGAAGAGTAAAATTGATATTTCGAAAGCAAATTTAGCCCCGGAAATCCTCAAGGACTTGCGGCCCGGAGCAGAAAACGCTTTGGAAAAGCTTTGGTCGGGAAAAGAAGCATACACCGGCTGGGTCAAGCTGCCCCTGGAAATTACAGCAGCGGACTCGCCATTCATGGATGAAGTAAGCCGCATGATCGAGGTCGCCGGAGAAATACAGGAAAGGTGCCGGCTTTTTATCGTGATCGGCATCGGGGGCTCCTATCTTGGAGCTCGGGCCGCCATCGAAGCCTTGGGTGTGTCTTTGGGATGTCCGGAAATACGTTTTGCCGGCTGCAACCTCAGCGGCACATATCATGCGTCTCTTTTGGATGACATGCTGGGAAAGGAGACCTGCCTGTGTGTAATATCCAAATCCGGCACCACCCTGGAGCCCGGAATCGCTTTTTCGGTCTTTAAAGAAGCCCTGATCAGAAAATACGGACGGGAGGAAGCCTCACGGCGCATATTTGCCGTGACTGATCGATCCAATGGGATTCTGCGCGAGGAATGCGACCGGGAAGGATATCGAAATTTTACCATACCCGACGATATCGGCGGAAGGTATTCCGTCTTGTCTCCCGTAGGGCTTTTCCCCATGGCGGTGGCGGGGATCGATATCAAAGCCATGTTGAGGGGCGCTTTCAACTGCGCAGGAGACCCGGGCTGGGATCATGACCTTATGGACTATGGGATCACTCGATATGCAATGCTGAAGGCCGGCAAGAAAATTGAAGTTCTTGAATTTTATGAGCCCCGGCTTTCTTATCTTGCCGAATGGCTCAAACAGCTTTTTGGCGAAAGCGAAGGCAAAAACGGCACGGGACTGTTCCCTGCCTCTCTGAGCTTCACCGCAGATCTTCACAGCATGGGACAATTTTTACAGCAAGGAAGCAGAATATTTTTCGAAACCGTTCTCAATGTCCTATCTCCCGACGAAGATGTGAAGATACCGGAAAACGCGAATACCCGGCTTGCCGGAAGGGGTATGAATGATATTAACCAAGCGGCGGTGTCAGGGGTTATGAAAGCCCATGAAAAGGCAGGAACACCGATAGTAAGGATAGAAATCCCCCGGCTTGATCCGGAAATTTTTGGTGAGCTGATCTACTTCTTTGAAACCACCTGCGCCATCACGGCATACATGATGGGAGTCGACCCTTTCGACCAGCCGGGCGTAGAAGCTTATAAAGAAGAAATGAGAGGTTTATTATTTTGATTATTTCGAAAATAAAAATGCTTCACATTGAAACCCGTTTCAATTATAATACTTCTGTGGGTTTAGCAGGATACAAGTATCAAGTTTAAATCATAAATTTTAAGGAGGAGCAATAAATATGAAAAAAATCGGTGTATTAGGCACTGGAACCATGGGAGCCGGAATCATTCAGGTGTTGGCTCAGCATGGCTACGAAGTATGCCTCAGAGCAAGAAGACAAAGTTCAGTTGATGGCGGTATTGCTACAGTTGAAAAGAATCTCGCGAAATTGGTAGCAAAGGAAAAGATGACAGAGGCTGAAAAAGCGGAAGTTATGGCTCGTATTCAGGGATCTACAGATATTAATATTGTTAAGGACGCAGACCTTATTATAGAGGCGGCTACTGAGGAATTAGAATCCAAAAAGGAACTTTTCATAGAGCTTGACCAGCTGTGCAAACCGGAAACCATCATAGCGACAAACACTTCGGCTCTTTCGATTACAGATATTGCAGCTGCAACCAATCGCCCTGACAAAGTAATGGGCCTGCATTTCTTTAATCCAGTTCCAGCAATGAAGTTGGTAGAAATCGTTCGCGGACTTTCCACTTCAGAAGAAACACGTCAGAAAATTCTCGACCTCGTAAGACATCTGGACAAAACACCGGTGGATGTTGACGAAGCCCCTGGTTTTGTCGTAAACAGGATCCTGATCCCGATGATCAACGAAGCTGTTGGAGTTCTGGCAGATGGCGTAGCAACTGCAGAAGATATCGACAAGGCAATGATGCTTGGTGCAAATCATCCAATGGGTCCACTTTCCCTGGGAGATCTGGTTGGTCTGGACGTATGTCTTGCCATTATGGACACTCTTTACAAGGAATACGGCGATCCGAAGTACAGACCTCATCCATTGCTCAGAAAGATGGTCAGAGGCAACAAGCTTGGCCGCAAGACAGGCGTAGGTTTCTTTGACTACAGCAAGTAATCAAAATAAACGGCTAAAATAATTTTGCATAATAAAACGGCTCCGACGGAGGGGATTTCCCTTTTGACAGGAGCCGTTTTTTATACGCTTTTCAGTTCTTCGGCGGGATCCTCAAAGCTCAATGGGATCTTGCCTGCAGCCACAAAATTCATCCAGGATACCGCAAGAGCTCCAAGAAAGACATAGATATATCCGCTGGAACCGTTGGAGTACCATGCATAACCTGCTGCCAGCGGGATCAGCATGGAAACTACATGATCCATGCTTTGCCCAGTGGCCAGGGTGCGGGCCACATCGGCAGGGTCCTTGGACAGCTTTCTCACATAAGTGGCTCTGGCCATGGAGGCAGACCACATCAGTTTATCGATGACGTAGCAAACGCAAACCACTGCTAAAGCGACTTCGGGCGAAAAAAGAATTTTAGAAAAGGCAAATCCCAGACAGGCTGCGAACATGACCAGCGCTTCCAATCGGAGAGCATAGCGCTCGCCTTTTCTGTCGATAAGATTTCCGAACCAGGGCTTGAAGAAAATGCTGATGCAGCAAACTACAAAGAATAGCGCGGTAATAGTCGTCACCGGCTGGCTGAAGGTATCGATAAGAAGCCATGGCACAAAGGTGATGGTTATTTGCTTCCGGGCCCCGTTTATAACAGAAAGAATATAAAACAATTTGAACTCTTTCCTGAGAACAAAACGTTCCTTTGCCACGACCCTGTCGCGGTTTCCGCTTTTGTCCATAGCCAGAAAGAGGACTCCTGCCAGCAGCATGGCTATGCCCGCAATAAAGAAAACGGCCTGATAGGATACATGAAAAAGCTTATAAAGCGCAAAAAGCACCGCCGAGGTTACAATGATGGAGATGCTGCCCAAACTCTGAACCTGACCCAGCCTGTGTCCAAAATTATCCCCCTTTGCAAAGGTCATGGCAATAGTGTTGGAAAGAGGCAGATAGATATGCTGGCCGGTGCTGTAGATGACCAAGGTTATAAGCACAAGTGAAAAATCATTGGGGACCATGCCAAAAAAAATAAGCCCGATCCCTCCGATCATGTTTGCAAAAGCGGCAATGCGTATATCGCCGAAGCTGTTGAGCATTCCGATGATGACCACAGCCAAAAATCCCGGGAGCTCCCGGGGCGCTTCCAGCATGGAACGTTGCATGACCGTGAAGTTTAGGTCTTCGTAAAGCCTGTTTGAGAGGGAAGTGGAGTCCACCGCTTCCACAACTCCCAGAAGAACGCTTATGATGAGAAAAGCGAGGAAATCCTTTGGAATATCACGCCCCCATATTTTTACGGATCCGTTTAGATTGCTCATAAAACATATTATACCATCCGATGGGACATAATGAAAGGCAATAGTCCTATACATTTTGGCTTCGTTCAAGTATAATATAATGACCTTTAAAAGCTGGGCTTTTAAAGTGAAATGATAAGGGAGAGGCGGTATGAAAAAAGAAGGAACAATCAAAGCAGGAAAAATAATAATCAAAATGATGATCGTGCTGATTACATTATCGGCAGCGCTTATGTATACAGTGATTTCAGTGGAACCCCATGAGGCGCAAAGAATCCGTGCCGAGGAGGGGAGCACACGATTCTATATAAGGAATATCAATATCAACGGCACTAAAATATCAAATTACCATTTAACAGATCCGTTCTTTCTGTACCAGGATTCTGTTTACATCCCTATTACCGTTGCTGTAGGCAATATCTGCGGATTTGGCTATCTTTGCAGCGAGGACAATGAGAAGCTGCTCCTGACGGCAATCGAACCGGCAGCAAAACAGCTTCAGGAACTGAAGATCAAGAGAGGCGATGAGACGGTCCCTGTCACGATCCGACATGATTTAAGCGTACTTGTAAATGATGAGCCGAAGAGGGTCGAAAGCGTTACCAATGGATGCATTTATAATTTTGATCCGGAGGGCGCCTATGAAATGGACCTTGGGGGGCTGCCTGTCCTTCAGGGCGAAGATGATGTGTTCTATTTGCCCCTAAAAGCATTTTCAACGGATCCGGTTTTTTCCTGGGATATCTACCACGATCTCAATTATGGGATCTGCTTAAGCACGTCTGAAGGGATAGAGGCGAAATCTTTCTGGAACGCAAAGGAATCGAAATATAACCAGGGGCTAGCCGCTTACATCAGAAGCAGGAATCAGAAACTGAAGGAAACCATTTCACAGGAATATGCCTTTTATTTTAGCGATGCAGCAGAACGATATAAAGTTGATGTCGAATGGCTGATGGCGATTTCTCAATGTGAATCCGGATATCGTCCGGAAGTCGTTTCACCTTCCGGCGCTGTGGGGATGATGCAGATCATGCCGGCAACAGGGGAAGCATATGGCCTGAGCGTGGCAGACCTTAAAAATCCAAAGAAGAATATCGACTTCGGAGCAAAGTATTTCGGCCAGCTGATGTCGGGATACAGCGGCGATCGGACAAGGGCGTTGTCTGCATATAAGATGGGCATCGCAGCCGAAAACGTGGGAGGCTATGAAACAACCTACGCCGAAACCATTACATGGGCTTATAACAACCTGAACGCCTATCTTTCAAGCAATGGCTATCAGTAGACAAGCATGTTCAGCAGAAACGCTGGCAATGGATCCTAAATATATATTTCGCCGGCGGCAAGTGTCACGCCGGTTCCGCCGATCCTTATCGACAATTTGCCGCCTTCCGACTTCCTGATATGGCTATAAACCTTGGAAGGCCTGCCCATAGCTTCACCTTGAACAAAAAGACTTTCACTGTTATCATCGATCAAACCGTTAATATGCAGGTAATAAGTCAGAGCGCCGTTGCTGGTTCCAGTAGCGGCTTCTTCGTTTATTCCAACAAGGGGAGCAAAATTGCGGGTATGAGCCCGCACCCCTTCCTCATTAACACTGTTTTGCAAAGTGAAAGCATGAACACCTATAACGCCATACCGCTTTGATAATTCAGCCAGGGCGGAGAAATCGGGAGCAATACTATCAAGTTCTGCCAACGAAGCTACTGGCATGATGATATCCGGAAGACCGGTGGATATGATTGAAGGCAGCAGCCTTGCATGCTGGCAGCAATCCACGGCTGCGATCACGTCTTCATATGAAAGGCCCATGGTTTGATACAGCTCCGCGATTTCAGGCGCTTCCGTCAGAGTTCCCAAATATTCAGGCGCACCCATTTCCATCATGACAAATCCGTTTTTCACATTGACGGTCAGATCACCGGCTAAGGTCATAATTGTGAAGTCTCCTTCATTTTCGATGATACCAAAGCGGCTCATAACGCTGAAGGCGGCAATGGTGGCGTGGCCGCAAAGCTCCACTTCTTTCTCCGGAGTGAAATAGCGCAAATGGAAACGTTCCTGAGATCCCTCCCGGAGCGGATTTTTTTTTATAAAGACCGTTTCCGAATATCGAAGCTCCGCAGCTGTTTGAACACAGATTTGATCATCGGGGAAATCCCCGCCATCGTCCAGGATCACGACGCCTGCAGGATTTCCGCCGAAAAGATGGTCGGTGAAAGCATCGGTGATGTATAACTTCATCAGGGCACCTCCTTCATTTCGGGCACAAGGGTAAATCAATCTACTGATTCGATTCTATGACAATAATAGTACGGATTCAATAGCTTTTCCAATTATTAAAATATGGAAGATAAGTCTAAAATATGTGTAAAAAAATTGAATTCCGGATATATATATGATAGTCTTTAAATGCACTGACGCCCAAAGGCTCAACTAAGGGGTAAGGCACCGTATATCGATTTACCAGGGCGCCTTCAGTGAAGGGTTTTTTTATTGTTGAAAAGAGGGTAACATGGAAAGCAAAGAAAACAGGCTGGCGCTGATCGGCATAATTATTGAGAGCCCGGGCAGTGTAGACGCGATGAACGGACTATTGTCCCAATATGGAGAATTCATCATTGGCCGGATGGGAATACCCTACAACAAGCGGGGTGTATCGATCATAAGCGTTGCAATTGATGCGCCGGCGGACACTATCAGTGCTCTTTCTGGCAAGCTGGGCGCTCTGCCCGGGATCAACACGAAGACTATTTACTCGAAAGTATAGCTGTGAGCCGCCATCCGTCGAAGAGATAGCCAAAAACAATTTGCACAAAGACGATTAACAAGAAGGAAAGAGGGTCAAAATGAAGAAGAATTGGAAAGCGGAGAAGATTATTTCAGTAATGATGATAGCGGTCCTGGTACTTGCAGTATTCGGTGCATGTGCACCGGCTCCCGAAGAAGAGCCGGCTATCACCGAACCAATAGTGATAGCGGCATTGAATGGTCCCACCGGTATGGGCATGGTAAAACTGATGGACCAGACTGAAAAATACGCCATTACAACCTATCAGGCGCCGGATGAAATAAGCGGCAAAGTCATCACCGGGGAAGTCGACATGGCTTGCGTCCCGTCAAACCTTGCAGCGGTGCTTTACAATAAAACGGGCGGGAAAATCGTGTCGGTCAGTGTCGAAACCTTGGGAGTGCTTTATGTAGTTGAGAATGGAACACAAACTGTAAAGAGCATCGATGACCTCGAAGGCAGAACCATATACGCCAGCGGCAAAGGGGGCTCGCCGGAATATATTCTGCAGAAGCTGCTGGATGAGGGCGGAACTGAAGCCGTAGAAAATGTTGATGTTCAGTGGTTGGCAAGCCATACGGATGTCGCAACATCGCTGATGGCGTCGGAAGGCTCAGTTGCGTTGCTGCCTGAGCCATTCGTGACGGTGGTGACCTCAAAAAATCCTTCCGTTACAATGGTTCTTGACTGCAATGTGCTTTGGACGGAAGTGACGGGACAGGATCTCCCAATGGGCGTATTGGTGGCGCAAAAGTCTTTTGTTGAAGAGCGTGCTTCGGATTTGGAAATATTCCTTCAGGATTATAGGGAGTCGGTTGATTTTGTAAATGAAAGCCCGGCTGATGCTGCTCAACTCATCGCTGAATGGGGATTTATTGCAGATCCTGCTGTTGCGGAGAAAGCAATCCCGAACTGCAATATCGTGCTCTATGATGAAGATACTGCCATCAGCAGGGATATGCTGAAGGCATTCTATCAGGTGCTGTTCGAGATGAATCCTGCATCTGTGGGAGGTGCTCTTCCGGATGATGGACTTTACTATTAAAGGGCATTTAAGTTTAAGGCAACAAAACTATTAACGGGACGGCCATGGCCGTCCCGTGCCGGTGAGGGTTATGAATCATAATATTCGGAAAAAAGAGAGTAGCGAAACGATAAAAGGGATCGCCGTGATATGCTTCTGGCTTCTGCTTTGGCAACTGGCGGCCATGATCACAGGAATGCCCTTGATTTTGCCATCTCCGGTAGAGGCGCTGAAAAGCCTGATGAAGCTTTTAATTACAGGTGCTTTCTACATGGATGTTGCGGCTACGATATACCGGTGCATGTTGGGTATTGTTTTGTCTTTTGCATCAGGAGTCCTGAGTGCGGGCCTTGCTTATAAGAGTGCTGCGATCAGAGCGCTTTTAAGCTTGCCTGTTAATTTTTTGAAATCGACTCCGGTCATGGCTGTGATTATTTACGCCCTTCTGCTTCTGACCTCCAACAACGTCCCGGTTTTTGTCTGTTTCCTGATGTGTTATCCTGTGGTTTATATCAATGTCCTTTCCGGCCTTGACAATATGGATGTTGAACATCTGGAAATGGCACATGTTTTTGCTGTGAAGGGCAGGGATAAATTCCGGTGGCTGTATCTGCCCTCGATAACTCCTGAGATCAAAGCATCGTTGAATTTGATCGCGGGATTAAGCTGGAAATCGGTGGTTGCTGCGGAAGTGCTGTCAGTGCCTCAGTTTTCCATGGGTTATAATCTTTTAAATTCCAAAATATATTTTGAAACAGGAGAACTTTTTGCCTGGATCATTTCGATCGTTGCGCTGGCGTACGCTTTTGAACGGGTCATCAGATATTTTATTAAGCGTATAGAAGTCAAAGAATACCCCGGAACCCGTGTATTGAATAGAAATCTGAAGAAATCTGAGCATCTCCCCGAAGAACCGGAAGATAGACTTTCGAAGGACAATGGATCGGTTTCGGATATTGTCATCAAAAATTTATCAAAAAGTTATGACAGCAAAGTGATATTCAAAAACTACGATCTTACTATACAGGGTGGGAAGACTACAGCTATCATGGGCCCGTCCGGCGCAGGGAAAACCACGATGCTCAGAATTATCGCAGGACTAGCCAAACCCGATGGCGGAACGTTGTCGGGGCTTCCGGCTCCGGATAAAGGATCAAGTCGCATCAGCTATCTGTTTCAGGAGGACCGGCTGCTGCCATGGCTGAATATCTATGACAATCTGGCGCTGGTGCTGAAAGGGAAAATCAGTGAAGCATCCATCGACGGCACCATACGTGAGGTGCTGGAGCGTATGGAATTATCAGAGGAATTATCCAAGCTTCCTGATCAGCTGTCCGGTGGAATGCGCCATAGAGTAGCTATGGCCAGGGCTCTTGCATATCCTGCCGGCCTGCTTCTGATGGATGAACCCCTGAAGGGACTGGACGAAGCGCTAAAGAAAAGGATCGTTGAAGAAAGCTGGAAGCGCTATACCCTGAGCAAAACAGTCATCATTGTGACTCATGATTCAGGCGATGCTATGAAGCTTGCAGAAAAAGTCATCAAACTATAGGATGGGAAAAACGATATGGCCATAAATAAATTTATGATGGCTGCCCTTAAGGCGATATCATATGCTGAACCGGATATCCTGACCAATTTTCAGGCCAATCGCGTCCTGAGCAACATTGTCAATCCGCCGATCGTTACGAAGCCCTTGTACGAGGTATGGGATTATCAGATCAAATCCGAGGATTATAATATTCCGGTAAGGATATTCGAACCTAAAAAACCGAAAAATAGCGACATAATCTTATTTTTTCATGGCGGAGGATGGGTCATCGGCAATATCAACAGCTACACTCGAGTCTGCGCAATGCTGGCCAATAAGACCAGCCGCAGAGTCTTTTCCGTGGATTACCGTTTAGCCCCGGAGTTCCCATTTCCGTATGCTGTCGAGGATTGCTACAGGGTGGCGGAGGAGTTGATCCAATATAAGAATCTCGTGGATCCCGGGAATGCCCGGATCATCCTGATGGGTGACAGTGCCGGCGGCAATATAGCGGCGGCGGTGAGCCTGATGGCCAGAGACCGGGGAAGGTTCCATATCGAAAAACAGATCCTTCTTTACCCATCCACCTATAACGATCATAGTGAAAAATCGCCTTTCGGATCCATCCGTGAAAACGGCAGGGATTATCTGTTGACTTCCAAACGCATATGCGAGTATATTGAATTGTATATAAAAGATCCACAGGACTTCAATAGCCCTTATTTTGCGCCGCTTCTAGCCGAAGATCTGAGCAATCAGCCGGAAACGCTGATCATCACAGCAGAGTTTGACCCCCTTCGGGACGAAGGTGAGGCATATGGATTAAAATTGAAGGAGCATGGCAATAAAGTACAGGTTTACAGAATGAAGAATGGACTTCACGGTTTCTTTTCGCTGCCGATAACCTTTGTGCATGTCAAAAGAAGTATGGATCTTATCAATAGTTTTCTTGGATAAACCGGCAGGAGGAATATTGAACAAAAGTTGGAATAAGCTTGACAATGCGGCGATCCTGTTTTCTGCTGCCACACATAAGGCTGAAACTCAAGTCTTCCGGTTTTCCTGCGAACTGAAGGAACCGGTGGACAAATATTTGCTGCAAAAAGCATTGGACCGCACGATTGCAGATTTCGAAGCTTATAGATACGTTATGAAAAGAGGTTTTTTCTGGTACTATCTCGAAGAAACTGAAATGCGACCGGAAGTCAAAGAGGAATATAAACCGGTTTGCGGGCAACTTTACAGGACCAATAAGCGAATGCTTCTCTTTGAGGTGACATACTATAGAACGATCATTAACATAGAGGTTTTTCATGTTCTATCTGATGGCGCCGGCGCCATCAAGTTTTTCGAAGCTCTGGTGATCAATTATCTTGGGATCAAAATGGGGCTCGGCGAAGATGAAATCAGGAGCCACATCAAATTCGAAGCATCAAAAAGACAGATGCGGGACGACAGCTTTACACGATTCAGCACGGGACATAAACTTAAATTGAATAAGAACCCCAAAGCCTTACAATTAAGGGGATTCAGATATTCACAAAACCGGTTGAAATTGATCCGCGCTCACGTAAGTACAGGGCAGATAGTAGCCAAAGCCAGAAAATATAACGCAACCGTCACCGCTTTTCTTTGCGGGTGCCTGATGAAAGCCATCAGCGAGGAGATCCCTCCCCGCCGAAAGAAGAGACCGATCGTTATGGGCGTACCGGTCAATCTTAGAAATTATTTCGAGTCGACATCTATACGAAATTTTTTCAATGTCGTATTGGTCCCGTATGGATTCACGGATTCGGATCCTTCCTTGGAGGATTTTATCAGATTCGCCAACAACTGTCTTAAAGAAAAGACCACGCCGCAGAACCTGTTCAACAGTATGAACAATTACGTAGCCATTGAAAGAAATATTGCCGTCAAACTTGTTCCTTTGATAATTAAGGATATCGTGCTTAAATATGCGTACCTGATAAGCCAGAGAAGCAGCACAGCTATTCTGTCGAATGTAGGTGCAATTGCCATGCCGGATATCATGGCGGAGAGAATCAATGCTTTCGATGTATGCGTCAGCACCAATAAAATGCAGCTTTGTGTCATGTCCTTCCGGGATGTCATGAGCATCGGCATCACGACTCCTTTTATCAACCCCGAAATTCAGAGAAGGTTTTTTAAGCACCTGACAGACCATGGTATCCAAGTGGAGATTTCCTCGAATATGGTGGAGAGGAGTGTTAAGAGCGATGAAACACTGCAGCCATTGCAAGGTTGATGTGAGAGGCGAGGCGGAGTTTTGCCCCTTGTGCCAGATGCCATTGACCGGGACCGCGGAAGAACCTGTATTCCCCGAGACCCCTTCCGTTTTTCGCCAGTTCAGCCTATTCTTCAAAATATTGCTATTAGTCAGCACGGCGATTTGCGTAGCGGCCGCAGCCATCAATCTTGCCCTTCCGGATACAGGGCGCTGGGCATATTTCGTTTTTTTGGGGGTTGGATGCATGTGGGCCTCCTTGCTCATCAGCATCCGAAAACTCTATAATGTGGCCAATATTATTATGAATCAGGCCATACTGTTTTCGGCATTTTGTGTTTTATGGGACTGGGCCACCGGGTGGAGAGGGTGGTCTATCGATTACGCATTGCCCATTATCTGCATCGTTGCTATGGTGACGATGGAAATACTGATCAAAGCCACCAGGATACCTCCGAGCGATTATATTGTCTGCACCACCATCAATGCCGTATTCGGCATCATCCCTTTGATTCTGTATTTGACAGGGGTTTTAAACCAAGTGATACCTTCCTTGATTTGCATTTCCGTTAGCATCATCATGCTTGTTGGCCTGTTTTTATTTAAATGGAGCGATATCCGAATAGAATATATGAAAAGATTCAGGATTTGAGCATCCGGAACCCTCCGGAGGCTCTCTTTTATTTGCAAATTTAGGAATCGAATGGTATAATTTTATTTTATATTTCCATTGCTGCTGCCGATATTTGTTTCGGCATCCGGCTATAAACATGTTTTACAGACCAAAAAGGAGTTCGATTATGTCTATGGTGAATAATGAAAAATATTTGAGTTATCAAAGCCCATTGTCGGAACGGTATCCAAGCCCGGATATGAAATACCTTTTTTCACCCGACAAAAAATTCAAAACCTGGCGAAGACTTTGGCTGGCGCTGGCAGAAGCCGAAAAAGAGCTGGGATTGCACATTTCCCGGGAGCAGCTGGACGAAATGAGGGCCAACCTTGATGATATCAATTTCGATACGGC
>CALBZG010000169.1 GCA_937889655.1 uncultured Clostridia bacterium
AAATCAAGGGGAGGATCTTTCAATATGAAAAAACGCGGTATTATTGCATTTTTACTTGTTCTCTGCTTTGCTGCGGCAGCATTTGCAGCTTTGGGACCCATCAAGATCAGCGACCAGAAACCGACCTTCGTTTATGTAGGACCCGTAGGCGACGGCGGATACAACTTCATGCACGACCAGGGCCGCAAAATGATGGAAAAACTGAACCCGGGCATTAAAAGTTCAGTAGTCGAATCAGTGCCTGAAGGCCCGGATGCCGAAAGGGTCATGGAAACCGCCGTACGCAACGGATCCAAGGTCATCTTCGCCAACTCATTCGGTTACATGGATCACGTGATAAATGTAGCCAAGAAATACCCTGATGTATATTTCATGCACTGCTCGGGCTACAAAGTGGCTCCGAATGTAAGCACATACTTCGGCCGCATGTACCAGCCCCGATATCTTTCGGGACTTGTTGCCGGCAAAGCGACCAAATCTAATCTTATAGGCTATGTTGCAGCATACCCGATCCCCGAAGTCATTCGCGGGATCAATGCCTTTACCCTGGGAGTACGCAAAGTCAACCCCAAAGCCAAGGTAAAAGTAGTCTGGCTATTCTCGTGGCATGATCCTGCAAAGGAAAAAGAAGCAACAAAGGCTCTTTACGATGCAAAGTGCGATACTGTAGCGATGCACGCCGATACCGGCGGAGCTCCTCAGGCAGCTGAAGAACTCGGCATGTGGGTCATCGGATACAACAACCCGATGGACAAATACGCACCGACCCGCCACCTTGTGACCCCTATATGGAACTGGGGCAAGTACTACGATTACGCAGTCAAGAAAATTGAAAAGGGGACCTGGAAATCAGAGCAGATCTGGTGGAGCATGAAGGACGGAATGGTCGACCTCTCCGCCTACGGCAAGGCAGTTCCGGAAGAGACTAAAAAGATCGTAGCTGCCGAAAAGAAAAAGATCCTTGACGGCAAATGGGACGTCTTCTACGGGCCTATCAAGGGACAGGACGGTAAGGTCGTTGTCCAGCAGGGAAAGAACCTGAATGACGGCGAAATGCTCGGCATGAGTTGGTTCGTTGAGGGCGTTGAAGGGACCATACCCAAATAAACATCACTTTACATATAAAAGGACTGACGTGCCCTTGATCAAGGCGCGTCAGTCCTTTATTTTTGTCCTTACAGCAATTTTGTTTTCTCCAATTACAGCCGGTCCTGACTTCATTTGCTCTCTTGTTTTCATTATTATTGATCTATCTGTTGGACTGAGGCCATATTATTGAAATAGCTTCAAAAAGCTTCAGAAAATCGTTAAATAATAATATACAATACTACGATAAAATTGCGTTTTTTGCGGGGGTCATGGTTTTGCGAAAAAGATTTTTTTTGTTTTTCTCAGTTATATTTATTTTGGTTTCTACATGCATCGGCACTTCCCGGGCTGATGATCGGCTCTATGATGTAGCTGTAATAGGTGCCGGCTCGGGCGGATGCTCCGCAGCGATACAGGCTGCCCGGATGGGCATGTCCGTTGCCCTGATAGAGGAGTCAGACTGGATAGGCGGACAGATGACCGGTGCTGCCGTCTCTACTATGGATGACAAGACTAAGACCCGCACCGGAATATACCTTGAGTTCATAACAAAAGTAATTGAGTATTATTCCGCAAGAAACACGAATTACAATATCTGTTACTGGGGCAGCGACACCATAGCATTCGAGCCATGGGCGGGCCAGATGATCCTCAAGGAAATGCTCGAAAAGGCTGGGCTGATCGACATATTAGTGAAAACCAAACTTCTTTCGGTAAAAGTCTCAGAAAACAGGGTCCGATCCGTCGATGTAAAAGTTGACGGTAAAAGTGAAACTATCTCAGCAAAAATCTTCATAGATGCAACGGAGTGCGGCGATCTTATTGCACTTTCAGGTGCCAGGTACAGGGCGGGCAATTCAATATCTCCCGCGATAGACATAAATGCGATAATTCAGGACATAACTTACCCGGCAGTCATTAAGCATTACAAAGACGGACTGCCGCCCGAACTGAAGGTACAGGGACCTCCTCCCCGATATACAGACCACCTTTACAAGTTCAGGATGACCATCAGAAAGAACGGAAGCACATGGCCGGGTGAGTATCCCTTCAGCCCCGTCGTCCATAATGCATACAGGGCAATACCCGACCCTTCGAACAACGTTTTCATTGACGGCGGAAAGCCCGAAAC
>CALBZG010000170.1 GCA_937889655.1 uncultured Clostridia bacterium
GGACGTGTACACGAGCTGCTTCATGTGCACTATGCTGCGGACAAGGAGGTAAACTGAGATGTTAGAAGTTAGTGTTTGTATCGGCAGCTCATGCTATGTCAAAGGATCGTACAACGTTATCCAGGCTTTCCAGCAACTCATAGAAGAGCACGACCTGCATGAAAAAATCAATCTGAAGGCCGCTTTCTGCATGAAGGAATGCCAGATCAAAGGAGTATCCGTAAATGTCAACGGGGAGGCTTACAACGTAGAGCCGGATAAAGCCCGGGCGTTTTTTAAAGAAAAAATAATTCCTCAAGCTTAATAATCTCATCAAACTAAGCAAAAAGACCTTTTCCTGCCGACCAAAAGTCAGCCCGAAAAGGTCTTTTTGCAACTGGTCCGAAGTGTCCGTGGCAGCGGTTATAAAAGAAAAGCAAATAAAAATCTTAATTCCTGTGGAAAATAAGGCAGGCGGGGTACTAATTATATATGATGATCAGTATAGATCAAGGGAGGGAATAAAATGAAAACAATACTTGTTCCTGTAGATGGATCCACATTTTCTACCAGCGCTGTTCAGGAAGCAAAAAAAATCGCCGGGGCCTTTGGCAGCAAAATCGTTTTACTGGCCGTTGCCAGATTCGAAGCCTACCTTAGTGTGAATCCGGTGGGAGTCCAGGTCAACAAGCAGGATCTGGTCGAAAAGGAAAAAGAAACAGCGGAGCGAAACCTTTCAAGAGCAAAAGGCCTTCTGGGTGCTCTGGCTGAAAACAGTGAAACCGTTTTGCTGTATGGCGATGCGGCTACTCAGATCCTGAGCTATCTGGATGACCACGATGTTGACCTGGTGGTCATGGGGTCTCAGGGGATGGGCGCCACGGCATTAAAAAGACTGTTCATAGGGAGCGTGACCTATAAAGTTCTCCATAATGCCGAGGAGCCGGTCCTGGTCGTTAAGCAATAGAGCTTAGTCCGGATAATAGTCCTGTTGAAGCTTCAGCACTTCCGAATCGGGCAGATTTTTGTAATATTCATAGGCGGCTTCAGCCGCCAGCTGGCCAAATTTTTGCGCATCGCCAATGACAGCGGGCTCATCGATGGCCAGCATTTTTCTTTTTTCCATGATGATACGGCCGCCGATGACAACGGTTTCCACCTCGCTTCCGGTAGCTGCTATGATCATGTTCTGGATGACGTTGGACATCGGTGATACGAGGATCGGGACCATATTCACGGTATGCTGGTCGAAGATCACCACGTCCGCCTTCTTGCCCGGTTCCAGACTTCCGATATGCTGATCCATTCCAATGACTTTTGCAGCTTCAATTGTAGCCATTCTGAAAATGCTGAATAGCTTGATCGGAGGAACACTTGCAAGACGGGCTCCAATATTTCCCCGGATCAGAGCGCTCCGCATCTCGACAAACGGATTCACGCAGTTGTAGGTGCACTCGTCGGAGCCTATGCCGACGGTTCCGCCGAAATGAAGATATTCTGCGGCCGGCGGTATGCCTCCGGCCAAGGTGAAGCTGTTCGGACAATAACACATTCTCAGGCCATTTCGCGCCGCCAGTTTGTTTTCTTCGGAAGTATTATAGACCATATGGGCAGCAAGTGTATTCTGGTTGAGAAGTCCAAGCTGGTCCATGACTGCCACGGGTCTTTTACCGTAACGCATTTCACATTGTCGGACTTCAAAAGGGGACTGGGCCAGATGAGTGTGGATCATGGTTTTGTGCCGCGCCGCCAATTCTTTGATTTCTAACACCAGCTCCTCGGAATTATAGTCCAATCCCTGGAAGCTGACCATAACACTGATTCTGTCGGCTGGGTCGGTGCCGTAACGGTCCAGCAGGCGATAGGTGGCTTTCAGCTGCGGTTCGGCATATTTGCGGTCGAAAGAATATATTTCCTCCAGTTTGCCTCGGTAATCCCAGGGCATTTCTCTTACCATCTCGGAGATCCTTGCTCTGGCGCCAAACTCTTCATATATTGCTGCGATTTTATCCATGTTCGAGTTGTTGTCGCAAAAAGTAGTGAAACCCTGCTTCAAGCCTTCCAGTATATGCATCCTCGCTCCGGCCATTGTCGTTTCGATGTTTCCCGGTTCAATATAACCGGCAAGCCCCTGCTCCAGGTAATACCTCAGACCGGTTAGAATGCCTTTGCCTATTCCAAGGGAAGAGTGAGTATGGGCATTTACAAAACCAGGCAGGATGAATTTGCCTTCTGCATCGATGACTCTTTTCGCAGTATATAATTTTTCAAGGGTCAACGACTCATCGACACATATGATTTGATCATCCCGGATGCCTATTGCACCATGAGGAATGATCCCGGCCTTTCCTCCCGCCATAGACAGCAGAATCCCATTTTTTATGATAAGGTCAAGCATCGGCTGAACCTTCGGATTCAATAGTTTCGGGGCTTTCGGCACATTCGCGCTCCTTCATGGCCATTTGCTCTTCCGTTAGCATTTTGCTCCGGGACACCAGCTTTCTGCAGGTATAGCAGAAATATGAAATCGAGCCGCAGCCTTCCTTCTTCTCCAATTTTGATAAACATTCCGGGCAGTAATATTTTTCACTCATTCGATCAATAACCTCCCTGATAATTATTCCACGGGTCCTGAGGGTTCTGTACTATGAATTTGCCGCCTGATATCACCAGGGTCGCGCCGTCAATATAGCGGGCACCGTCTCCGGCCATGAATACAATGCCTCTGGCAATATCTCCCGGATTTCCCAACCTCCTCATGGAGATCGGTTCTACCAGCATATCCATAATAGATGCAACTTTGTCAGCCGTCATCTGCGTCGCGGTGAATCCGGGCAGTATGGCGTTTACACGGATATTTTTAGGAGCCAACTCAGCGGCCATCACCTTGGTAAGGCTGTCCACCGCTGCTTTTGATACGGAATAGATCCCGTTTTTTGCCGTGGGAACGATGGAGCAGAAGGAGGATACGTTTACAATACTTCCCCCGCCACGTTTCTCCAAATAAGGTACTGCAGCTTTCATGCCTCTCCATGTTCCGGTAAGATTGATATCCAGTACTTTGTTCCAGAATTCCTCGGTGCATTCCATCAGCGGTGAATAACCTTCGATGGCTGCGCAGTTGACCCAGATATCGATCCCCCCGTATTCTTCTTCAATCGCCTTGGCAAACTTTTCAAGAGCATCCATGCTCGTTACGTCGGCAACGTAGGTCATCACATCAAAGCCCTTTTCCTTTGCGAGATTTTCGAATTTGGCCAGGGATTGTTCGGAACGGCCGCAGACAGCTACTTTGCAGCCCTCTTCGAGAAATTCAAGGGCGGTTTCCGCACCGATGTCTCCGGCACCTCCGGTAATGACCGCCACTTTATCCTTCAGCTTCATATCCATACAGAATAAGACCTCCTCCTATTTGAAAAACTTCAAAAATGCTTGACTTGATTAAAATTGTAACATATTGCATCAGGAAAACAATGAATAAACTGAAAGAACTTGAGTGACCGATAACCGTACAGTTGTCCGAGTAACCGTACAGTCCAACTGTCTACCTGACAGATGGACCGATTGTAAAGCAATAAAAAACGGACTCCGCCGAAAATCCTTAAAGCGAGGTTTCTCTTGCGGAAGGTCGAAGAATGCTTCTAATTGGCCTTTACACAAGGGATGAATAAATTTCGAAAATGTTAAAACCGGCTTTTTAAAAAAATGGCACAGTTTTTGCGTGATATAAAACATGGAAATATGTTTAC
>CALBZG010000171.1 GCA_937889655.1 uncultured Clostridia bacterium
GTTTCGCTTTCGGTATCTTCCCCTGCCAGCCCCTCGAGGATCAGAGCTTCATCCAATATGCCCAAAGCGCTCTTTCCGGCATTGGCATTATTGGCGGCAATGATGTTGAAGTTGCTGTCCACAACAAACAGCTCTTCCTCCAGGCTGCCTCCCCAGGCATCCACACTAGCCTGGATCTCTTCACTGTTTTCCCTCAGACTGGCATAACCCTGAAGAGAAGTCAGCAGAGTTCCTTCCCGGATCGCATTGCTCATATTGTCCCGGGTGACTCCTCGAAGATAGTCCTCAGTCTGAGACATGATAAATGCACCGATTATCGTGGTTGCTATAAACACCAGCAGGCAGTATATAAGTACAATTTTTAACCGTATTCCGCGGCTTCTTCTTTTAATATTCATATTCCTTCCGGTTTTACGGCCTTGTGAAGTAGTAACCGATCCCTCTTTTGGTCATGATATATCTGGGCTCCCCTGCATCGTCTTCAAGCTTTTCACGAAGCCTTCTTACCGTTACATCCACTGTACGGATATCCCCGTAATACTCGTAGCCCCAAACCTCTTCCAGAAGCTGCTCTCTCGAGAAAACTTTGTTTTCTCTTTCCGCCAAATATTTCAGCAGTTCAAATTCCCGAAGAGTGAGTTCCAGCGCGCGTCCGCCCTTGCGGACTTCATACCTGTTCATATCGATCTCGAGATTGCCGAAAACATTCAGGTTGGAAGGCTCTTCCGTCGATGGATCGCTGTTGCCCGTCCTTCGAATATTAGCTTTTATCCGTGCAATCAGCTCACGCATGCCGAAGGGTTTGGTGATATAATCATCTGCCCCCAGCTCAAGGCCCAGCACTTTATCCACTTCCTCTTCTTTCGCCGTCAGCATCAGAATAGGGACTCTGCTTTTCTCCCGAACCCTTTTAAGAACTTCAAATCCGTCTATCCCCGGCAACATCACATCAAGCAGCACTACATCGGGATTGACGCTCAGGGCTTTTGCCAAGCCCTCCTGACCGTCATATGCCGACTCCACCTGAAAGCCGTCCTTCTCGAGATTGAATTTGATAATATCCGATATTGGCTTTTCGTCTTCGATGATCAGAACTTTTTTCAAGTCCATTTTACGCCTCCTTCTAAGCGGAGCTTGTAATGAATTATCTTACTGCTTACTATAAATAGTTAAACGGATTTCTGGCTTCTCCCAGATAGCGGATCTCAAAATGCAAATGGGACCCGGTGCTTCTGCCCGTATTTCCGACATTTGCGATATATTGCCCTTGGTAGACCTTTTCACCCACCGATACGAACAGCTTGCTGCAGTGTCCGTACACAGAGGTTAGATTGCCGCCATGGTCGATGACTATACAATAACCCAGTTGCCCGTTATAGCCTGCCATTGTGACGGTCCCGCCGTCGGATGCCCTAATTTTTGTTCCTACAGGAGCAGCCATATCTATTCCGCTGTGCATCCTTCCCCATCTGTAGCCGAACTTGGAGGTCAATTTATAATTTGAAACCGGGTAGATGAAGGTCCCCGTTCCCTTGAGAGGCGGAGGCGGTTTGGTCCCAACAAGGACCACAGCCGCGACCGGTTCCGATACGACTTCTTCCTGAAGTATCATCTTGGCTACTTCCACGCCATTATTTCGGACGATCTTGGCGACGACTCTGCGTTCTCCATCCATGCCTTTCACCTTGACAGTCTCTTCGCCTTTCCAGTTTTTAGGGTCGTCCTGATAGGTCGTGGCATGTTTCAGATACTCTGTATATGACTTGGTTTCTACTGTCTGCACTCTGATCATCGGCGTTTTTTCAGTCAACTGCAGAGTCTGTCCGATCTCCAGTTGTGCAACATTTACTTCCGGATTGGATGCTCGTAGCTGCTCCTGGCTGATGCCATATGTCTGGGCTACGTCGGCAAATGTTTCGCCTGCCTGCACGATGTGGGTCGCCGTTTTGCGTCCGCCCGTAAGCAGCTTCTCCACCATGTCATCCACGCTGTTGATCAGTCCCAGTTTTGTTTCGATTTGCCGTACTTCCACAACTTCCGCAAATCCAACGCTTTCATATTCAACGTCTGGGCTGGATATGAGGAAGGAGTTGATCACGCTGTCCAACGCGCGCTGGGCATTCTCCTCGGTGTTCAGGATGCCTGCACGCACATTGTCCACATAGACTGCATAGCCCTGGGCAGAGAGATCTCTCATGTATGTCAGCCTTCGCAGGACCTGTTCCTGGTCGTCGATTTCCTTGCCCATGATGAACACTCTGTTAAATGTGATGTCTTGTGTTTTATCTATGGTTATCTCTGTATCGTGCTCCTTTGACAACTGTTCGTTGACAACATCAACAAGAAGAGTAACATTTTCCTGTTCCTTGACGATTCCCAGGATCCTGCCATTGTAGGCATACTCATACCCGGTGACGAAATTATAGAAACTGATGGCCAGCATCGATATGATCAATGCTCCTGCCATGGCTTCCAGGAGTCCCTTCTTATGCCTGTCGCAATAAATCTTTATCCTGTCGGTCCGCCAGTCTGCGGCGCCGGCTACAGAAAGGAGGATGTCTTCTATCTGATCTCCGCGGCGATCGATCCTGTCGATGGCAGAAACCAGTTTATTCGTTAAAACAGCTCCCTTGTCGATGAGCCTGTGCTTGAACTTTGTCAGAGTCATCATATTTTTATCAATATTGACTCTAAAAAGATGCTCAAGACGTTCCAGCACACCACCAGGAGTTTCCGGAGGCACCTTCGTTATTTGATCGTCCGGGAGAGATCTGTTTGCAATGATAATTTCTTCCCTGATCCTGGCAGCTGCCAACCGCTCTGTAACGGCCGCCCTTTTTAGTGCTTCCAGGCTGGCTTTACGTTCATCTTTAGGCAGGGTTTTTAACTTTGCCTTTTGATGCTTCCGTTCAAGCAATTTTTCTGCTCTTTCCCTGAGCATATTTTCTCTGTTTGCAACAGAAAAGACATAAGCCCTTTCCCTTTCCACCATTTCTATATTTCTGGCGTTCCTTCTAGCCACGGCATCAGCAATTTTCTGCTCCCTGCGTTTTGCCATATCCCTTGCACGCTGCTGCTCCCGCTCGATGATGCCGGTCTTTCTCTGTGCGATCTCGTCCTCGTAAATCCGCCTTGCTGTTTTGTCCTCGATGCTATAACGTCTTTCCCGCTTTTTCTCCTCTTTGATCGCATGGAGCTTCCGCAGCTCATGCTTCCTGTCGGACTCCTCAGCCTTTTCTTCGTTACGGACAAACATCAATTCTCTTGCTTCAAGAAATTTGACCCAAAAAGCAGGGAGGTTTTTAGTTATGGTTTCTGCACCGGGGCCGAATTTATTTTCGAAAGCCTGCTGCCAGGCATGCCATCTGGCTTCCCTGACGGCCTGTTTCTGCTTCTGTTTTTCCTCTTTGGTTAGTTCTTTTTCTTCTTCCTGTAATGCTTTGTAATGGAGTCTTTCTATATCGGCCTTTTGTTTTTGCGCTATCTCTTCCGCTTCCCGTTGCGCTTTACGTACATCCTTTTCTTCCCGGGCTGCGTAGTTTTCAATTGATCTGGCGTGTCGTTCGGTGGATGCCTCTTCCTTGATGGCAACTTTTTCAGCGATAGCGCTGGCCTTTGCCACGGCTTTTTCTTCTCTTGCGAAAACCAGCGCTTCTTTTTTAGAAAGCCTTTCGGCTTCACGAACCTTTTCAGCCACTCTGGTTAGATCCATCGTGTGCCCCGGGATTTTCGCTATTTTTTCCTCATCCTTTGCCCATCGCGGAACCACCGGTTCCGCTTTTTTGCGGGCTTCTGCCTTTTCCGCCAGAGCTGCATCTATCTGGCTTTGCGTAATGGCTTGCATGGCAATAGTTTGAGCGCGCCGCATCCGGCGCTCCTCCATTCTCTTGTCCACATCCTCGGTGGTAAGTTCCTTTTCGCCTATGCCTGTTTTTACCGCTTTGCTAAAAGCTTTTTCATAGTCGATTTCGGCTATGCTGTTTATTTTTTCTGAGATCCTTTTCTGAAGAAGCTCTTTAGCCTCTTCCCGCGTAAGATTCTCATAGTCGGGATATTGAGACAACAAATTTCCAAAGCCCTGGGCATTGGTTTCGGAATCGTTTTTTGATCTCAGTTTTTCTTCATTTTTTTTCTTACTTTTATCGGAATCGAATAATGCCATTGATCATACCTTTCGTGCCGTTTACGTTTTGTCGATCCCCGCTTCTTTTTTGACATTATCGTAGCAGACGCATCGCAAACCTTCCGGAGTCATGCCCGTATCTTTGCAAATGGGACAATAATGTCTTATTTCTGTATAATCCGCAGGGAGTCCCGATTCTGTCAGCAAAAATGCTCTTTCTTCCATGGCCTTGCTCAATCGTGCTTTCAGGATCTGCCGCAAGTCAGAGTCCGCCTGGCTTCCTTTTAGGGCCGCCCGGGTCATATTGAGACTGATTTCAGTCATATCCTCATCCAGCTTTTTTATATCGGGGATCCTCCTGTAAACTTCGCGCTTTCGCTCCTCCATTGCTGTTTTGGCAGCATCCCTCATGCGTGCATACCGGAGTTCCACACCCCCACCGCCTAAGCCCGGCGAACCTAATCCTTTTAATTCACTTGCGCGGTTTTTCTGCCAGTCGTTCAGGATTTTATCGATATAATTCAGATTCGGATTTGAAATCCCAGTGGTTTTACCGCAGGCCTCCAGCACTTTTTCCACTGTAAAGCCCCTTTCTTCAAACCAGCTGTCCATCAGTTCCCTTTCGGCTTCTGTGGGATTCCTTAAAAAGCCCAACGCTCTGAAAACGCGCCTATGCTTCTGATTTAAAACATCGCATTGTTCCAGATGCTGTTCTATTTTTTCAGCGTCCATCAGATTCTTTTCAGCCCAATCTTTCACAATAGCGCTAATATATTTTATACTTGTATTGTGTCTGTTTTTTGAAGAATAGGTGAATGCATACATGATCATTTCCGGCGTGGCGCCGTAGTCCGAAAGCCACGATACTATTTCTGCAGGTTCCGAGCCTCCCAGAGGTCTTCCCACCACTCGCTGTATCATGGAAAAAAGGTCTGCCAGATCCTGATCGTTCAGTGGACAGCTAACGGAGATGTTTTCAGTTTTGTGAATTTCCGGTGCTTCACTGACTACGCCCATCTTGCTCCAATAGATAAATGCCTCCTTCACCCTGCTTTCATCAAGCTTCAGGGCTTTCGCTGCAATTGAAATGTCCACTTCTGTGTCAAGCTCTTGCTGCATTAAAAAATACAGGTAAACCTTTACAAAGTCTCCCGGCGCGTCAGGCATATAATTATTGATAAACGTATTGTTTACATGAGTGTCCTTGAAGCATGGATCGCCCCAGCTGGCGGGAGTCAGTTTCACTAAAATTCTCCTCCGATATTGCTCTTGTCAACAAATTTTGTGTAGTTGCTGAGCCATGTCAGTTCTATGGCTGCTGTAGGGCCGCTCCTGTTTTTTGCCACAATAACTTCGCAGACTCCCGGTTTTGTAGTATTTTCTCGTGTATAATATTCATCCCTATACAAAAAGATTACGATATCGGCATCCTGCTCGATGGAGCCTGATTCTCTCAAATCGGAAAGAACAGGTATATGGTCCGCTCTTTGCTCCGGCGCTCTGGAAAGCTGTGAAAGCACGATGACCGGGCAATTGACCTCTCTTGCCAGCTGCTTCAGATATCTGGACAACGCCGTGATCTCCTGCTGTCTGCTTTCTGTACGCCCTTCATAGCTCATGAGCTGGAGGTAGTCGATGAGGATCAGATCCAATCCTTTTTCAGCCTTTAGGCGCCTGCACTTGTTCTTTATTTCTGAAACAGTGATCCCCGGTGTATCGTCAATGAATATCGAGCCTTTCGATAAGGCGTCGATGGCTGTGCTGAGCTGTTCCCATTCCCGGCCTTGCAAATCCCCCATTTTAAGTTTTTGAGATTCGATTCTGGATTCCATGGCAAGCAATCTCAGACCCAGTTGTTCCTTGGACATTTCCAAAGAAAAAATCAGGACCTTTGCGCCTGCTTTCAAAGCCGCCTGCTGTGCTACATTCAGCGCAAAGGCAGTCTTGCCCATGGACGGCCTGGCAGCAAGAATGATCAGATCCGATTTCTGAAAGCCGCCGAATTTTCTGTCGAAATCCATAAACCCGGATGGCACGCCTGTGACCTGGCCTTCAAGCTTCGAATTTTCGTCTATCATATTGAGGTTTTCATCCAGGACGTCCCTGATAGAAGCGATTTCTTTTGATTGGCGGGATTGGGTGATTTCGAATATTTTCTGTTCCGCAATATCAATAGCATTTTTTGCTTCGACTTTTTCCTGGTATCCCAAATCGATGATCTCCGAGGACACTTCGATCAGTTTTCTCAAGCCCGCTTTCTCTGCAACGATTTTTCCGTATTCCCGGGCGTTTGCCGTTGAAGGAACACCTGACGCCAGGGAAAATACATACCCGCGGCCGCCAACCATTTCGAGGGCATTCCGTTTCTTCAGTTCTTCCACGACGGTAACCGTATCAACAGGTCTTGACGATCTGTATAATTCGGTGATCACATGAAAAATTTCTTGATGCATCCCGCTGTAAAAATCATTTGCCCTTACGACTTCCATGATCTCGAAAAGAGCGTCTTTTGAAAGCATGGCTGCTCCAAGAACAGACATTTCAGCTTCAGTGTTATGAGGAGGTATTCTCTCAACCATTCTATTTCTCCAAATTGCTGATCATACTTCTATGCTGTAACTTTCACCTTTAGTATTGCCGTCACCTCAGAGAATAATTTGATTTCCACATTGAAATCACCTGTATGTTTGATCGGGCTTTCTAAAATCATTTTCTTTTTGTCGATATCGATGCCGTGCTGGTCCTTTAGAGCTTCCGTGATATCCTTCGATGTGATGGATCCGAACAACCGGCCGCCTTCCCCGCCTTTTGTCGCTATATTGACAGTAAGATCATTTATTTTGTCGGCAAGCTGGCGGGCAGCATCCTTGTCCGCCGCCACTTTCTCCGCCTGTACGGCTTTGGCTTTTTCCAGGCTTCTGATGTTTCCTTCGGTGGCTTCTTTGGCTATTCCCTTTGGAATAAGCATATTCCTGGCATACCCGTCGCTGACTTTGACAACGTCTCCGGCACGGCCGGTCCCCTTTAAATCTTTAAGCAGAATTACGATCATATTTTTTCCTCCTTCAATATTTCGTTGAGCTTGAAAATGGCTTCTTCCGGAGATATCTTCAGTTGAGCTCCGGCAGTGGTAAGATGCCCGCCGCCGCCGACTTTCTCCATGATCGACTGTACATTCACTTCTCCCAGGGACCTGGCGCTTACCATGGTGCAGCCAAAATTGTCTCTCCCTGCCACGAAGCTTGCTTTCACCCCTTTGATAGACAAGAGTTCATCAGCGATCTGGGAAGTGAGGATCTGAGCATTGCTGTGTTCGCCCTCGCAAACCGTAAGAGCTTCTCCGCTTTCCGTTATATCGGCTTCTGAAATACACTTGGCCTTCAGCTTGAAAAGTTTCATGTCTGTCTGAAAAAATCTCTTGACCTCGGTGGTGTCCGCTCCCTGCCTTCTCAGCCAGGAAGCCGCTTCAAAGGTTCGAACTCCGGTTTTAACGGAAAACCGATTTGTATCCATGGTGATACCCGCAAGCATGGCTTCAGCTTCCAGCTTATCAACATTTTTCCGGTCGCCCGTATACCTCAGGATCTCTGATACGAGCTCCGCCGTCGAAGACGCATATGGCTCCAGGTACATGAGCACTGGATTTTCAACGCAATCCGCCGCCCTCCTGTGGTGGTCGATGATGGCTATCCTGTCTGTTTTAGTGAGCAGTTCCGGACAATCTGCCAAAACCGGCCTGTGAAAATCAACGATGATGACCAGGGTGTCCTTGTCCGCTATGGCCAGAGCCTCATCATTGGTCAGGAAATTATAGCTGCCCGACTTCTTAGCCAGATTGACCATATCCTCCAGAGTTTCATTGTAATCATTGATGATTATATAGGCTTCGCTATATCTGCTGTCGCAATATCTGAAAATCCCCAGAGATGCTCCGAAGGAATCCATATCGGGATTTTTGTGTCCCATGATGAAGACTTTCGACGACTGATTTACCAGTGTTAGAAGCGCGTGGGCAACCACCCTGGATTTTCCCTTGTTGGTTTTTTCCACAGCCTGGGTCTTTCCGCCATAATATTCGATTTTATTGATTCTTTTTACAACCGCCTGATCTCCGCCGCGTCCCAGCGCAAGGTCCAGAACTTCCACAGCGTACCCGTCGGTTTGAGCCGGTGTTTTGCCGCCGACTCCCACTCCGATAGAAAGCGTCACGGGAAAATCCGTTTCTGTCTCAATGGCCCGGACCTCGTCCAGAATGGCAAATTTTGACTCGGTCAGGCACTCGAGCTGCTGATGAGAAAATACCATCAAATATCTGCTATTCGTATATTTCGTCACAGAAGCTTCTATTTTTATTCCCCAGTTTCTGATGACCTTGTCAATGGTGGAAAACAGGACAGCTCGGTTTTCTTCCGAAGTGCCTTGATAAAGCTCTTCATAGTTGTCAATGTTTACGATAGCGATCACATCCCGGCCATCATTGTAAAGATCCTTGAGATTTTTAAATGCAGTGACATCCTTCATGGATACAATGATATATGAGCCGTCTTCCTCCGCCATCTTCGTTACGAGGATTTTGTAGAAATTATTATTAGTTACAAATTTCAATCCCTTCTCCGGATCATCCATCTGTATTTGCTTGAGTTTTATATTCAAAAGGCACTGGATGTCCAGTCCCGTTGCATCCTCGATGTTGAATATTTTAGAAAAACTCTTGTCTGCCGCAATAATAACACCCTTTTCATCAATAGCACAGGATGGCATAGGTGAATATTCGATTAATTTCTTTAGCATGTTTCGATCTGTCATATCACCCTCGTTTATTTTATAAGGATTTACGGGTCATTCTGCTTCTGAAGTTGAAAACAAGATCCACGACGCCAAACGTAAAAAGCAATGTCTGAGTCATTCGTGTACCGATAAACAGGAAGATAATGATCACTGCAACGGGCTTGGGGATCCTCCTGCTATCCATAAAATAAAATATCACCGCCGAGCCCTGAACCACAAATGAAAATTCCATCAATATACCGATGTTTATTAGGACCATTTCTCCGATGTCGAAGCCCCTGCTGACGAGCCAGGCTGCTCCAAATACCGTCAGCCAGCCCCATAATGCCGACTTGGGCAGAGTGAAATTTTTAAACTCCTGCAATTTTCGTACGTTATCCACCTTTCTTGCCAATACCTTCGCAATCAGGATGTACTCTAAATAAGAGACGACGCCCGTTATAATCAGCAAAATCCCCGGAAGGCTGTTGATCAGCAAGGTGTAAAATAACGAAAGGGCTTTTCTGATCTCCTCGGCATTCATTTCCGCCAGGGCTGAATTGTTCATAAAAGATTCATTTGCCAGCAATATTTCGATTGCCTGATCCGACATTTCGCCCAGTCTCTCCCCTAGGCTAACGCCCGTGGACGAAGCAAGCACAAAAACAAACAGGATGCCCAGGGCTGCCGCCGCTGCGGCTTCTGTTAAAACCTTATATGGACGTTCCCTCATCGGGATATATTTCAACATGATCGCCGCAGGGACGAATAATATTATTAATATGATTCCAAGACCGTACATCCTTGTCCCTCCGTCTCGCCTGCTCTGATCGTGCTTATCTTCCAATGACCAGCTATTTGAAGATTCACCATGGTATTATACCACATATTCCTATCGTTGTCCGCAAATATCTGCGTCTCCGTGTTCACCGGGGGATGTCGATGCATGATCTGCCGGGCAACAAAAAACGGGCCGCCAAAGGCCCGTTCTATCAGCTTTTGTTCCTTAGTGCATTGTTAGTGCTAGTCGGCAACATATGGAAGCAATGCGACGATCCTTGCTCTTTTGATAGCCGTCGTAACTTCTCTCTGGTGCATAGCGCAGGTGCCGGTAATCCTCTTCGGCAATATTTTGCCTCTGTCTGTTACATACTTTCTGAGCTTGTCGACATCCTTGTAATCGATGGATTCTGCTTTGTCGGCGCAGAACTGGCATATCTTTTTCCTTCTCATGCCGCCGGTGTTCCTTTTCCTATCTATCATTTTATTCCTCCGTTAATCATTTAATAATCTTAGAATGGTATATCGTCATCCTCCAGAGCCTGGAAACCTTCCGGCACACCGAAGCTTTGTTTTGGAGAATCGGAGTCTTTTTTGTCTCCCCATTCTAAAAACTCAACTCTGTCAGCGACAACGTCTGTTGTATATACGGTTGCACCCTCTTTGTTTTTATAGCTTCCGGTCTGGATCCTTCCCTGAACGCCCACCAGTCTGCCTTTGGCAAGGAACTTCTCGCAATTTTCCGCTTGTTTTCCAAATACGGTCACTCGTGGAAAATCCGTCTGTTTCTCTTTGCCGTCTCTGACAGGCCTGTCGATGGCAACGGTAAAGGAGGCAACGGCCAGCTGGGTCTCGGGCACATATCTCACTTCGGGGTCTTTAGTCAGTCTTCCAATTAAAACTACACTATTCATTTCGCCCTCCGCTTTACCTTTCGTCTTTATTGATAATCAAATGTCTGATAACGGCATCCATGATTCTCATTCTTCTGTCTAGTTCTTTAGGCAGTTCCGGATTTCCTGAGAATTCAACAACTACATAGTAGCCTTCGTTCTTTTTCTGGATCGGGTATGCGAGCTTTCTCATTCCCCATACATCTACCTTGCCGACCTGTCCGTCTGCTTCGATGATCCCTTTTACGGTTTCAACGGTTGCATTCTTCTTTTCATCTTCAAGTGTAGGATCCAAAATGAACATGATTTCATAATTTATCATATTATTCACCTCCCTGTGGACTAAATGGCGACGGCCTATCCCGTCGCAGAGATTATGCCAACTCGCTGTTTGCGAGTCGCATGCCTATTTATTATACAATAAATCCTTGCAATTGCAAGGATTTATTTTCTGTTATCGGATCACCGTCATTTTTTTCTTTATACCTTCATTTTTTTCAAAGGTTAATCCTTTGTGTCACGATTTTTCCGCCGCTTCAGACATTCGCTCAGCAGATACTCGATCTGCCCATTGATCGACCGGAAATCATCCTCCGCCCATGCGGCTATTTCCTTATATATAGACGGCGAAAGGCGAAGGAGTATTTGTTTTTTTTCTTTTTCCTTTTCTTTATCTTTAATGTCCATACTCCTGCCTTTTCCTTATGTTCTTCAGGTCCGTTGCTTCCATTAATATATTGAACCGCTGTTCACAATGGGCTGCGCATCCTTGTTTCCGCATAGGACAACCAGCAAATTGCTGACCATCGCCGCTTTTCTTTCTTCGTCAAGCTGCACCACTTCATTCTCGCTTAATTTAGACAAGGCCATCTCCACCATCCCTACGGCTCCGTCTACGATCATCTTTCTTGCATCGATGATGGCCGCCGCTTGCTGCCTTTGCAGCATCGCCGCCGCAATTTCCGGCGCGTAGGCCAAATGAGTGATGCGCGCCTCCACGACTTCCAGCCCCGCCACATTCACTTTGTCCTGAATGGCCACTTTGATTTTTTCCGCCACTTCCTGGCTGCTGCCCCGAAGTGATTTTTCATCTCCGCCTTCCGCTGTATCATAAGGATACAATCTTACAATGCTCCTCAGGGCCGAGTCGCTCTGCATCGACAAATATTCTTTATAGTTTTCAACATTGAAAACCGCTTTGGCGGTATTCACGACTCTCCAGATCACAACTATGCCTATTTCAATAGGGTTCCCCAGTTCATCGTTGATCTTTTGTTTCTCGTTGGATAATGTCATGGCTTTCAAAGAAATTTTCTTGTTTGCAAGAGTGGTGCTCTGGGATTTTTTCGTTTTTGCACTGTCGGTGAGAACGGTCAGCAGCGATTGCTTCTCTGCTTCCGCCACCGGATTGGCGGCCGTGCAGAAAGGATTCACCCAATAAAATCCCGCGCCTTTCAGACTGCCGTAGTACTTGCCGAACAATGTCAAAACATACGCTTCGTTTGGTTTTAAAATTTTCAGCCCCACATAGATAAACGGGCCGATGATAAATGCATAGAGACCTGCTATCACTGCCAGGCCGCCATTGTAGAACGCCATCCCTGCCAGGAATGCAAGGATCGTGAAAATTTCCATCATGCTGTTGATAATAAGAACCGCCATGCCGCTTATGCTCCAGGCATATTTTTCTTCGTTTTGAGGTCCCGCTTTCATAATTTCTTTGTCTGTAGTCTCCATATTCTCCTCTTTTCTAAACACATAGCTACAATTATCTTTCTAGACTCCCGGCATGGACACTCTGATATTCTCAATGTCCTCGCATCGCATACCGGATTCGATTTGATCTCAGGCGAAGGTTTTCAATATCATTTTGATATCATATTAATACTACTACAATTTGACCGGTTGTCAACAGGCAAATTTTTAGCACGAAAAAATGTTCTATTATTAATGAAGATCAAGGCTTTCCTTTTCCAAAACAAAGTAATTCTTTTTATATGAAAGGATCCCTTCATCTCTCATTTTACTCAATTCATTGGACATGGCGCTTCTATCGACGGACAGGTAATCCGCCAGCTCCTGCCGGTCAAAGGGAATATAAAAACTGTTGCTCCTGGCTTTGATCGCCTGACTTGAAAGATACGAAAGCAGTTTTTCCCTAGTGGTTCTTCTACCCATATGATCCATTTTTTGCGTCATGATAATATTCTTTTCTGCCAGGGTTTTCATCATATTCTGGATCAGCTTCGTATGAAACAAGCAAGCCGAAGAACAGGTGGTGATGATACGCTTACAGTCGATCAGCATAATTTCGGTATTTTCCGCGGCCACCACCCCCACAGGCAATCTTTCCAAATTGGCGCAGGAAAAAGCTTCTCCGAACATTTCTCCTTTTTCGGCTTTCGCCAATATTGTCCGGTTGCCCCAATAATCTTCCTTGACGATATTTGCACTGCCGGACAGCACGATCCCGACCTGAAGGGCTTTGCTTTCAGCTGCCCAGATGTAAGTGCCTTTTCTATATGCTTTTACAGTTGCTCCCAGGCAGTCCAGCATGGCCGCCATTTCTGCCTCGTCGATTTCACGAAATAACGTACAGGCTTTGAGTGCTTCTAAATATTTCTTCATTTTTTAAAATATTCTCCCTTTCGTTGTATATACAACATAACTCCGTCTCCGATTATATTATACTCAAGTCATTAAATCAACCTTGTGTGATTATACAATGAAAACCAGTGTAGAAGTAATATATGCGAAAGCTAAGAGGGAGAAAAAAATGATCAGAAAAATTATTAAAATCGATGAAGGCAAATGCAATGGCTGCGGATTGTGCGCGGCTGCCTGTCATGAAGGCGCCATCGGCATGGTGGACGGAAAGGCGAAGCTTCTAAGAGAAGACTACTGCGACGGATTGGGCGATTGTCTGCCGGCATGTCCTACAGGGGCCATCACTTTCGAGGAAAGAGAAGCTCCGGCCTACGATGAGCAGGCCGTCCAAATGAATAAGCTCAAACACACGGAAGCGATGAACCTGCAGGGCGAGGCTCTACCGTGCGGTTGCCCGGGGACCCAGTCAAAGGCTATCCAGCGCAGGCAGGAGCCAGTCAGACAAGAAATGCAAGGATCTTGTTCCTGCGAAAGCCAGTTGAGCCAGTGGCCGGTACAGATCAAACTGGTGCCGATCAACGCTCCATACTTCAGTAATGCCCATCTTCTTGTGGCTGCAGACTGCACGGCTTTTGCCTATGGAGATTTCCACAACAAATTTATTAAAAACCGAGTCACCCTTGTAGGCTGCCCGAAGCTCGACAGCGGAGACTACAGCGAAAAACTGACAGAAATCCTCAGGAGCAATAATATTAAGAGCCTCACTATCGTGAGGATGGAAGTTCCTTGTTGCGGTGGACTGGAACATGCTGCGAAAATGGCGCTGCAAAACAGCGGAAAAATGATCCCGTGGCAGGTTGTGACCATATCGACCAGTGGTGAAATCATCGAAGACTAGGAATGGTGATCCTCAGAGGTTTCAGCACTGTCCGACAAAAGATAATAAGTGCGACAATCTATAAACTATAATCAATACTCAATTGTTAACGTTAAAATTTAAATATAATTATCACGGAGGTAATATTATGAACATGTTTTGTTTTCAATGCGAACAAACTGCAGGTGGAAAAAGTTGTACAGGCAAAGCGGGAGTTTGCGGCAAGCAGGAAACCACATCCGATCTGCAGGATCAACTGACAGGCGCACTGATCGGTCTGGCAAGAGCTGCTATTAAAAATTCGCCGACTGAGCGCACTGACAAATTGATGATCGAAGGTTTATTCACTACAGTAACGAATGTGAATTTTGATGACGAGTCCCTTAAAGCTCTGATAAATGCCGTTGAAGCGGAAAAGGCCACTATGTCCAGTGGTTGCAGCTGCTGCGGTTCCTGCGGCAGCACAGATGATTACGACATGAGTCAGCTTTGGAATGACAACGGGGATATTCGCTCTCTCAAATCGCTGATCTTGTTTGGTCTTCGCGGGGTCGGCGCTTATGCTTACCATGCCATGGTCCTCGGGTACACCGATGAAGCCGTAAATGATTTCCTCTACGAAGGAATGTATGCCATCGGCGAGGATTACAATATGGATCAGCTCCTGCCGCTGGTTATGAAGGTCGGTGAGATCAACTTCAAATGCATGGAGCTTCTGGACAGGGCAAATACAGAAACATACGGCACACCGGTTCCAACTACCGTGCCTTTGACTGTGGAGAAGGGTCCTTTCATCGTCATTTCCGGTCATGATCTCAAGGATCTTCAGCTCCTTCTCGAACAAACAAAGGATAAGGGGATCAACATTTATACCCATGGGGAAATGCTTCCTGCACATGCTTATCCTAAACTTAAAGCATATCCGCATCTCAAAGGAAATTTCGGTACAGCATGGCAGAACCAGCAAAAGGAATTTGAAAACATTCCTGGTCCTGTTCTGTTTACAACGAACTGCCTGATGCCGCCTAAATCAAGCTATGCGGACAGAATTTTCACTACGGAGGTCGTATATTATCCTGAGATGGTCCATATCGGCGAGGATAAGGACTTCACACCAGTCATCAATAAAGCTCTTGAGCTCGGAGGATATAAAGAGGATACTGCTTTCACGGGTATCAACGGCGGAACTCAGGTCACCACAGGCTTTGGCCATGGAACAGTCCTTTCTGTCGCAGGTACGGTGATCGATGCTGTCAAAGCAGGAGCAATCAAACATTTCTTCCTGGTGGGCGGCTGCGACGGAGCAAAGACCGGGCGCAACTATTACACCGAGTTTGTTGAAAAATCGCCGGCAGATACCGTTATCCTTACTCTTGCCTGCGGCAAATACCGCTTCAACGATCTGGACCTTGGAACCATCGGCGGACTTCCTAGGATCATGGATATGGGCCAGTGCAATGACGCCTACAGCGCGATCAAAGTGGCCGTGGCTCTTTCTGAGGCTTTCGGCTGCACAGTCAATGAGCTGCCTCTCACCCTGGTTCTGTCCTGGTACGAACAAAAGGCTGTATGCATCCTGCTGACGCTGCTCTATCTGGGAATCAAGAATATCTATCTGGGACCAACGCTTCCGGCCTTCGTATCGCCAAATGTTCTGAACTTCCTGGTAGAGAATTTCAACATTTCGCCGATCAGCACCGCTGAAGAAGATCTCAAAAAGATTCTTGGCTAAATAGAAACGGATACCTTAATCGACATGCTAACGACGTAAAAAACAGCTTAAACATATTAAAAAGCGGATGGACAATAAGCCCATCCGCTTTTTAATAGATTATGATTATTGGAAGTGGAATTTACTTTTTCAGCGGAGGGAACTTCTCGTCGAAGAGAACTTCGTCAGCACCCAGCACTACATTGGTCCTGGTCTTTCCCAGTTTCTTCATGATCACATAAAGTATGATCGGAAGGAATATGGCTATCAGGGAAATAACGAATACTGCAACATCCTCAAATACACAGAGGATCATTGCGGCTATTTGAACAACGATTGCAAAGTAGCAAAGGCCAGGATACCACTTGGCTTTCGCCACAAGAACTTCATCCGGCATATACCCTCTCTCAATGAGCTTCCTTCTGAATATGGACTGGGAGAAGCAGATGCTGAGCCAGCAAAGGGTTCCGGTGAATCCTGATATTGCGATCATTTTGGCATAGAGCGGAAGACCGCCTTCGCCCCAAATCCCCAGATAATCCGATGCAAAACCGAGAAGGAAAACCAGCCAGCAAGGAATGATCGTGGCCACGGTCGCATTGTAAGGAACGTTGAATCTGTTTAAATTTGAAAGGAACTTTGGTGCAAGCCCTTCTACAGAAAGACCATACATCGAGCGGACAGTTCCATAGAATCCGGAGTTCGCGCAGGAAAATGCCGCTATAAGAACAACGACGGTGAACAAGCCTGCGGCCCATTTTAATCCATATACTCCAAGAGTGTATGCGAAAATACTCTCATCCAGACTTGCTTCTGCATATGGAACGATCAGCGTCAGAACCAGAATAGGGATTATGTAGATCAAAATGATACGCCATGCTACCTTTCTGCATGCAGCTGGTACATTCTTGGCTGGATCCTGAGTCTCCGCAGCTGAAAGGCCGACGATCTCAGAGCCCTGGAAGTTGACCAGTGTCCAGATCATGTAAGTGATGATGATGAAGCCGCCGGCAGGGAACAGTTTGGATATCGCGCCGCCCTCACCGCCCAAAAGAATCTGGAAGCCGATAGATCCGCTATCCTGAGTGTAAGGGTGGAGATTTCCACCGATGAATCCTAACCAGATCAGAAGTCCACAGAACACAAATAGAATGATTGCAAAAATCTTGATGATTGCCATGATGGATTCGATGTGGCCGAACCAAGTTACCTGATAGAGGTTGATTGCTGTTAACAGCCCCAGGGCGATGATGCCCCAGACAAATGTGCTCCACACTGGATTTTCAAATGGCAATTCCACGAAATAGTTCATGAACGTTCCCACAGCCAATGCTTCTGAAGGGATGTAAACCACCCAGTTCACCCAGAACGCCCAGCCGATACCTGCTGCTGCGGTGTCGCCAAGAAAATCACGAGCGTAGGATACGAATGAGCCTCTCCTCGGAATGTTGACGAGAATTTCCATAAATGATTGCATGACCCCGTAGATGACGATACCTGCAATAACATAACCGATTATTACAGCTCCGGGACCCATTTCAGAGAATGTAAGACCTAACCCCAAGAAATAACAGGATCCGATAATACCGCCAAGAGCGATCAATGATACATGCCATGGCCTTATGCCGCGGGCAAGTGTACGTTCGCTTTTCTCAGAGGTTCTTAATTCGTCCGTCATAGTTTTCCTCCTTAAATTTGATGAATTTTTGTACCTAAAAATAATTGCGTATGCTTTTAAGCTACTTCATTTTTCCATAAAAGATTTTAAAAGTCAATTAATATACTCAAAATTGGGTTTACTCTGAATATTTCATTTGAAGGAGAAATCTTGCCTTTTGAAAGCCCTCTCCAAGAGGGTTGCTATTCCTTGTATCAAGCAAATTCAATGGTTTTAGCCTCTGTCCAAAAAAGGGAGATTCCGGCGAATTACAATGCGGAAACTCCCTGAAGACTCACGTGCCATAAAATTGGGCAACATAATAACATTTTTGAAGCAGACTTATTAAGCAAAAATGGTACGAATCAGAACCATATAGCAGGCTGTTCCTAAAAAGATGCTGAGGAAGGGGTTTTTCTTCCATATATGCAGCCCCGTCACAACAAAAACAGAAAGCAATTCAGCGCCTCCGTAAGGAAAAGTTTTATAATCGATATTCCTGAGACAATATACCACCAGGATGATCATGATCGCCGCCGGTAGGACAGACCCCAGATACAAGGCTATGTCCGGTATTTTTTTTTTGCCTCCGAACATCAAGTAAGGGAGCCCTCTGATAAACCACGTCACCGCTGCCACTACACCGATGATCCCTGCGGTGAATAAGACTTCAGCCTGCATAATCATCGCCCCCCTTTTTTATAGCAATCCGGTCCCTCATGATGACCAGGGCCACCATGCTGATGGACAACGCAGGCATAATGAATTTATCGGGCCCTAGTAAGAGATAAAAAATGACTGCCGATACAAGGCCGGTGATTGCAGGGATATGAGACCCGAAGCTGCGCCACTGGCTGACGACAACGGTCACAAAAAAAGCCGTAGCTGAAAAGTCGATGCCGGTCATATCATAAGGGATCATTTCTCCGGCCAACGCGCCAATAGCCGTGCTTGCTATCCAAAGAAGATGGCATGACAGCATAACATAGAAATCGACTTTTTCTTCCTTCGTATCAAGCGGATATTTCATCGAGCAAAGTATTGAATAGGTTTCATCGGTCATGGTAAAAACCATATACGGATATTTCCATCCCATTTTCCGGAATTTCTCGACGAATCCGATTCCATAAAAAACATGCCGTCCATTGATAAATAGCGTCATCAGTGCCACGGTCAGAAGGGATGCGCCACCGCTCAGCAACGACACCATCACGATTTGCATGGAACCGGCATATATAATGACGCTGGAAAAAATGGTCCATAATGGCGAAAATCCGGCCTTATGCATTAATATGCCAAAAGCCAGACCAACAAAAACATATGAAAAGATTATGGGTACAATTTGCCTTAGAGCAAAGCGTAAAGATTTCATAAAAGGTCCCCTGTTTGATTAAAATTCATTTCTATACAGCAGCGCTGCCCCGACCATGCCTGCTTTATTCCCCAGGAATGCAGGAACAATTTTATAGTTCGACTTGAAAAATGATTTTTCCTTTACCGCCTTATTGAGGGGTCCATACAGGAAGTCTCCGGACTCTCCCACACCGCCTCCGATGGCAATGATTTCAGGGTCAAGAAGAGAAGTAATGGAAGTAATAGCCGCGCTAAGATTGTCAATAAATACTTCAAAAACGCCTTGTGCCAAAGGATCTCCCTGCTTTGCCGCATCGATCACAAGTTTTGCGTCAACATGGTCCTCCTGATCCTCTGCCATACGACGCAGCAAGATACCGCTGCCGCTGCGAAGGATCCGTTTCCCTTGTTCTGCAAGCCAG
>CALBZG010000172.1 GCA_937889655.1 uncultured Clostridia bacterium
GACCACCGAGATCTACACTCTTTCCCTACACGACGCTCTTCCGATCTATTGATGGAAGGGTCAAGCACTCGATCCTGATCGAACTGTTTTCGGACAAAGGCATCGGTACGATGATTTCGAGGACCACGGCAAAAGAAGCGGAGGCGGGCCGATGAATCAAACAGAAATGATAAAGGGCCGTGATGCAAAATATATCACGGGGACTTATGCGAGGTATGATGTCTGCCTGGAAAAAGGGAAAAATGCGATCTGCACTTCCTTTGACGGGAAAGTGTATGTGGATTTCACTTCCGGTATAGGTGTCAATAGTCTGGGATTTTGCGATGATCGATGGATCGCGGCTGTATCCGGCCAACTGGCCAAGCTGCAGCACTGCTCAAATTTGTTCTACACCGAACCTTGCGGCGAGCTGGCTGAACTGCTAGTGACTAAATCAGGAATGGCAAAAGTTTTTTTTGCCAATTCAGGTGCCGAGGCCAATGAATGCGCCATTAAAACAGCAAGGAAATATGGAAATGCTGTTCCGGGAAGAAATGAAATCATCACGCTCACGGACTCATTTCACGGCAGAACGATGGCTTCCATCACAGCAACAGGGCAGGATCATTACCACAAGGATTTTTTCCCTTTTGTTGAGGGATTTCTGTATGCCGACTGCAATATTGAAAGCCTCAAGTCAAAAATATCTGAGAAGACATGTGCAGTCATGATAGAAGTGATTCAAGGCGAAGGCGGAGTCAATGTCCTGGACAGGAATTTTGTCCGGGAGATAGAAGCCTTGTGCAACAATCAGGATATCCTTTTGATAGTTGACGAGGTCCAGACAGGAATCGGCAGAACAGGCAGACTTTTTGGCTATGAACACTATAATATCAAACCCGATATAGTGACATTTGCAAAGGGCATCGGCGCAGGACTGCCTTTGGGCGGTGCAATATTCGGAGAAAAGTGCAAAGATGTTCTTCAGCCAGGTGATCACGGTACTACTTTTGGCGGGAATCCGGCCATCTGTGCCGGTGGCATCGAGGTCATGAAACGGTTGACGCCGGAATTCCTTGAAGGCATAACGAAAAAAGGAACCTACATCAAAGAACGGTTGGCAGGATTAGAAAAAGTGTGCGAAATGGATGGCATCGGACTTATGATCGGATTTCAGGTCCAAGGTGCGGAACCGAAGGAACTGGTGAAGACCGCACTTGAACGGGGACTATTGCTGCTTACAGCGAAAAACAAAGTACGTCTGCTTCCGCCTCTTACAATCAGCTATGATGAACTGGACGCCGGACTTGATATATTAGAAAAAATAATCAAGGGTATATAGGATACATATAATAAAAGATCCATCTAACATAAGAGCCGCGGCATCCATGGATGCCGCGGCTCTTATATAGCGCCATATATAATTGATTATTGGTTTTCAGGGATATATAAGTCGATACCTTTGACGGCCAAGTTAGAAATAATAAGGGTTTTTTCAATAAAAATCGTTATGGTTTCATTCGCTGCGAGCAAGGCTTTTTCTGATATATATATATTGATCCCTTTTGTCTGATATTTAGTGTAGCCTTTTTCAGGATGTTCATCTACGCCTGGAATTCTGATGAAAGGGACGTAGAATTTTTTTGTTTTCCCTGTACCGCAGCATGCGCTGGTTCTATCAGGTATCATATCGATGATAATACTGTCTGATCCGTTTTTAATCAGATAATCATTTACATTTTCTTCAATAACGATTTCCAAAACTTTTTCCTCTCATACTTATGCTATCTACTAAGCGACAGATTTGTCCTCATCATTATCTTCATTGTCGGCTGTTTCCATCTGAACGCTTTCATAAATATAATCATCCATTTCTTTCTTGTTGCCCAACTGGATCAGGAGGCAAAGAACGATGCCTACAGCAAGTCCCCAAGCAGCTCCTCTTGTTGCCAGAACTGCACCCATGATACCGGCGATACCCAGATCATTGAATGTTCTGGATTTCATCACTCCGACACGAACGGATACATATCCCTGGATCAGCATGGTGGAAGCTAACGCCACTCCCAGTATTGGTGTTACGAGGGTTACGATCGGAAGAATGAAATAGCCTGTGAGAGTACCAAATCTGAAGGATCCGGCACCGCCATTGATGGATTCCATTGCTTTAGGTCCGTGCTTATAACGTTCGCATACAACGACCTGCATTGCTGCCCAGAGAGGGCCGCACATGGTGATGTCCGGTCCAAGGACTGACATGATGAGGTTACGAAGTCCGAATACCATATGCGATCTGTTAGGATTGTAATCGATTTTTTCATCCGGTCTGTATTTGCTTGCGTCTTCCAGCAGTGCTTTGGATTGGATCATATCGCCGAATAAAATAATGTATGCAGAAAATACCATTGGAAGCGCCTGGATAAACATAGAAGCTTTCGGGAATCCCACGCCGAAGAAGGTCCATTCTGAAAACAGAGTTGCAAATGCCGGAGCAGACAAGCCCCACTCGATGGTCGGCCATTCAGTCTCTCCCACAAGAGGACCAACGACTACTGCCAAGAGGATGACCGGCAATATGCCTAGATTTGATAGTATGCGCGTAGCTGTGTGTTTTGGCGCCAGAGCTTTGAAGTGATTTGAAAATAGAAGATAAAAACCGATACCGATACAGACAGTAATCGTGATCGGGAAGGTATCAAAACGCGCTTCTGGCTTGAATATAACCATTACAGCAGCAAATCCTGAACCCATTATCAAACCGGATTGCATGGCATTTGGAACCAGAGAAACCATTCTTCTTCCAAGGCCGGTAACACCTAACAAAATCGCCAGAATACCTAGTGTCATTTCGAAAGCAATCAGCGCCTGTACTCTTTCAGGCCCCATTTCGAATCCGCTGACATACAGCATCAGCAGAGGTATAGCCGGTGTAACCCAGCCGGGCACTACCGGATCGCCCAAAAATACATGAATACAATACAACATGCCATTCAAGGCGACAACAGCAAGTGCGACTTCAAAAGGCATGCCCAGATACTCCTGGAGCATTGGTATGGCGCTCAAACAAACAGCACACATAAGAAGCCCCTGAATGTAATCAGCCCATTCAAAACGATAGTGCACAAATGGAATTCTGATCTTAAAAGGTCCTGCAGGCAGATATGGCTGCTCTTTGCCATATTCTCTTTTAATAGACATAATCATTTCCTCCCTTAATTTTTATAAAATGCAATTATTATTGCGTCATTCGTATTGAATAATTAGCAAGAGACATGCCAATGGATTATTTAAGCAATTTCAATGAAAAGGTGTAGAAATTTTGATTTGCATGTGCAATTCCGCACATATTATTAGAGCGGTAATTCACAATTGATCGATATCGCTCAAAAAAGAGTGCGGATTTTTTCGGATATGATATAATAAAGCTACTTTGATTTTTTTACTACTCGAAACGGTGTTAATGGTATATTTGAAAGGTTTATAATATGACAGAACAAATGATGTTTTTAGGCCTGCCCGCGAAAACCTGGATCATTGTTGGAGGCCTCTATTTTTTAGCAGCTTTTCTTCCGACTATTATTGCATTTGCACTAAGCCGCACGGAAAAGGGGGAAGGCGATGAATAGGGTCATGGTTTACATGCTGTATTTTGCGATATATACAGTTTTGCTTCTGATGATGGGCAAAAACGGATTCAAGAAAACCAATACGATTAAAGACTTTTGTGTAGCCGGAAACAGCTTGGGCCTTTTTATCAGTGTTTCTACCTTCACAGCCACGCTTTTCAGTGCGGTTTCAATGCAGAGCGTGACAGGATCAGTTTATCTTTATGGATACTCACCATTGCTGTATTCAGTAGTCGGCTGGCTTCTTGGCTGTTCTTTATTGATTTTCGTGGCTAACAGAATCAAGAATTACGATATAGCCACGATCCCTGAGTATTTTAAAATCAGATATCATAGCAGTGGCTATCAAGCATTTACAGGATCCATTATCGTATTATGCTATATTCTTTATATCGTGATACAAATCAAAGGTTTCGGCATCGTCGTATCAGAACTTTTAGATATCAATTACAATGTGGCGATTTTGTTGATTTATCTTTTTGTGGTATATACCAGCTTCGGCGGCTTGTTTTCGGTCTCTAAGACAGATGCGCTGAATCTGATCATGATTTGTTTGGGGATTTGTATTATAGCAGCAGCAGTTTTGCTTGATTACGGCGGAATAACAGCTATACATGAGAAGGCAGTGGCAATATCAGAAGGAGCGTTGCTTGACGCCACTTCCAATGGGTATTTCAGCCCATTAATGATCATTACCACCGGGATGGCCTGGGGCCTTGGCACTGCTGCCAACCCACAATACATCATAAGGATATCGTCAGCCAAGAACAAGAAGACCGCCATACAGATGGTATGTCTGGCAACGATCATTCTAAGCATCATGTACCTGGGTCTTCTTGTTGTCGGCCTTGGTGCCAGAGCGCAGGAATCTTCTCCGGTTCCTGCCACTGCAATAGATGAGATGTTATCCTATTTTGTACACAATAACTTTGGAGCCTATATAAGCGGAATTATGTTTATCAGCATCATCGCAGCATCCATCTCCACAGCCAACTCTCAACTGCTTCTTTTAGCCGGCAGCTTCAACTATGATGTTTACAGGAATTTGTTTAAAAAAGACATTTCCCATGACAAATTTCTAAATATGAACAGACTTGTTATATTTATAGCCGGCACGATATCTCTGATATTAGCTGTAAACCCGGTGGAGACGCTTTTGATTTACGGCAGCTATATATGGAGCATCTTTTCTGTAACCTACCTATGCCCACTTTATGGTGGCCTCTACTGGAAAAAGGCAACGAAAGAAGGCGCTATATATTCATCCATCGCAGGGATGGCTGTATTATTGACGCTTTATCTGGCTGATCATTTTTATGGTTTCGGAGAAAACATACATCCTGTTTTGCCTGCAACAGTAGTCTCCGCCGCCGTTTTCTATGCAGTCAGCCGTAGAACATATCAAGAAGAGGGCTATGAAGCATGAAGTGGAAGCTGGATATAGAAAACAAAATATTGATCCCTTTCATGATCCTCATCGTCATGCCGCTGATCATCGTCGGCATTGTTTCGTATTGGAACAGCTATCAACTTATGCTGAATGAGAGCCTTAAAAACCATCAGGATGTTTTAAAGAGCGCTGTTGCGTATCTTGAAATCCTGGATGAAGACGTGGAAAATGGAATGCTTACACTTGAGGAAGGAAAATCCAAAGCTATCGCTTATTTAAAAAACGTCAGTCCTGAAAATATGGCAATCGTCGATGATGGAGAGTATGTGATCAATAGCACCGGATTTGATATCCTTGCCCAACTGAAGGGGACGGACCTGTTTACGACTCAAAAAACCGAAAATGACAATTACGTTTATACCTTGGAAAGTTTTGAAAACTGGAATTGGACCATCATTCTGGCGACCGACAAATCCATATTATCCGAGGATCTGGTAGGCGTTCAAAAGTACACTGTGCTGCTGATCATCATATTCCTTGTACTGTCTATGCAAGCGATCATATTCATTGCCCATCACATTTCCAGACCGATCAAATATTTTGCTGAGGTATGTAGAAAAATTGAAAAAGGACATTTGAATGAAAGAGTAGACATCAATCGAGGAGATGAGATTGGAGTTCTGGCCAATTCGTTCAACAACATGATCGACCACCTGAAAGAAAGCACAGAAAAACTGCTCGAAATGACCCGCTTTAATGAAGACATCCTCAAAAATATCTATACGGGCATCATAACAACGGATAATAATGGGAATATCGTGACCATCAATGAATGGGGTGAAAATGTGATAAAAAAGTATCGGGACGTTGATATCACGGATAGGCTTAAAGTCCAGATATCAGAAACCATACGAAATACAAAAAATATCAACACGGTAACGGAAATACAGTATAGTAGCGGGAAATCCATATACTTTGATGTCAGCACCTCTCTTCTTAAAAAAGACAACAATTCCATATACGGTGCTATTTGCAGCTTTAACGACATCACGGAAAGAAAAATCCTGGAGACCAGTATTGTAAAAGTGGACAGGCTTGCATCTGTTGGGCAGTTTGCAGCGGGCCTTGCCCATGAAATACGAAATCCCCTGACCGGGATCAAAACTACGATGCAGGTCATTAAAAATAGAAAGCTAAAAAGCGATGACCCTTCCGGAAGCGAATTGTTGGAGGGCGTGATCTATGAGATCGACCGAATCAACAGTCTGGTCACAAATCTTCTTGATTTTTCCAAACCCGAAAATGCTTATTGCGAGGTTGCAGACGTTGTTGAGATCTTGAAAAGATCCCTGGCCTTGGCTCGAGAAGGAGTCGAGAGGAAAAATATTCAGGTAGATCTCGAAATTGGGCCTGAAGACATGTTGGCATTTATCGATGTGAGGCACGGGGAGCAAATATTCATCAATATAATCAATAATGCCATAGACGCCATGGATCTTCAGGGGCACTTGAAAATAAAGGTCGGCATCATCGCACGTAACAATCTGCCTTATGTCGAAACCACCATAGAGGATAACGGCATCGGTATGGACAAGGAAACAAAAGACCGGATATTTGAGGCTTTCTTCACAACGAAGGCCAAAGGAACCGGCCTGGGGATGCTGGTTGCGGCAAAGCTGGTCGAAGAAAATCGCGGCCATATCGAACTTGAAAGCGAATTGAACATGGGAAGCAAATTCAGTATAATCTTTCCGCTTTTCAGAGGGGGCGAAAACAATGAAAACTAAAGTACTGATCGTAGATGACGAGATCATGATATGCAAATCGCTGGAAGCAGGGTTGACAGACGCGGGATATAATGTTGCAACGGCACAAAACAGCGAAGCAGCCATGAAAGCTGTTCGAACCTTCAAGCCTCGAATCGTACTTACCGATATGAAACTTGGCAACGAAAACGGCATCGATCTGATCGAGAGAATAAAAAGTGAAAACGGCGACATCGAAGTCATCGTCATGACTGCATACAGCGATATATCCAGCGCGGTGCTGGCCATAAAAAAGGGCGCTTTCGATTATATCAATAAGCCCTTCGAGTTGGAGCATATCGAAATAATACTTATCAGAGCTCTGGAAAATTCAAAATTAAAAAATAAATTGATGGTTCTGGAAAAGTTGAACGAAAGCCCTGCAAAATCCATTATCGGAGAAAGCACGGTCATGCAGGCTGTCTATAAAAGCATCGAGAAGCTTTCAGCAAATGACAATGTGACGGTGCTGATCACCGGAGAAACCGGCACCGGCAAAGAACTCGTTGCTGACGCGATTCATAACAACAGCATAAGAAAGAACCAGCCGCTTTTAAAAATCAACTGCAGTGCCATCCCGGAAAATCTCCTGGAAAGCGAGCTTTTTGGCTTTGAGAAAAATGCATTTACCGGCGCGTCCTCTCAAAAAAAAGGATTGTTTGAACTGGCAAACGGCGGAACAGTATTTCTGGACGAGTTAGGGGAGCTGCCCTTGGAAATGCAGGCTAAGCTGTTGAGGTTTCTGGAAGAAAGAAAGTTCAGAAGGATCGGAGGCCTTGAAGACATTGAAGTAGATATACGGCTAATAACAGCAACAAACAAAAATTTGGAGCAGGATGTCAAAGAAAGGCGGTTCCGGGAGGATCTCTACTATCGGATCAATGTGTTTCCTATCGAATTGCCGCCCCTTCGACAGCGGGGGGATGATATCCTGCTTTTGGCGGAGTACTATCTTAAGATCTATAAGAGCAAATTCAACAAATCGATCAGGGGGTTTACCGATACTGCCAAAACACGCTTGCTTGCTTATTCATGGCCGGGGAACATCAGAGAGCTAAAAAACATACTCGAAAGGATCGTTATTCTTACAGATGAGGAATGGATATCGGAGGAACACATACCGGTTGAGCTTCAGCCCAATAGAAAAATCGGATATACGGGAATTCGAACTGAGGATGAAAGTAGCCTGATGGATCGTTTGCCGGAGAATCGGGATCAAGCAGATCAGCCTGCCCATGCTTCTCTGGATCAGAAGCTTGAAGAAATCGAAAGGGACTGTGTGGTGAGGGCCCTCGAAAAAGCCGGCGGCAATCAGACAAAAGCGGCAGGCATCTTGGGTATCAGCCGCTTTGCCTTAAAACGAAAAATGGAGAAATACGAGCTTTAGGTCAATTTCGACAAATTTTGGATTTTTGAAGATTATCTCAAAAAATAATTGGTAACGTAGCAATTTGATGGTATAATAATCTGGTGCCGGAAATAACCGGCACCCATTTGCGGGTGTAGTTCAATGGTAGAATGTGGCCTTCCCAAGGCTAAGGCGAGAGTTCGATTCTCTTCACCCGCTCCAGCTGATAAAAGCGGTTACTCTTTCAATAGAGGTATTGAAGGGTACCCGTTTTTTACTATTATCCGGTTTTTACAAATCAAAAGGATGGAGATTAATTCATATGGAAAAAGAAAATAAAGTTTTCAGGATCGGTCCGATCAGACCCCCAAGCGAGGCCAACAGCTTGCTTCTTCAGATGACCGCAGGATGCACCTGGAATAAGTGCAAATTCTGCCAATTATACAGGAAAAGCCCATTTAGGGCCTATACGGTAGAAAGCATCAAAAATGATATCGACGTCATTGCTTATTATGCTGGATTGGCCTCAAGACACATGACTGCGGATGGAAGTTATGACAGAAAAGGCCTCATGAGCGAACTGCACTCCATGAGCGAGGAAGAGCAAAACTGTTTTTATATGGTATTCAACTGGCTGGCTCACGGTGGAGAAAACGTTTTCCTTCAGGATGGAAATTCACTGGCATTGAAAGCCGAAAGAGTCGAAGAGGTCCTATTATATTTAAAAAGCAAATTCCCGGGAATCAAGCGCATCACGACTTATGGGCGGGCGGAAACCCTCTCTAAAATTACTGCCGATCAATATCGAGCATTGAGATCCGCAGGTCTGGAAAGGATCCACTCAGGTTTCGAATCGGGTTCTGATGAAGTATTGACATTGATAAATAAAGGTGTGACCTCAGAGCAGGAAATCACAGCAGGAAGAAATATCAAAGCTGCCGGCATTGAGTTTTCTGTGTACTTCATGCCTGGGGTCGGTGGGAAAGAACTATCTAAGGAAAATGCATTGGGCACGGCGAGAGTTATCAATGAAATCGATCCGGACTTTATCAGGATCAGAACCACAGTAGTGACGAAAACGTCAGAACTGTGGCAGATGCTCCAAGAGGGGACATACCAGCTGTGCAGCGACAATGATAAGATCATGGAAATCAGGACACTGATAGAAAATTCTCCTGGTTGTTCGGGCATGCTTGTCAATGGTGATCATATCATCAATCTTTTGCCTGAGGTCAATGGCAGGCTTGATTTAGACAATGATAAAATGCTGGCGATCATTGATGAATATCTGGCAATGCCGAAGATAGATCAAAGAATTTATCAATTGGCCAGAAGGACGGGAATGGTTTCCGGAGTAGGGGACATTCAAGACTTGCCTGAAGGCCGCCGGACAGAATTTGAACGGATTGCGGGTAGTATTGAAGATGAAAAAGAATGGGATGAAATGATCAACAAAATGATGCGTAGATTTATTTAATTCATTTAGGAAGTGGCGAAGACATGGAAAATATTATATTCATAAATACGAAGATCGGAAAAATCGGCATCAAGGAAGATGAAACAGGCATAACAGCTGTTTTCTTTGAAAAAGAATTGGGACAAGTCGACACCGCTGCTTGTATGGATCAGGAAACCCCCGTGTTGAAAAAGGCCGCATCTGAAATCATGGAGTATCTTGATGGGAAGCGAAAGGTATTTACAGTTCCGCTCTCTTTAAAAGGAACAGCCTTCCAGCTGGAAGACTGGAAGGCCTTATTGACGATACCTTATGGAGAAACCAGAAGCTATCAGTATATTGCTGAACAAATCGGCAAACCTAAGGCTTGCCGCGCTGTAGGCCATGCGAACAACAGAAATCCCATTTCGATCATTGTGCCTTGCCATAGAGTTGTCGGCAAGGATGGAAGCCTGGTCGGATACGGCGGAGGGCTTGAAATCAAGGAATATCTATTAGACCTTGAAAGAGATAACAAATAAGCGGCAGACTCCGAGATCAGTTTTGCGAGATGAAAGCCCGGAGATCAGACACCAGCGCCTGGTAGCGCTGGTTTTCCTTCAATGCAGCAAAAGCGGGGTCCTTGGTTACAGCGTCCAGACAGCTTTCTTTGATGGTTTTGTCAGACCGGGGAGCCCCTTTGCCAAGATCGAGTTTTGCATACAGTCCGCCTATGGAGTCGAACAGATCGGATGTACCGAATGAAACAGGATAGTTCTTGAGATCTGTGGCTATTTTGATAAAATATTCCAGTTCAGATAAAGCTCCCTCGATTTCTCCGGCCAGGATCAAGGCTCTTGCATAGGCTAAATGCATTTGGCCTTCGCCAAAAGCGTTGACTTTTGCAAATTCGAAAGCTTCCATGGTTTTGGCGAGACTGTCAAACCAGCTCAGCGCTTTTTCGGAGGAATCGGCGCTGATAAACGACAGGGCCGGACATGCGTTTAAAAGCCCCACGAGGCACTGAAAAACGTAACCCTGCAATATGGTTTTTGCTTCTGCCGTGTTTCCTTTCATTTGGTACGCCTGAGCGAGGAGGATTTCCGGAGGAAGAAATGTATCCACTGCATTTTTCATGACTTCAATAACATCATCTGCGCGCCCTGCGAACATATAGCTGATTCCCAGCGAATAATTAGCCTCATGGCGAAGCTTGGGCTCTGTAGTAGACAATACGATCTTCTTGAATATCGAGGAGGCAAATTCAAGAATTTCAGGGATCCTTGCCGGTTCCTGCAGTCTGTCGATGTGATTCAGCAACAGATTCCCAATTTGCAAATGCAGGAAATAGCAGTTGTTATATTTCTTGAGAAAACTTTTGCACTCATTGTAGACTTTTTCGAAATCTTCTTTGGAAAAGGCGTCTGCCAGTTGGTGGTAAATGTCCATAGCTTCCTCTTTTGTGAGGTCGGGTGCGAAACTCATAATATAGTCGATGGTCACCCCGAAATAGGACGCTATTTCCGGGAGCAGAACGATATCGGGATAACTCTGTCCTGTTTCCCATTTTGACACTGCAGGAGTGGAGATTCCCAGAAACTCTGCAAGGGTTTCCTGTGTCACCCCTTTTTCTTTTCTCAGGTTGTAGATGATCTCACCTATTTTTAATGTTTGCATTTAATATTCCTGCCTTTCGTTACTATTTTTGAAGGATTTGTTTACTTACAGCTTTATTGTAAAATCTGCCTGGACAAAGGGCAATGGAGCCTGGATTAACTTAAATATAAAATTATTTAATCATAAGTTAATAGAAACGCTTTGTAA
>CALBZG010000173.1 GCA_937889655.1 uncultured Clostridia bacterium
ACCACCGAGATCTACACTCTTTCCCTACACGACGCTCTTCCGATCTCTTGTTGATTGCGGATCTGATCATCGAGTATATCGGAGTCGACTCATTTGTCGGCGGAATTCGAAAAGCCCGCCCAGCTTTTGTTTCCTGCGTGATTCAAAAGAATTACGATGCAGCTTTTGTTTCGGATTCTCCATATACTCAAGCATTTTCAGCCATTTCAGAAATGCATCGTGATGTTGATGAGGAAAAACTGATCAACACCATGAAGTCCAGCAGTTATGAATTGATATACAACGATGAAGTCTTCCTGCCGAATTCAAAATCCTTAGTGTGCCTGGATTTCAAGTTGGCGCCATAATTTCTCCTCTGGGCATACCTTAAGAATTTCGAAATAATCTTGAAAGAGAATCTTAAATGGACAACTAATTCTATAGTTGCTATGATATTAATGTAAAAAACATTTAAAAAGACGGCTAAAAAGACGACCGGATTCAATAACAGGAACAATTAGCAAACACTAAATATTCGAGGTAAAGGAATGGAAAAAAAGTTATACAGATCGGATGACAATAAAATAATTTTTGGTATCTGCGGAGGTATCGGTGAATACTTTGATATCGATCCGGTTATTGTCCGGCTGATTTTGATCGTATTGGTATGCATAGGGTTTTCCGGGCTGATTGCTTATATCATTGCAGCATTCGTAATTCCAAGAAGACCTGCAACACCGGGTACCGGAACCAACGGAAACGGAATGAATAAAACTACCGGCACAGATCAAAAACAATATACAGATGACAATCGGCCTGGAGTGATCAAGGCTTATGAAGGTACTTACACGGTAGATAAAGAGGAATAAAAACAGCCGAATTAAGAATAAAGAACAGCCGGATGTTGATAGTTAATCAACATCCGGCTGTTTATTTTTTCATCGACTTTAATCGACTTTGTATTTTGCCGCAAGGATCCTTCCTACATGCACTCCGCTGGCTGATGCCTGAGACAAAGAATGGGTGACTCCCGAACCATCTCCGAGGACATATAGGTTTTTCACACAAGTCTCAAGGTTACTGTCGACTTCAACCTTGGAATTATAAAATTTCACCTCTACCCCATATAACAGCGTGTCTTCATTGGCCGTACCCGGAGCGATCTTATCCAGTGCATAAATCATTTCAATGATATTATCCAACTGCCTCTTTGGTATGACCAGCGACAGATCTCCCGGTGTGGCTTTTAAAGTTGGACGGGTGAAGCACTTAGTCATCCTGCGTTCACTGCTTCGCCTTCCCTTTATAAGGTCTCCAAAGCGTTGCAGCAGCACACCTCCTCCAAGCATATTGCTTAGCCTCGCGATCGATTCACCGTACTCATTTGAGTCTTTGAACGGCTCAGTGAAATTGTTCGAAACCAGTAGGGCAAAGTTAGTGTTTTCAGTCCTGAGAGAAGGATCCGCATAACTATGTCCGTTTACTGTAACAATACCATTGGTGTTCTCGGCTACCACTTCTCCATAGGGATTCATGCAGAAGGTTCTGACCATATCGTTATATTTATCTGTTTTATAAACAAGTTTGCTTTCATAGACATCATCTGTAATATGCTTGAATATGACGGCCGGAAGTTCCACTCTGACGCCGATATCCACCCGGTTGCTCAACTGTCTGATGCCTAATTTGTCGCATACGCCTGCGGCCCACTTCGATCCTGAACGTCCTGTTCCCATAACAAGATCGGAGCACTCGTACTCCTCACCTTTATTGGTTATTATTTTGAAGCTGCCATCATCCTGATGCAGGACCTGTTCAACCGTGGTCCTGAACTTTATTTCCACCCGCTCTTTGGTATAATCATAAATCTTCCCGAGAATAACAACATTTCTGTCGGTCCCCAGATGCCTGACCTTGGCATCCAGCAGTTTCAGGTTGTTTTGAAGTGCAATTGTCCGCAGTTCCGAGTTTCCGGTGCTATAGAGTTTCGCTTCGCTTCCGCCCATCTCGCATAGTACCTGGTCGACATACTCCATGAGTTCAACGGCATAGTCTACACCTACATAAGCATGCAGATCTCCACCGAATTGTGTTGTAATGTTATATTTACCATCCGATAGAGTGCCGGCGCCTCCATAACCGCTCATGATATGGCATGGGGCACATTTGATGCAGTTGTCAACCTTTCCCGCTTTTATCGGGCAGATCCGACCCTCTAAAGGAGATCCCGTATCAAGCATTAGTATTTTGGCACGATTATTGATTCGAGTCAGTTCATAAGAAAGAAACACACCGCTGGCTCCCGCGCCAATGATTATAATGTCATATTTTTTCATAGCACCCTCCAAAAAGTCGTAAATGCAATCCGTCGATTATTATATCATATTCCTATAATTTTTGTGTTATAATAATTTCTGTAGTTGGCTGAGCATAGAAATCTCCGGGAGGTTATATGGATTCGTTGAAAACATGGATTAGAAACAGGGACCTTAAATTATTTTTTTTCGGACTTTTTTTATTGATTTGTTCGGTTTTGTCCCTTATAGGATTAATGAGCAAGGGCTTTGAGTCTTTTTATGTATCAGGGTTATTCTTATTTACTATTTTCGGTCTAGGTTTCATACGTAAGAGCAAAAAAATCTGACTGCATATTTGAAATTGAATTTACAACAAAAAGTGCTGCGAATTGGCAGCACTTTTAATTATTACCATGTTAAATTTTATTCTTCTTCAGCAACGATTTTATCAAACTCTGCTACGACCTTTTCAAACAAGGCATCGTCCTCGATGTCCTCAAGTTCAAATTCATCTTCGCCGACTTCTTTGTATCCGTAAAGATAAACATCGTCTGATCCGTCTTCAGGAATAAGGGCAATGTATTCTTTACCATCTACGTCGAAAACTCCCATTATTTCGCATTCCACGTCTTCGCCGTCGTCGAATTCAAGGGTTATGAAATCTGGCTCTTCAACTTCGAATTTTTCTTTTTCTTTATCAGTCATTTCAATCCTCCATAATTATTGGTATTCCTTCGCTATACTATATCATGACAGGAAAAGTTTATCAATTGAAATATTTTTGGATCTCCACCGCCAGATTTTTACTGATTCCGGGTACATTACTAAGCTCATCTACGCCAGCTTTCTTAATACTTTCAATATCTTTGAAATGCTCAAGCAAAGCATTTCTTCGGGCTGGCCCGATCCCCGGGATGCCATCCAGAGATGATTTCTGAGTTCTCCTGATCCGCACGCCATGATGGTATTCGATGGCAAATCTATGGACTTCCTCCTGGATGACGCCGATATGTTTATATAGTTCCCGACTGCCCTTGAGTTCGATTTCAAGATCTTCGGCAACAAGGGCTCTGGTGCGATGTTTGTCGTCTTTAGCCATTCCCAGCACCGGAATATCCAGTCCCATGGCCGCCAGTACTTTTTTTACAACAGAAACCTGTCCCAGACCGCCGTCTACCAGAATGACATCCGGCATTTTGGAAAAACCAGGATCGCCATTCATGCCCCTTTTAAACCTTCGATAGATGACTTCCTGTAGTGCTCCGTAATCGTCCGAATTCCCGGCAGTATTGATTTTAAATCGTCTATAATCCTTTTTGACAGCTTTTGAGCCTTCAAAAACCACCATGACTCCAACCGTATCAACCCCGGCGGTATTGGAAATATCGTATGCCTCTATTCTATACTCTTTATCCTGATAAGGGCTCCCGGAGAAAAATATTTGATGTAGTGCTCTGCTTAGGGACTTTTTTTTCTCTCTTTTGGCCTCTTCCCTTTTCTTCAAATCATCAGCGGCTGCTTCCTTTTCTGCCTCAGTCCTGACCGCTTTCGCAATCTCGCTGTTGGCAAGCTCTAAAACAGCTTCCGCCGCCGATATGCAGTCTCTGTACATGGCAGCCTCTTCATAGGCCATTTCCGAAGAGGCTTTGATCATCTTATCCCGTAAATATTTAACCAGAGGCTTTTTACGCCCCGACAAAAAATCTATGGCTCCTTTAACGGATTTCATATATTCTTCTTTCGAAACATCCCCTCTGCACACCCCCTGACATTGCCGGATGTGGTAATTCAGGCAGGGCTTATAGGTTTTTTCATCAAGCTTGAACTCTGTTGCACATCTTTTCAAGCCGTAGATCCCGTTTAGAAGATCCACCATCTGGTTGACCGCGGATGCATTGGCATAAGGCCCGAAATACCGGCTGCCGTCCTTCTTTACCAGTCTGGTTTTTTCCAGTCTGGGATATTCATCACCCATTGTCATTTTGATATAAGGATAAGTCTTATCATCCCGCAGAAGAACATTATACTTTGGCATATACTTTTTTATAAGATTGCACTCAAGTATTAATGCTTCCATTTCAGTTTTTGTGGTTATAAATTCAAATTCAGCAATCTTGGAGACCATTGCCCTTACTTTTGGATCCATGTATTTCGGTGAACCAAAATATTGGCGAACTCTATTTTTTAGCGAGATCGCCTTCCCGACATAAATCACACGGCCTCGGTTGTCCCTGTGAATATAAACTCCCGGAGAATCCGGGAGTTTTTTCAAGTTTTCTTTAATATCAAACATCAGTATGGCCAGTTTCTGTTTTCTTTATCCCTCTCCGCTGCCAATCTTTTAGCGGCCAGTTCAAGAGCTCTCTCCCGCCTCAGTTTCTTTTTCTTTTTACCGATTATGATCCTCAGTATGATAACCATCAGTGTCAATGCGGCTACTAAAGCGGCCAATATAACTACGATAGCAATCAGAGGTTTTGCTATTGTGTCTGAAATGCCGATTTTGGATAATACCGTACCCACCGCCACATCTTCCATGACCACGGCATCAACGGATTGAACAAGACGATCGCCTTCATAAACCTCGATTTTCCCAACTACCGTTCCGGCCTTGACAGGGGCCATTATAAAATCCTCAAGAACAGTTTTCGTTGATATTACTGAATCTCCTGCATCGTTGGGCATGGTGATGTAGCAGTCATCCACTGCTGCTACGCCTACTTTACGGGAAGCGCCTTCCCTGACCCTGATTCTATCAACTTCTTTCCCTTTTTCAATGGCGCGATGGCTCCTATAGTTTTCAAAGCCCCATTCAAAAAGACTGATTGAATCCGAATAGCGCTCCAGCTCTCCGCTTTTCATGATAACGCTGATCAGCATAGTGCCTTCTTTT
>CALBZG010000174.1 GCA_937889655.1 uncultured Clostridia bacterium
CATGCGGCTTCGTTCTTTCGAATTTCTGCTTTGCCATTTTAAATTTTCCTCCTAATCAGTTTATATAAACCAACTATTTCCAATAGGTCTTATAATATTTTCTTTTATTTGTTGATCTTATCCACAAGGTAATCCGGTAATTTCTCGAAGTGGTCGAACTGCATTACATAAACGCCGCGGCCCTGTGTTTTGGATCTCAGGTCCGTTGCATATCCGAACATCTCTGAGAGTGGAACGTAGCCTCTGATAGCGGCAGCTCCCGCCATCATATCCGAACCCTCGATCCTGCCTCTTCTGGAGCTGATGTCTCCGATCACGTCGCCCATGTACTCTTCAGGGACCGTAACTTCGACTTTGAATATAGGCTCCAGCAATACAGGATGCGCCTTCTTAGCCGCTTCTCTGAAAGCCATAGACGCAGCGATTTTGAAAGCCATGTCCGATGAATCCACTTCATGGTAAGAGCCGTCATAAAGCTCAACGCCTACATCCATGATCTGATATCCGGCAAGAGGCCCGTTGTTCGTCGCTTCTCTGAGGCCTTCCTCGATTTTCGGAATATATTCCTTAGGAATGGCTCCGCCGACGATGGAGTTTTTAAACTCAAAGCCGGTTCCCGGATCTCTTGGATAAACCTTGATCTTAACATGTCCGTACTGTCCGCGTCCGCCTGACTGCTTCGCATATTTGTAATCCACATCGGCAAGCTGGGTAAGTGTTTCTTTGTAGGAAACCTGCGGTTTTCCAACGTTGGCTTCGACTTTGAACTCACGAAGAAGCCTGTCTACGATGATTTCCAGATGAAGCTCGCCCATACCGGCAATGATGGTCTGCCCGGTTTCTGCGTTTGTATAGGTTTTGAAAGTCGGATCTTCTTCCGTGAGCTTGGACAACGCGATCCCCATTTTTTCCTGTCCGGCTTTAGTCTTCGGTTCGATCGCTATCTCGATGACCGGATCAGGGAACACCATGGATTCAAGAATGACCTGATGTTTTTCATCGCACATCGTGTCTCCGGTGGTGGTGTCTTTAAGCCCAACTGCAGCTGCAATATCTCCGGAGTATACAATATCAATGTCTTCCCGGTGATTGGCATGCATTTGGAGGATTCTTCCAATTCTTTCTTTCTTTTGCTTTGTTGAGTTGTACACATAAGAGCCTGTTTTCAGGCTTCCCGAGTAAACTCTGAAGAAAGCCAGCTTGCCTACGTACGGATCTGCCATGATTTTAAACGCCAGGGCAGAAAAAGGTCCATTGTCATCGGCAGGTCTTTCTTCAATCTTATCATTGTTTGGATTAACGCCTTTTATAGCCGGTATGTCGACAGGCGACGGCATGTAATCAATAACTGCATCAAGCAGCATCTGAACGCCCTTGTTTCGATAGGAAGAGCCGCAAATAACAGGGATCAATTTGCCGTCAATGGTCAATGACCTTATGGCGTTTTTGATTTCTGCCTTGGTAAACTCTTCTCCTTCAAGGAACTTCATCGTCAATTCTTCATTGGCTTCCGCCGCTGCTTCCACCATCATCTCTCTTGCTGCCTGTGCTTCTGCTTTGAGGTTTTCCGGAATATCCACGATCTCGAATTCCTTGCCCAAATCGTCTTTATATATCTCCGCCTTCATTTCCACAAGATCAATAATCCCGATGAAGTCTGCTTCCGACCCTATCGGAAGCTGAACCGGCACCGCATTTGCCTTCAGTCTGTCTTTTACCATCTGGACAACTCTTTTGAAATCAGCACCCATGATATCCATCTTGTTCACAAAGATGAGTCGTGGTACGCCATATTTCTCAGCTTGTCTCCATACTGTTTCGGACTGAGGCTCTACGCCGCCTTTTGCGCAAAGCACTGTTACTGCTCCATCCAGAACACGAAGGGACCTTTCAACTTCGACTGTGAAGTCGACATGTCCCGGAGTATCGATAATATTGATTCTGTGGTTCTTCCATTGTGCAGTAGTAGCAGCAGAGGTAATGGTTATGCCGCGTTCCTGTTCCTGTTCCATCCAGTCCATCGTAGCCGCACCTTCGTGCACCTCGCCCAATTTATGGGTTTTACCGGTATAAAAGAGGATTCTCTCCGTTGTAGTTGTTTTTCCGGCATCAATATGTGCCATAATGCCGATATTTCTTGTTTTTTCAAGCGGGAACTCTCTTGGCATTTTTCACTTCCTCCTTCCTGCTTTTTAGTAAAAATAATAACTCTACGATCTGGCAACGGCTGCTACCATCTGTAGTGTGCAAACGCTCTATTGGCTTCTGCCATTTTATGAGTGTCTTCCTTCTTCTTTACAGATGCGCCTGTGCTGTTGGCAGCATCCATCAGTTCCTTTGCAAGTCTTTCAGACATCGTCTTTTCACCTCTTGCCTTGGTGTATTTTGTAAGCCACCTCAAGCCTAAAGTCTGACGTCTGTCTGCTCTGACTTCAATTGGAACCTGGTAGTTGGCACCGCCCACACGGCGTGCTCTTACTTCTACCTGCGGCATGATATTATTCATTGCCTTTTCAAATACTTCCAGTGGATTGTTTCCGGTCGCCTTGCCTATCATGTCAAATGCATCATAAACGATGGCCTGGGCAGTACCCTTTTTGCCATCCAGCATGATGCTGTTGATCAATTTGGCTACAACAACACTACCGTAAACAGGATCTGGAAGCACGTCTCTTTTTGGTACATTACCTTTTCTTGGCACTTCTCTTCCCTCCTCACTTGTCGATTTCGTGCAAAATGCTATTAAGCTTCATGGTTTCCGCTATGTTGGCATCCACACAAAATCCACCTAAGTGAATTCTTCACCTTCAGGTCCGGAATCCGGGCCTTAACGATTACTCTCCGTCAGCCAGTGCAAAATAATTTAGCTGAGGAGCCTTCCGGTACTCGACACCTCTTTCGTGGGTGCCGCTGGTGCCCTTATATATAAATGGGCACTGACATTGTCTTTCCCGAAATTTCATTTTTGTTTTTTCGTACGCAATTGCAATTTGAATGCTATCGTTTACTTCTTCTTGGCTCTCTTCGCGCCGTACTTGGAACGCGCCTGCTTTCTGTTTGCTACGCCTGAAGTATCCAATGTGCCTCTTACGATGTGATATCTTACACCCGGGAGGTCCTTGACACGGCCGCCTCTGATGAGCACAACGCTATGTTCCTGGAGGTTATGGCCGATACCAGGGATATAAGCAGTTACTTCGATACCGTTAGTAAGTCTTACTCTGGCAACTTTACGAAGTGCTGAATTCGGCTTCTTAGGAGTTACAGTTTTTACCGATGTGCATACGCCTCTCTTTTGAGGTGAGTTGATATCAGTAGCAACTCTTCTGATGGAATTCATTCCCTTGCCCAATGCAGGGGCCTTTTCCTTCTTGACCAGACTTTCTCTGCCTTCACGTACTAATTGGTTGATTGTTGGCATTTGTTTCTCCTTTCTTCTTGTTCGGTCCCGATTTGCGGGATCGCCCAATCTTTTAATAGTTCGCCGGATTCTGAAAGAAACCCAAAACGAACTTGCGCAGAGAAATTGCAAACGCTTGTTTTGCGGATTTCTGCTGCTCGTATTTGAAGCCCTGCGGGAGTCTCCCGCAAGGCCCAAAACCAACGATTAGTTTATCATGTCACGAGCATTCATGTCAAATGATTTTCAACTGTTTTGGTAGTCGATTACTGCTCTTCCTCGACGACCATCATGCTGTTCTCGTCCATTTCCATAACTACATCCATGTCCGCGAATTCAGCATAGTCCTCATCTTCATCGGCATAAGCCATTTTTTGATAGGATTCCATCAACTCCGTGTTGACGCCATAATCCAGACTGATGTTTTTATATCTCTTCATGCCTGTTCCCGCCGGGATCAGTTTGCCTATAATAACATTTTCCTTCAGACCCAGCAGCCTGTCTGTCTTGCCTTTTATAGCTGCATCCGTCAGTACCCTTGTGGTCTCCTGGAAGGATGCTGCTGATAAGAAGGAATTCGTTGCAAGGGATGCCTTGGTGATCCCCAAAAGGATCCTCTTTGCTACACACGGCTCACCACCAGCCGCAATTGCCGCTTCATTGGCAGCTTCTACTTCGAGCTTGCTGTAGAGTGCGCCAGGGAGCAGGTTAGTATCCCCGCCATCCTCGATCTTATGTTTTGAAAGCATTTGGCTGACAATGACTTCAACATGTTTATCATTGATATCAACACCCTGTTGCTTGTACACGCGCTGGACTTCCTTCAGCAGGTACTGGTAGACTCCTTCAACTCCGTTAAGTCTCAGGATGTCATGAGGGTTAAGCGGTCCTCTGGTTATATTTTCTCCGGCCAGTATGTAGTCGCCCTCTTTAACATTCAGACGGGCGCCATAAGGCACGATATAGGTCCTCTCTTCGATTCCGTGGACTACGACCTCGGTCTTGTTGTCGTTTCTCGCCTTGACCGATACTACCGTACCGTCTGATTCGCAGATCTCTGCAAGACCTTTCGGTTTCCTGGCTTCGAATAATTCCTCAACTCTCGGAAGACCTTGAGTGATGTCGGATCCCGCTACGCCTCCGGTGTGGAATGTTCTCATTGTGAGCTGCGTTCCCGGTTCTCCGATGGATTGTGCCGCGGTGATCCCCACAGCTTCACCGATGTTGACAGGCTCGCCCGTGGCCAGGTTTCTTCCATAGCACTTTGCGCATATTCCGAAAGTGGAATGGCAGGTCATGACAGAACGTATAGCTACAGCATCGATACCGCATGCTTCGATCTTTGCAGCGGCGTCTTCCGAAATTTCTTCATTTTGTTCGACGATCAGTTCCCCCGTCTCCGGATCGGTAATATCCAGCAGGGAAGTTCTTCCTATAATACGAAGTCTCAGCGGTTCGATGATCTCCTTGCCGTCAGTAAAGGCTCTGACTTCGATACCTTCATCCGTTCCGCAATCCATCTCGCGTACGATGACATTGTGGGATACATCCACCAGACGTCGGGTAAGATACCCGGAGTCCGCTGTTCTCAGTGCCGTATCCGCCAGTCCCTTTCTGGCTCCGTTAGTGGATATAAAGTACTCCAATACGGATAAGCCTTCGCGGAAGTTCGCCTTGATCGGTATTTCTATGGTCTTTCCAACTGCATTGGCCATAAGGCCACGCATACCGCCGATCTGTCTGATCTGGTTCTTGGATCCTCTGGCTCCGGAATGGGCCATGATATACAGATTGTTCAAGCTGCCCAGGGACTCCATCAAGGCATCCGCAACGTCATCGGTCGCCCGGTTCCATATGCTGATGACCTTTTCGTATCTTTCGCTGTTGCTCATGAGGCCTCTGCGGTAGGCGGTCTCGTATTTTTCAACTTGCTTTTCTGCTTTTTCGATGATCGTATATTTTTCTTCAGGTATCTCCATGTCGGAGACGCTGATGGTGATGGCAGCTTTCGTGGAATAATGGAATCCCATGTCCTTGATGGCATCCAGCATAATGGCCGTACCTGTGTTTCCATGAGTTTTAAAGCATTTTCCGATGATCTGCCCCAGTTTTTTCTTGTCGACCAGAGTGTCTATCTCCAGCGAATAGGCATCAACCGTCCTGTCCACATACCCCAGATCCTGAGGTATCTGCTGATTGAATATGAATCTGCCTACTGTTGACTCTACAAGTTTGCCGCGAGTGTCATTCGGACCCGAATAGCGCCTTACTTTAACTCTCGCGTGCAACCCGATCACATGGCTCTGATAAGCCATAATCATTTCTTCAATGTTTGTAAATACTTTGCCATCGCCTTTTTCCGCCGGCGTGTTTCTTTCCTCTACGCCGGGATGAGTGAGGTAATAGGATCCCAGTATCATGTCCTGAGTCGGAACGGTTATCGGCGAACCGTCCTTCGGCGCCAGTATATTGTTTACAGACAGCATAAGGAAACGGGCTTCGGCCTGGGCTTCAACGGAGAGCGGCACATGGACCGCCATCTGGTCGCCATCGAAGTCGGCGTTATAGGCTGTACAAACCAGCGGATGGAGCTTGATCGCTTTTCCTTCCACCAGAACAGGTTCGAAAGCCTGGATACCGAGTCTATGCAGAGTCGGCGCACGATTGAGCAGCACCGGATGCTCTTGAATGATATCATCCAGAACGTCCCAAACCTCTGGGCGGACTTTTTCCACCATTCTCTTCGCACTTTTGATATTATGCGCCACTCCGTCCTCAACCAACCTCTTCATGATGAAAGGCTTGAACAATTCCAAAGCCATCTTTTTCGGCAGGCCGCACTGATAGAATTTCAGTTCCGGGCCTACAACGATAACGCTTCGGCCGGAGTAGTCCACTCTCTTGCCCAGCAGGTTCTGTCTGAAACGGCCCTGCTTTCCTTTTAGCATATCTGAGAGAGACTTAAGCGGTCTTGATCCCGGACCTGTCACCGGTCTTCCGCGTCTTCCGTTATCGATCAGCGCGTCCACAGATTCCTGCAGCATACGCTTTTCGTTTCTGACGATGATGTCGGGCGCTCCAAGTTCAAGTAGCTTTTTCAGTCTGTTATTTCTATTTATTACTCTTCTATACAAATCGTTTAAATCCGATGTGGCAAAACGTCCTCCGTCCAGCTGCACCATTGGTCTCAGATCCGGCGGGATCACCGGTACCACTTCAAGCACCATCCATTCGGGCTTGTTGCTGGATAGTCTCAACGCTTCAACCACTTCAAGGCGGCGAACGATACGGACTTTTTTCTGGCCAGTGGCTTCTTTAAGCTTGCTTCTCAGGTCTTCGCTCAATTCTTCGAGATTGATATTTGCAAGAAGCTCGTGCACCGCTTCTGCGCCCATGGCGGCCTTGAACGTGAGCCCCGGCTCATTCTTGGCGTCTCTGAACTGCTGTTCGGATAAAACATCCTTGTAATCGAACCCTGAGTTCCCTGGATCAAGAACAACATAGGAAGCAAAATATAATATCTTTTCCAAGTTTCTTGGCGACATATCAAGCACTAGGCCCATTCTTGAAGGAATGCCCTTGAAATACCAGATGTGCGAGACCGGAGCCGCCAATTTGATATGGCCCATTCTTTCACGTCTGACTTTAGCTTTTGTAACCTCTACTCCGCAACGGTCGCATACGATGCCTTTGTAGCGGATCCTCTTATATTTGCCGCAATGGCATTCCCAGTCCTTGGTTGGCCCAAAAATTCTTTCGCAGAACAGTCCGTCTTTTTCAGGCTTGAGCGTTCTGTAGTTGATAGTTTCAGGTTTTGTAACCTCACCGTGTGACCAGCTGAGAATCTTATCTGTGGATGCCAATCCTATCTGCAACGATTCAAAATTGTTCAATTCATACATATCATTTGTGTTATCGTTCAAGGAGCGTCTCCCCCTTCCTTATTCTTCATCACCTAAATCATCTTCGGAATCCAACGCGATGCTATCGATCCCGTCAGACTCGTCCGATATTTTTTCTTCCTTGTATTCTTCAAAAAAGTCATCCTCTGAAACAAGTTCAGGCTCGAAATCCAGAGTGCCGTCATATTTTGTGATGCCTTCCAGCTCAACAGTCTCTTTGATTTCGATTTCCCTGTCATCTTCTGCAAGAACCCTTACATCCAAAGCAAGGGACTGCATTTCTTTGATAAGCACTTTGAAGGATTCCGGAATGCCCGGTTCAGGAATATTTTCGCCTTTGACGATGGATTCGTAAGTTTTTACACGTCCCACGATATCATCGGATTTGACTGTCAATATTTCCTGAAGAGTGTATGCCGCGCCATAGGCTTCGAGAGCCCATACTTCCATTTCCCCGAAACGCTGGCCTCCGAACTGGGCCTTACCGCCCAAAGGCTGCTGAGTTACCAGGGAATACGGACCTGTGCTACGTGCATGTATTTTGTCATCAACAAGGTGATGGAGCTTCAGCATGTACATATATCCGACAGTAACCGGATTATCAAAGAACTCGCCGGATCTGCCGTCTCTCAGATTCATTTTGCCGGTTTCCGGGAATCCGGATTCCACCAGCAGATCGATAATATCCATTTCACTCGCCCCGTCAAATACCGGAGTGGAAATAAACCAATCTCTGTATTTGGAAACAAGGCCCAGATGGACCTCCATGACCTGCCCGACGTTCATACGGGAAGGTACGCCCAACGGATTTAGCATGACCTGCAAAGGTGTGCCATCTTCCATGAAAGGCATATCCTCTTCAGGCAGGATCCTTGAAATAACGCCCTTGTTTCCATGTCGGCCCGCCATCTTATCGCCCACAGATATTTTTCTCTTCGTGGCGACATAGCAGCGCACCAGTTTGTTGACTCCAGGAGGGAGCTCGTCTCCTTTTTCACGGGAGAATATCTTCACGTCTACAACGATCCCCGTTTCGCCATGAGGCACTCTCAGAGAAGTGTCTCTGACTTCCCGCGCCTTCTCTCCGAAAATGGCTCTAAGAAGCCTTTCTTCAGCTGTGAGCTCCGTCTCGCCTTTCGGAGTGACCTTGCCCACCAATATGTCGGACGAGGATACTTCGGCACCTATTCTGACGATGCCCTCTTCGTCCAGATCCTTGAGGGCTTCTTCGGAAACATTCGGTATATCCCTGGTGATTTCTTCAGGCCCCAGCTTGGTATCCCTGGCTTCAGACTCATACTCTTCAATGTGAAGAGATGTGAGCACGTCTTCCATGATCAGCCTCTCGTTGAGGATGATCGCATCCTCGTAGTTGTAGCCTTCCCAGGTCATGAAACCTACCAGAAGGTTTTTGCCCAATGCCACTTCGCCCAGATCCGTTGAAGGGCCATCGGCAATCACTTCGCCGGCCGATACTTTTTCGCCGTTGAATACGATTGGTCTCTGATTGATGCATGTGCCCTGATTGCTTCTCTTGAATTTAAGAAGCTTATAGGTGTCATCGCCTTGTCCGTCGTCTCTTTTTATAACGATTGATTTTGCATCTACGAATTTAACTGTACCGCTGTTCTTTGCCAGCACGACGACCCCTGAATCGCAGGCCGCCCTGTACTCCATGCCTGTTCCGACGATCGGTGCTTCCGCAACAAGAAGCGGAACAGCCTGCCTCTGCATGTTCGAGCCCATCAGCGCACGGTTTGCATCATCATTCTCAAGGAACGGGATCATGGCTGTGGCAACAGACACTACCTGCTTCGGCGAAACGTCCATGTAGTCGATGTTTTCTCTGGCAACCAGGTCGATTTCTCCGCCGGCGCCTCGGGAAGCGACTTTATGATTGATGAAATACCCTTCAGAATCCAAAGGCTCATTGGCCTGGGCTATGATCAGCATTTCTTCCTCGTCTGCAGTAAGATAATCGATTTTGTCCGTTACTTTGCCGGAGCCTTTTTCAACGAGTCTGTAAGGTGTCTCGATGAAACCATATTCGTTGACTTTTCCATAGGTTGTCAGGGAACCGATCAGGCCTATATTCGGGCCTTCAGGCGTCTCGATAGGACACATGCGTCCATAGTGGGAATGATGCACGTCCCGCACCTCAAATCCCGCTCTTTCTCTCGAAAGTCCTCCGGGTCCCAAAGCAGACAGCCTTCTCTTGTGAGTAAGCTCGGCCAAAGGGTTGGTCTGGTCCATGAACTGGGAAAGCTGAGAAGATCCGAAGAACTCCTTGATCGCCGCAGTTACCGGACGTATATTCATCAGGGCTTGAGGCGTTGTGACCTCGATGTCCTGAATGGTCATTCTTTCTTTTACGACTCTTTCCATCCTTGCCAGGCCGATCCTGAACTGATTTTGGAGAAGTTCTCCCACCGTTCTGAGTCTCCTGTTGCCAAGATGGTCGATATCATCCACATTGCCTATTCCGTAGTTGAGATTGAGAACATACGAAAGGGATGCGATGACGTCATCGATGATGATATGCTTTGGTGACAGTTCAGCTTTTCTTGCCAGCAAAACCTCCGGCAGATCCTTTTTCTTTGTGTTTTCAAGGATCTCTTTGAGGACCGGGTAATATACCTTTAACGGAACCTTGTATTCCTCCAGGTCAAGCTTGACATATTTTCTGATATCGACAAAATTGTTCCCTATGATCTTCGTAGTGAACTCTTCGTCATTTCTGCTGAAAACCAATACCGACTTAACGCCGGAATTTTCTATTTCAAAGCCAAGCTCCCGGGAAATGTGCTGCCCGGTTTCAGCGATGACCTCTCCTGTATTCGGATCGATAACATCCTCAGCTACTCTAGATCGGAAGAGCGTCGTGTAGGGAAAGAGTGTAGATCTCGGTGGTCGC
>CALBZG010000175.1 GCA_937889655.1 uncultured Clostridia bacterium
GTGCGTTTTTCTGCGAAAGGCGCGTTTGAGTATATTGAACTGACGCCGGAATACGCCATATTTGAGATTTCAACACCCAAAAGCTGGGTTGGCCAGTCCGTCGCAGAAGTAGGCGTGCGCAGAGAATATAATATCAACGTGATCGGCATCAAGACCGGCAGCGACATTACGCCGCTGACCAGCGCAGGATATGTATTTACGGAGGATGATCATTTGATCATCGCAGGAAGCCAGAAGGATGCGCTGAAACTGATGCGGGTCAGATAGAAGCCTGATCGGCGGACGGGAGCCGGCTACTCGTCCGCAAACCGGTATCCGACTCCGATCTCCGTAAAAATAAACCTGGGATTGGTGGTGTCCCTTTCGATTTTTCTGCGCAGATTCGCCATGAACACCCGTACTGTCCGGGTATCGCCGGCTTCGTCGTAGCCCCAGATCTGCCGCAGTATGTAATTGTGGGTAAGCACGCGTCCTTTATTGGCGATAAGAAGTGCCAGGAGGCGATATTCTGTTTGCGTAAGATGGATCTCCTGCCCGTCGACCGTTACTTTCCGCCGGCTTTGGTCCACCGTCAGCCAATCGCATTCGAACACAGGCTCGCTTTCTGCCGGCAGAGAGCCAAGCTTTCGCTCCGCCACCCGGATCCTGGCCAGAAGCTCACCCATATGGAACGGCTTGGTCACATAGTCGTCGGCGCCGGCGTCCAGCGCTTCGATTTTTTCCTTTTCCTGATCCCGGGCGGATATGACAAGGATCGGAGTCCCTGAGAACGTACGGATGTCGCGAATGACCTCCACGCCGTCTTTATCCGGCAGTCCCAGATCCAGCAAAAGGATATCCGGGTGATGGGATGTATACAAAAACATCCCTTCTGCCGCCGTCTGCGCTACGAGTACCTCATACCCCTCTTTTTTCAAAGACAAGCTCAGGAATCCGGTAATATAGCGGTCATCCTCGATCGCCAGGATTTTTGTACTGCTCAAGACAGACCTCCTGCAGGCAATGTAACTATCATACGGATACCGGAGGGCGCGTTGTCCTCAGCGCGGATCGTTCCTCCGTGAGCTTCCACCACTGCTTTGCAGATGGACAATCCGAGTCCCATGCCGCGCTGGCCGTCCGCGATGCCTTTCTGGGGCCGTATAAAGCTTTTGAAGAGCGCTTTTTTGCGTTCCGGGTCAATCCCGCCTCCTGTGTCAGATACCGTAAAGACTGCGCCGAACCCGTCTGCTGAGACATCCAAACGGATTTTTGCCTCCGCAGGCGTGTGGCGCACGGCATTTACCAACAGGTTCGTCAGCACTTGTACGATCAGTTTACCGTCGATGTATAATTCCACCACCTCGGAAGGAAGGGAAACCTGAAAATCCCTTCCGGCCAGCAAGCGCTTCATGTGGGATACCGTTTCCCCGACTACGTCGTCCACGACTTCGTAGGAGCGGTTCAATATCAGATGCCCTTCGTTGATGCGGGTCATGTTCAGGATATTTTCCACCAGCTGTGTAAGCCAGATCATTTCTTCGCTGATATCCTTTGCCAAAGATTTTTGCTCCTGGGGGGTCAGCCGGTCGAAATGATCGTACAATGTCTCGCCGGCCCCGGAAAGAGATGTCAGCGGCGTCCGCAGGTCGTGGGCCACGGCGCGCAGCAATATGCTCCGGAGTTTTTCGCCTTCCATGGCGACACGCAGTTCTTCCCGTTCGTGATAGATGTATTCACGGTCCAACGTGACGCCAATTTGAGCGGCCACGGTTTTGATCAGCAGGTCGGTCTCGCCTGTGAGTTCCCTGCCGTCCAAAATGATCCGAATCTCACCCAGCGGGCCCCCTGCGCCGTTGATCACATAACGCGGGGCGTCCGGGCTGACTTCCGGCAAATCGGCACCGTAGGCGCTTCCGTCGGACAGAAGGATTCGGGCATCCAGGCCGCTGTGCTTTTTGATATAGGAGATCCCGTAAACCGGAATATTGTCCTTCCCTGTGATCCCGATAAATTCTCCCGAGATCCTGGAGAGGAGCCTGGCGGTTTTTTCGTTTCGGAGAGAAAGATCCGTCTGCTGCTGCAGCCGGGACATCAGCGTGCCTGCCACCAGGGCCGTGATAAAGAAAAAGATGAGCAGGATGATGTCAGAGGTGCTGTAGATGTGGAATGTGTGGAGGGGTTCGGTAAAAAAATAATTAAAGACCATCACCGAAGAAATGGCCGAGAAGATACCGTACAGATAACTCCGTGTCAACACGGTGCAAAAAAGGACAGCCAAAAGATAGAGGAGGATGATGGTCTCGGTCCCTATGCCCAACGGGTTCAGAAACAGGGCGCAGAGCGTCGACGCGCTCAGGATCAGCAAAAGAACGAGCAAAGGCTTCCCGGTCTTTCTGAGATTGGCATTTTGCCGCATGATCGGTCCGCCTCTTATTCGGCTTCCACGTAAAGGCTCAGACCTACCAGCAGGCAACCCTGAATGTACGGATAGTGCATTTCATCCAGATAGGTCATCAACTCTTCGCTTTCGGCGCCGGGTTGTATAACGATGCTTTTGAAGGGCGTGACGCATTCCTTCATCAGCTTCAACCCTTTGGCCGGGTGGATGCAAAGATCGATGATGTCCAGCTCTCCGGGCACGTCGTTGAGGGATTCCAGCTCTTTGCCAACACTGTGGACAGTGTAGCCGTTGGCCAGCATCTTATGTTTGATTTTCCAGGCGTACTTTTCTTCGTTCAGCGTGTCGCCTACGATGGCAAAAGTGCGCTGCTTCATGACTTCCTGAAGTTCCATGGCGGCTCCTTTCGACTTTTGCATGATTATAACATGAGCGCATTTCGTTTGCAAACCGGGGGGTTCTGTCGTAAAATGACAGTGCAAACGATGTTCGATGAGAGAAAAGGAGATTCAATATGCAGTATGTGCGTTTGGGTAAAACCGGACTGAACGTTTCACCGGTGTCTTTCGGCGGCATCCCGATCCAGCGGGGCACTGCGGAGGATACCAGAGCTGTTGTGGATAAAATGGAGGAATTGGGGATCAACCTGATCGATACGGCCAGGGGCTATACGGTCTCCGAAGAATACCTCGGCGCTGCCCTTCGCGGACGTCGGGAGCGGTTCATTCTGGCAACCAAAAGCATGGTGCGGGATCATGCCGGAATGAAAAACGAGGTGGAAACCAGCCTGGCAAAGCTCGGCACAGATCATATCGACCTTTATCAGATCCACAATATCAAGACGGCGGATTTTGATAAGGTCTTCGGGGATGACGGCGCCTGGAAAGCTCTTGTGGAGGCGCGGCAGGAAGGAAAGATCGGACACATCGGGGTTACCGCCCACGGGATCGACGACCTGAAACGGATCGTTAAGGAGCACGCGCACCAGGTCGAAACCATCATGTTCCCGTATAATCTGGTGGAGATCCAGGGCGAGGAGACGTTGAAGGAAGCCCGGGCGAAGGATATCGGTACCATCGCCATGAAGCCGTTGGCCGGGGGCAATCTGGAAAACTGGCGGCTGGCGCTCCGCTTTGTTGCGCTTTCGGGTGTCTGCGACGTATCGATCCCCGGAATGGGCGACGTGGCGGAAGTGGAGCAGAATGCCTCTGTTTGCAATGATCTGGCGCCTCTTACCGAGGCAGAGTGGGAAGAGATCCACTTGCTTCGCCGGGAACTGGGCAATCGCTTCTGCCGGCGCTGCGGGTACTGCGCTCCGTGCACGGTGGGCATCGATATCCCCACGAACTTCGTTTTTGCCAATTATCTCAGAAAATACGGCCTGGCTGGCTGGGCCAAAGACCGCTACGCGTCGTTGAAGGTCAATGCGTCGGCCTGCGTCGAATGCGGCGCTTGCGAGGAGCGCTGTCCCTACGATCTGCCCATCATCGAGATGTTGAAGAAAGTCCGTATGGATTTCGGGCAGTAGCTCCTGTGCTCGTAGCGCAGGCTTCGCAGCAGGTCATTTAAGGCAATAAAAAAGCCGGATCATCGATTCGGCTTTTTACGCGGTTATATTCCGTAAATCTTGCGTATGATACGCTCCGTTGTTCCTGTCAGCAGGCTTTTGGCATTTTTCATGGCCAAATCCAGTGGCACCGTCTCATCGGCAGCTGCGACGATGGCCCGGAATCTTTTCCCGAATGCCTGTCTGCCCGGATCGGTCACCCGGCCGCAAATGGCGATGACCGGTATATTCAATCTTTCGCAGCGCTCCAAAACACCGAAAATGACTTTGCCCCGCATGGTCTGCTGGTCCAGTTTTCCTTCGCCGGTGACCACCAGGTCTACGTCTTCCAGCTTTTCGTCGAAAGCTGCCAGGTCCAGGATCACATCGACGCCGCGCACCAGGCGGGCGCCAGTAAAGCACATGAGCCCCATGCCCAGTCCGCCGGCGGCGCCGGCGCCCGGAACGTTTCTGGCGCTGACATTCAGATCTTCTTCCACGATGTCTGCAAAGTGCTTGAGATTCTGATCCAGCTGCAGGATCATTTCGGCGGTTGCGCCCTTTTGAGGGCCATAGATGTGGGAAGCGCCTTCCGGGCCGCAGAGAGGATTGTTGACATCGCACATGACCAGGATATCTGCTTCTTTCAGACGGGGATCCAGTTCCGTGCAGTCGATATGATCCAGTGTGCCCAAGGCACCTCCGCCGGGCGGCAGTTCCCTGCCTTCGGCGTCATATAAGCGGACGCCCAGCGCCTGGGCCATTCCCGCTCCCGCATCGTTGGTAGCCGATCCGCCGATGCCGATGCAGATCTTTCGACAACCCATGTCCAGGGCTTTTCGGATCAGCTGTCCGGTGCCGTATGTAGTGGCGGACAGTACGTCACGCTCTTCGGGGGCCACCAGCAGCAGGCCCGAGGCCTGGGCCATCTCGATCACCGCTTCTCCGGTATCCAGAATGGCAAAGGTGGCTTGGATGGGGCGTCCCAACGGGTCCAGCACGGTTTCCGTGACCGGCGTTCCGCTCAGGCCTGCCAGGACCGTAGCCACAGTCCCTTCGCCGCCGTCGGCAGCGGGCATCATCCGGATGTCCGCCTCCGGAAAGACGCGGCGGATCCCCTCCTGCATACATTCGGCTGCTTCCATGGATGTCAGACTTCCTTTGAACGAATCGGCTGCGATCAGAAATTTCATGAAGCATCCCCCTCTCTTAAGCGCACTACGATTTTACCTTGGTGATACGGCGTTGTCAATGTTTGCTTCTTTGTGATATACTACGCAAGGGTATTGATAGAGAAGGGGGTTTCGACCATGAGAATACGTTTACTGACAGGATCGGCCACGGCTGTCATCCTTGTGGCGGCGCTGGTCTTGTGCGCCGGCGGCTGCGGCAAAACAGAAAGCAGCCTGCTGTCCGAATTCAAAGACATGACGGAGGCAGCTCCCACCCGGCAAGGATTGCAGGACGCTGTATCTTTCCTTGACACATCTATCGAAGAGGTCTCTGAGGAGGGCGCCAGCCGGCTGGTGCTTGCCTACGAGGATTATCTGTTGCGCTATCTGAGCAGCAACGAGCCTTTTGATGCGGAGGCGCCGGTCGCCGATTGGTTCGTGATCCCGCCGTTGCCGGAAGAATCCGGCCCGGGGCAGGTGGACTATCAATCGCTCCTGACGCGTTACGGGGACCGCGTAAGCCCTGAGCTCCGCGAGCTTTTCGTCATCAAATCCCTTGAGACTTCCGAACCGTCTACGGTGGATTCCCAGATCCTGCGCACTTATCCGGATCTCCTGGACCGCGCATTGAAAGCTGAGACTTTGCTCCGGGAGCATAAGAGCCAGGACGCGGTCCGGGCCAATTCCCTGGAGTATTATAAAAACTACTTGTTCTTGCTGTTGGCGGGCAGTGACCTGACTCCGGTATTTGACTACGACACCGGCGTATTTTCCCCGGAAGCGCAGGAAGCTTATGAGGATTTCATCGCAGGTCATCCGGACACCGTGCTGGCCGGCGTTTTGACAGAGTATTTCGGATATCTCAACAGCATCGGATTTCAGATTGACTATTCAGATCCGGTGGAAAGCAAAGTGTTTTATGATACATGCGACTACCTGATCGAAGGGGCGCTGGAAAGTTTCTGATATGGAACAGCCAATCATCACAATCGAAGACCTGACCTTTGCCTATGAGCGGGAAGAGGGCGGCGAGCAGATCCCGGCGCTGAGTCATGTGACGCTTTCCGTCCCGGCCGGAAGTTTTGTGGCCGTGATCGGCCAGAACGGTTCGGGAAAATCGACCCTGGCAAAATGTCTCAACGCGCTGCTTCTTCCGGGAGGGGGCGCTGTTTACGTGAAGGGCCGAAGCACCGCTGAGGATGCGGCCGTTTGGGAGATCCGCAAGACCGTGGGCATGGTGTTTCAGAATCCTGACAATCAGCTGGTGTCCTCCATTGTGGAGGATGACGTGGCCTTCGGTCCGGAAAACCTGGGCGTGGAGCCGGCTCAGATCCGCCGGCGCGTGGACGAAGCGCTAAAGAGCGTGGACATGTACGAGCATCGAAAAAAGGGCCCGCACCTTCTCTCCGGTGGCCAAAAGCAACGGGTGGCGATCGCCGGCGTATTGGCGATGGAATCGGAATGCATCGTGCTGGACGAACCCACGGCGATGCTGGATCCTTCCGGCAGGAAAGAAGTGATGGAGATCATCCATCGGCTGCACAGGCAGGGGAAAACGATCATTTTGATCACGCATTTCATGGAGGAGGCAGCCCAGGCAGACCGGGTCGTCATCATGGAAAAGGGCGCTGTAATTTTTGATGGCACGCCGAAGGAAGTGTTTACCGCGGCGACGGAGCTGGAAAGCCAGCGCCTGGATATGCCCTTTGCCGTGGAGATGGCCGGACGCCTGCGCAAACGGGGGCTGGACATTCCGCGGGATGTCATTACAGATCAGGGGCTGGTGGAGCACTTATGCGCATTGAAGTAAAAGACCTTACTCATATTTACAGCGAAGGGATGCCCTTTGAGACCGTGGCCATCCGCCAGGTGAACTTTACAGTAGAACCGGGCTCTTTCGTGGGCCTTATCGGCCATACCGGTTCGGGAAAGTCCACGTTGATCCAGCACCTGAACGGGCTCCTGAAGCCTGTGGAGGGCAGCGTTTTGGCAGACGGCGTGGATGTCTGCGAAAAAAGTGAAGCCTCCAGAAATGTCCGGCGCAAGATCGGTCTCGTATTTCAGTACCCTGAGTATCAGCTTTTCGAGGAAACAGTCCTCAAAGATGTCTGCTTCGGGCCGAAAAACTTAGGCCTGTCCCAGGATGTCTGCGAAGAAAGGTCCTTTCATGCCCTGAATCTGGTGGGCCTGGACGCCGAAGGGGTAAAAGACAGATCGCCGTTCAGCTTGTCCGGCGGTGAAAAGCGTCGAGTCGCCATTGCAGGCGTCCTGGCGATGGATCCGGAGGTGCTGATCCTGGATGAGCCCACTGCAGGCCTGGATCCGAAAGGGCACAACGACGTGCTGGAAATGATCCAGAATATCCGCCGGTCCAGAGAACTGACCATCATTCTGGTCTCCCACAACATGGACGATATCGCCCGCCTGGCAGACCATGTGCTGGTCATGGAAGACGGCGCTCTCGTCATGGAGGGTTCCCCGAAAAGTATTTTCGCCCAGGAAGAAAAACTCCGTGACCTGGGTTTGGCTGTGCCTTCGGCGACGGCACTCATGCAACGGCTTGCCCGGCAAGGATATCCTGTGCGGACAGATATCCTGACTGCGGCGGAAGCCGAAGAAGAAATCATTCGCATATTCGGGTAGGGTGCCATGGCGATCAAAGACATCACATTAGGACAATATTTCCCCGGGGAATCCCCGGTGCACCGGCTGGATCCCCGTACGAAGATCATCGGCACGTTTGTGTTCCTGATCTCCCTGTTTCTTGTCGACCGCTTTCTGGGTTTTGCGCTGGCCGGATCGTTTCTGATGGCCCTGATCCTGAGCTCCGGCGTGCCCTTTCGGTTTCTGTTCCGGGGGCTCAAACCGATCCTCTTTCTGATCGTGTTCACCATGCTCATCAATTTATTTATGACCTCCGGCACAGAACTGGTCAGGCTGGGGCCCCTGGCTGTCACGGAAGAAGGGCTGTACAGGGCTACTTTCATGGCGCTCCGTCTGGTGCTGCTGATATTCGGCTCTTCTCTCCTCACGCTGGTCACCAAGCCCATCACGCTCACTGACGGCATGGAACGCCTCATGTCGCCTTTCAACAGAGTAGGTTTACCGTCTCACGAACTGGCCATGATGATGACGATCGCTTTGCGATTCATTCCCACGCTCCTGGACGAAACGGATAAGATCATGAAGGCCCAGACAGCCCGGGGGGCCGATTTTGAAAGCGGCAATCTGTTTCGCCGGGCCAAAGGGCTGATCCCTCTCCTGGTTCCCTTGTTTGTGAGCGCCTTCCGTATCGCCGCCGATTTGGCCATGGCGATGGAATCCCGGTGCTATCGTGGCGGGCAGGGGCGAACGCGGATGAACGGTATGGCTTTCGGCAGACGGGACGCTTTGGCTGCCGGGGTTTTGGTTCTGTATGCCGCAGGGACGCTGTATTTGCGAAGCTGGATAGGATAAGACCATGAAAAAGACAAAAACATCAGAATTTTGGGTACAGGCTGCGGTGATCGGCTCGCTGTATGCGGCGCTGACACTGCTGCTTTCACCGATTTCCTACGGTGTGATGCAGGTTCGGGTGTCCGAGGCGCTGACCGTGCTGGCCATGCTGACACCTGCTGCGATCCCAGGGCTAACCGTGGGTTGCTTTTTTGCAAACTTTCTGGGACCGAACGGTCTGATGGATGCGGTGCTCGGCACCATGGCCACGCTGCTGGGCGCTGTGGGAACTTACAAACTGCGCCACCGGTTTTATTGGGCGCCCATGCCGCCGGTGGTCGCCAACGCGGTCATCGTAGGGCTGATGCTCCATTATGTGTACGGTGTGCCCATTTCGCCGCTGTACTGCGTGCTTTGGGTCGGCTTGGGTGAATTGATCTCTTGTTATGGCATCGGCCTTCCGCTGGCTCGTTTTCTGCAAAAAAGAAAGGGCGACCTGGGACTGTGAGGCAGCGAAAAGTCAGGAACAAAGAAGAGATTTTTGTCCGTTGCGCCCCTTGGATCATTTCCGACCCCACATCGTGCAAAGGGAACTGGGCGTCTGTTTTTCCCGGTTCCGGCAGACTCTTTCTGGAGATCGGCAGCGGAAAAGGGAAGTTTATCACATCGCTGGCCGCAGCTCATCCGCAGTATAATTTTATTGCTGTCGAAGGCGGCGCCAACATTGCTGTGCGCATTCTTGAAAAGGCGGAAGCAGCCGGATCGAACAATCTTCTGGTAATCACGGAATATGCAGAAGATCTCACCCGCTGGTTCGCGCCGGGAGAAACGGACGGGATCTATGTGAATTTTTGCGATCCCTGGCCGAAGCTGCGGCATGCGGAGCGCCGGCTGACCCATCGCCTGCGGCTGGCCCAGTATCAAAGCATCACAAAGCCCGGGAGCGAGCTGGCCTTGAAAACAGACAATCAGGCGTTGTTCACGTTTTCATTGCAGGAATTCCAGGCGGCCGGTCTTGTACTGCTGGAGCATACCCGGGATCTTTACGGAGACGGCCACAGGCCACAGCAATATACGACGGAATACGAAGACAAATTTTCAAAAGAAGGAAAGCCGATCTGCTTTGCGCGGGCGGCTTTGCACGACAGGCAGTAGGGGAGCACGGGATCGATGGCGTTCGGAGAAATCATCAAAGTAATATTGATCGGTGTGGTCGAAGGGATCACGGAATGGCTTCCGGTGAGCAGCACGGGACATATGATCCTGCTCAACGAGTGGATCCAGCTTCAGGTGAGCAAGGCCTTCTGGGATATGTTTCTGGTCGTCATCCAGCTGGGCGCCATTCTGGCCGTTGTCGTGATTTTTTGGAGGAGGATCTTTCCGTTTTCTTTTCGGAAGGGGACCTCTTTCATCAAAAAAGATATCATGACGCTGTGGGGCAAGATCCTGCTGGCGACGATCCCGGCTGCGCTGGTGGGCATTCCGCTGGAAGACTGGATGGATGCTCATTTCTATAATTACAAGGCCGTATCCGTAGCGTTGATCGCCTATGGGATATGGTTTTTATTTTTGGAGCGGGGACGCGTCCGGACTTTTCCCATACAAAAGGTGCAGGATATCACCTGGAAAGCGGCGCTGGGCATTGGGCTGTTCCAGATCCTTGCCTTGATTCCTGGAACCTCCCGATCCGGGTCCACCATTATCGGGGGCATGCTGCTGGGGGCTTCACGTCCTGCGGCGGCGGAATTCACATTCTATCTCGCGATCCCGGTCATGATGGGCGCCAGCTTGCTCAAACTGCTCCAATTTGGTTTCGCCTTTACCGGGGCGGAGCTAGCGATGCTGCTGTTGGGCATGGCCGTGGCTTTTCTTGTTTCCATGGGGGCGATCCGGTTTCTTATGCGCTATGTCAGAAGCCATGACTTCAGGGTGTTCGGCTATTACCGCATCCTCCTGGGGCTGGCCGTTCTGGGTTATTTCCTCTTGGCATAGAAAAAGATTTTAGGATATGATAAGATAAAGCCGGAGGAGAAATTCTCCGGCTTTTGCATATCTCACAGTTTCAGGGAGGATGAAATGGCTATAAAACTTGGGATCAACGGTTTCGGCCGGATCGGCCGCGTCACGTTTCGCGCCGCGATGGAACAGCCGGAGCACTTTGAAGTCAAGGGGATCAATGTCCGGAACGCTGATCTGGATTATCTGGTCTATATGATCCGTTACGATACGATCTACGGCAGATACTGCGGCACGCTGGAGCGGTATGCCAAAGGCATTATCGTCGACGGCGTCAAGATTCCGGTTTACGGAGAATCCGAGGCAGATCACATTCCATGGCCGGAGTGCGGAGCAGAGTATATCGTTGACGCCACCGGTGCTTATGTCACGATGGAGAAGGCGATCCAGCATCTGAGGGCCGGCGCGAAAAAGGTCATCATGTCTGCCCCTGCCAAGGATATTATGACACCCACGTTCGTATACGGCGTCAACCACGAAAACTATACGCCGGACATGGACATCATCTCCAACGCGTCCTGCACGACCAACTGTCTGGCGCCTCTCTGCAAAGTGCTTCAGGACAATTACGGGATCCAAATGGGCCTGATGTCCACGATCCACGCTGCCACAGCCAAGCAGAAAGTCGTGGATGCCCGATCTCTCAAGGACTGGCGCACCGGCCGTTCTGTATTCGGGAACATCATACCCTCGTCCACGGGCGCGGCAAAGGCTGTGGGGCTGGTGATCCCGGAACTCCAGGGAAAAATGACCGGGATATCCTATCGTGTCCCCACCGCAGACGTGTCGGTGATCGATCTGAATGTCTGCCTGGACAAGCCCACCAGCTACGCGAATATTTGCGCCAAACTGAAAGAGGCTTCCGAAACCACCATGAAGGGCGTGCTGGATTATGTGGATGACGAAGTCGTATCCTCGGATTTTGTTGGAGATCCGCATCCTGCGATTTTCGACGCCAGAGAAGGCATCGCGCTGAACGACAAATTCTTTAAGTTCATTGCCTTTTATGACAACGAATGGGGCTATGCCAGCAATTTGCTTCGCATGGTGCGCTACATGGCCCAGGTGGAAAGCAAATAACCGAAGCAGGACAACGCCGCAAAAGGGCCGAAAGGGATCCGGTCGCCTTTTGCGGCTTTTTTTGTGAACAAAAGGACCAGCGCCCAAACGCCCGCGAGGAGAAAGGCATGGCAGAAAATCAGGAGCATAGCTGCTCCTCCGAAAGAGAAGCCCAGGCCGGCGGCCAGTTTGGCATCGCCGGCGCCCAGTCCGGGATCCCGTCCGAAGGCCCGGGCGAGCGTCAGCATCAAAGCATAAGCGGCAAGAGGGATCAGCAGGCCCGCCGCTCTGGCCGCAGCCGGCACGGGAAACAGCAGGCCGGCGGCGGCCAGGAACAGGATCCATTGGTCCTGCAGGATCCTGTAGCGGATGTCGCAGACCGACAGCTGAACGAGGCAGAAGGACACCGCTGCGGCGGGCAGCGCAAAGCCGCTGGAGAGCCCCTGCGCCGGCCATAAAAAAAGCAGAAAAAAAGGAACGGAAAAAACGAGTGTAAAACGGCCCGATGCCCTGAAGCAATGCGCTTTGAGCCCGACCGGCACAGCGCCGCTTTCCTGCAGCCACCCGGCAGGCGTATGATTCCATACCCAATAAGATAACCCGCCCGCAGACAGAGAGAGAAGAATAAAAAACACGGAACGGATCATGATTATCTACTCCTGAGCCCGTCCCGCATTGATTATATCAAAATGTTAAAAATTGTCAATCGCTATTCCCGGCGGGATTAGCTTTGCCCGCTGGCGTTCAGCACATTTTTGATCTTGTGCTGAACCATCCGTTTGATAGCCTCCCTGGCAGGGCCAAGATACTTTCTGGGATCGAATTCTTCGGGGCTTTCCATGAGGCAGCGCCGGACCTCCGCCGTCATGGCAAGCCTCAGATCCGTGTCGATGTTCACCTTGCAGATGCCGTGCCGCGCCGATTCCAGGATCATATGCTCCGGAACGCCCTGAGCGCCGGGAATGTTCCCGCCGTACCGGTTGCACATCGCCACGAATTCCGGAAGCACTGTGGATGCACCGTGCAGGACCAGCGGCACATCGGGGATCAGCTTGTGGATCGCCTTGAGCCGCTCAAAATCCAAATAAGGCTCGCCTTTAAATTTATAAGCGCCGTGGCTGGTGCCGATGGCGATGGCCAGAGAGTCCACGCCGGTCTTGTCCACGAATTCCGCCGCTTCTTCCGGGTCGGTGAAGGTGGCTGATCGGGCGTCCACATTTACGTTGTCTTCCACACCGGCCAGCTTGCCTAATTCTGCTTCCACCACAGCCCCTTTGGCGTGGGCATATTCCACTACATGCCGGGTTATGGCGATATTCTCTTTGAGGTCGTAGCGCGAGCCGTCGATCATGACCGATGTAAAGCCGTCATCCACACATTTTTTGCAGATGTCGAAGTCTTCGCCGTGATCCAGGTGCAGGCAGATGTCCAGTCCCGTATCGATTATAGCAGCTTCCACCAATTTCAGCAGATAGGCCGGCTTGGCGTATTTTCGGGCGCCGGCGGATACCTGAAGGATCAGCGGCGCCTTTTCTTCTGCGGCAGCGTCCACGATCCCCTGAATGATCTCCATATTGTTCACATTGAATGCGCCGACGGCATAATCGCTGTTCAGCGCCCTGGCAAACATTGCCCGCGTCGTTACGAGTCCCATCACATCCTCCTTGTGCTTATCGGGTCAGTATATCGACGATATCCTCCACCGTCGATCCGGCCGGTATCGTAAAGGTGCCGGCCATAAGCTTGGTTTCCGCGTTCATCTTTGAAACAGCAGTCACGAAGGCTTCCGGGGATTCCACCAGTTGGTCTTCAAATAACAGCTGGGCGATTTTGGAGCCTGTGACGCCGACGGGAACCGTAAATTTTGCTTCGGCCTTCGTGGTGTATTCCTGGACGGCAGGCTCGTCCTGCCCGGGCGTTTCCTCTGGATCCGGCGTTGTGCCTTCGCCTGCTTCTGCATCCGGGTCAGTAGTGATCTCCTCCGGGTTTTCGTTCATGTCCTCGATCTCCTCCGGCGTCAGATCCAAATCGTCCAGATCCAGATCCTCGGAAGCCTCTCCGGCCTTGATTTCGGCCATGTATTCCGGATAAGCCATGATCGCGTCGATGCGCCAGAATATGACAGCACCGGCGATGATCACGATGAGAACTGCCACAAATATGTCGTTATAGTCGTAAACAAGATCTTTGAATCGTTTCATCTGCGCCCCCTATGCATCCCTTTCCCCCAATGTTCTATGGTTACAATTTATCATAAAACCCATTCCGTTTCTACTCGTATGCATAAAAATATGGTATAATCATCAGGCTATGATTGAAATCACCGTCACATCCAATGATGACAGCCAGCGGCTGGACCGGTTCCTGAAGAAGTATCTTTCGGAAGCGCCGCTGTCCATGATCTACCGGATGATTCGAAAAGACATCAAGGTAAACGGACGCCGGGCCGGCGAGGATACGATGCTGGCTGCGGGAGATGTGATTACCTTTTATATCAGCCAGGAGCAGCTGGATGCCCTTGCGGGGACAAAAAAGCGTGTCACCGCCAAACGGCAGTTTACCATCGCTTACGAGGACGACGATGTGATCGTGGTCGGAAAGCCCTTCGGCTTGCTCGTTCATGGGGATTCCTCTGAGAAAAAGGATACGCTGGCCAATCAAGTCGTAGATTATCTGATACGGGAAGGAAGCTATTCTCCCCGAACGGAGCGAACTTTTGTGCCTTCTCCGGTACACCGGCTGGATCGCAACACCACCGGGCTTGTTTTGTTCGGAAAGAACAGCGCTGCGCTGCGGACGCTCTCAGCCATGCTCCGGGAAGACGGCGTTCGAAAGTTTTACCAGACCATCGTCATCGGGTCGCTTCGTGAAGAGTTGCATCTCATAGGAAAACTGCACAAGGATCCCGAAGAGAACAAGTCCCGTGTATATGACGCAGGCGATCCGCGGGGAAAACCCATCGAGACTATCGTGCGGCCTGTTCATACAGGTTCAGATTACAGTCTGGTGGACGTGGAACTGGTCACAGGCAGGAGCCATCAAATCCGCGCGCATCTGCAGTCTGCGGGCTACCCGCTGATCTGTGATACAAAATACGGCTGGGCATCGGCCAACCGGGCTCTGCAAAAAAAAATAAATTGGTCTACACAGCTGCTCCACGCCGGCAGGCTGGAGATCGTTCAGGCTCCGCCTCCGCTGGAGCATCTGAACGGACTGGAAATCAAAACACCGGTGCCTCCGTTCTGGAAAGAGATACAGCTGGCACTGTTCAATAAGGAGATAATAGGGAATGGGATTGAGTGAAAACGCCAAGGAATGGATCAAAGATATTTTAGTCGCTGTCGTCGTCAGCATCATCATACTTCAGTTTATCAAACCGACCATCGTGCGCGAGCACTCTATGGAGAATACCCTCAAGGAAAATGACTACATCCTGCTCAGCCGGCAGGCCTACACACTTTTCGGCGAACCGGAGCAAGGGGATATCGTTGTATTCAGAAGCGAACTCAAGATGCCTACAGGCGAAGATAAGCTGCTGGTCAAGCGCATCATCGCTGTACCGGGTGATACAATCTCCATTGAAGACGGATGGGTAATACTGAACGGAGAAGCTTTGGAAGAGTCTTACACCAAAGACGGTTACACTGCTACGGATATGGAAGAGATCACCGTGCCCCAGGACTTCCTCTTTGCCATGGGGGACAACCGCCAGAACAGCATGGACAGCCGGGACGACCGCGTTGGCATGATCCCCGTGGACGCTGTGGTGGGAAAGGCGTTTTTCCGGCTCTACCCCTTTGATCATATCGGCGGGCTGGACTGACCGCCCTGATACAGACAGATTGCGGAATAAAAGATGAGCATATTGAAATTACTGGCAAACAACAAAAAAGCGCGGCACGATTTTTTCTTCGAAGAGCTCTTCGAAGCAGGCGTGGTGCTGACGGGAACCGAGATCAAATCCGTGCGAAACGGCGGGATCAATCTTCGGGACTCCTTTGCGCGCATCGACAACGGAGAAGTGTGGGTCCACAACATGCGGATCAGTCCCTACGAGAAAGGAAACCGTTACAACACCGATCCGCTGCGGCCCAAAAAACTGCTGTTGAACCGGCAGGAGATCCGGAAGTTGGTCGCCGCCACGACACAAAAAGGCCTCACGTTGATCCCGGCGCGGGCCTACATGAACCATAAGGGTCTGGTGAAAGTGGAACTGGCCATCGCCCGCGGAAAAAAGCTTTACGACAAACGGGCCGACATCGCCAAGCGCGATGCGGAGCGCTCCATGGACCGTTCTGCCCGGAGCAAGGAACGCTGGTAGCATCGCCGGCAGTTCTTACAGCGAGGCGCCCAGGGCCCTCGCTTTTTCAATAGCTTCCGGGTTCTTTTGAACCGGCTTGTCGAAGGGGTCTGCCACGGTATAAAAGTACTTGAATTCAGTGCCGATGTACTTGCACATCGCTGTAAATCCGTCCTTGATACCCACGAAGCACTGATTCTCAGGGGGTTCCTCGCCTGTAATAACCATGTGCATCGTCTTCCCGGCGAACTTCTCAAAGGGTGGGGGATAGCTCCGGTCCAGCGTCAGTTTCAGCGCGGGGCTCACCCACCAGTAATACAGAGGAGTAGCCATAAAGAGATAGTCGGCGTCGCTGATGGCGTCGGCGACGATGTGATAATCGTCATCGATGATGCAAGCCCGCTCTTCGTTGGTCCAGCAGACTCTGCATCCTGTGCAGGCCTGGATGTCCAGTTTGGTCAGGTCCAGTCGATTGACGGAATGGCCGTTTTTTTCAGCTTCTTTGAGGATGGTTTCCAGCAGGAAGCCGGAATTGCTGCCGGGCCCTCTGGGGCTGGAGAACATTGCAAGGATCTTCATGATTACCTCCTGATGACGCGTTAATAGGGATATTGACGAAATTGTATCATATGCAGCTTCTTTGGCAAGCAGGACAGTGAATTTAACAGCTATGTATCTGTCATATAGCAATAAAGTATTTGTAATGTGCCTGTCATTGTATTTTTCGCAGGATATGGTATGCTGATAGCGTCCGGAGGAGTGGTGTCCGATGGACGACTGCCTGAGCCGCGAACCGGCCGGAATGCCACCATTTATGGGGGCGTACAGGTTTCGACGGGGGTGTGGAAGTCGGGTAAGCGAGCCGCAGTTGGTTCGGTCTGCGTTAAAAAGGACCCGTTAAAAAGAAACGCAAAAACAAACAATAATTACGCACTCGCTGCTTAACTAGCAGCCGCGTCGTCGCCCGGGATTTACCCGCAGGTTCCGGATCCGGCGTCGAGCATACGGGAAAACTTCCCGAGAGCTCCTGGTATCGGGAGGGACTAACAGGATAGCGAAACAGTAGCCTGCTTTTGGGCGCCTGCGTAGCGAAACATCAAAGCAAAAGCTGCGCTCGGAGAAAGCCTCATGGAAATGCTTTCGGACGTGGGTTCGATTCCCACCGCCTTCACCAAATAAGACAGCAGATTTTGATAGAAAAATCTGCTGTTCATTTTTACCTAAAATCCCTTGAATTAAGGGGGTTTCAGCATTTCGAGGCATAAAACAACCCGTACTGGAGTCATTTCCGGGACGGATTTTCCTTGTTTATATGGATCGTAGTGGACCGCATTTAAGGTAAGGGTTTACTTTATGGGGTATTCGTTTGCATTTTGAGTAAAGGTTTGCTTTATGGGGTATTCGTTTGCTTTATCTCAAAACAAATAAGCGCTTTAACCGTTGCTGCTTTATTGCAGCAGAATTTCTCTATGGAATTGACAAAAGGCAGCGTTGTTGATATAATTGCTGCAAGGTGGTGATATTATGCTTAGTTTTCCCCAGGAACTTCGCAACCGTCGAAAAGCAGCTAAATTATCATTAAAGACCCTTGGTTCGATGAGCGGAGTCAGCGACAGTACAATAAGTAAAATCGAAAAGGAAGAAAGTCTCAATCTTAGATGGGACACCGTTTGTGTTTTAACTAAAGCACTGAAGTTTACTGAAGATGAGTTTTTAGAACTTGCTGGGTATCCGGGTCATAAGTCGGAGCAAAAGGAGCAAAGCCACACAAAATATGATGATCTTACCGATGAAGAGCGAAGAGAAGCAGACCTCTTTATTGAATTCTTATTACACCGAAAGAAACTGTTTTCGAGCATGAGGGAGGACTAACAATGCCTTACAGATTAGGAGAGTTATTTTGCGGTCCGGGAGGATTGGCTTGGGGCGCAACAAATGCTGATATCGGCAATCCGGAATATATTATTACGCATCAATGGGCTAATGACTATGAAGAGTCTACGTGTGAGACTTACAGACGTAATATTTGCCCAAATCATCCGGAAACGGTATATCACGCAGACATCAGAACATTCGATATGACTCAGCTTCAGCCTATTGATGCTTTGGCTTTTGGATTTCCTTGCAACGATTATAGTATTGTAGGAGAACAGAAAGGAATGGATGGGACTTACGGTCCTTTATACTCATATGGAGTTAGAGCATTACGCCAGTTCCGGCCGCAGTGGTTCCTTGCAGAAAATGTTGGCGGATTGAAGACAGCAAACGCAGGAAAATCTTTCACCAAAATACTCGCCGAGCTTCGTGACGCAGGATATTCAATTACTCCACACTTGTATAAGTTTGAAGAGTATGGTGTACCCCAGGCAAGACACAGAATAATAATCGTTGGAATCAGAAATGACCTTGATGTGGTATATCATGTTCCTTCGCCGGCACCTTATGCAGATTTGGATAACACCTGCCGTACCGCAATAGAAGTTCCTCCGATTCCTGCAAATGCTTTCAACAATGAACCGACAAAACAGTCAAAGACAGTTGTAGAACGCCTCAAGCACATTAAGCCTGGAGAAAATGCTTTTACAGCCGATTTGCCCGAAGAACTGAAGCTCAATATAAAAGGAGCAAAAATTAGCCAGATTTATAAGAGGCTTGATCCGGACAAACCCGCGTACACGGTTACCGGTAGCGGCGGTGGTGGAACCCACATTTATCATTGGAAAGAGCCGCGTGCTTTAACAAACAGAGAAAGAGCAAGACTGCAGACTTTCCCTGATGAGTATGAGTTTATTGGAAGCAAGGAAAATGTCAGAAAGCAGATAGGAATGGCGGTACCTTGCAAAGGAGCAAAAATTATTTTTGAAGCCATCCTTCGCTCATTTGCCGGAATCCCGTACGACTTTATTGAATCGAATATTAACGAAGAATAACAAGAAATGGTACATCCCAAAATCGAGATGTACCGTTTTTTTTTATTCTGTTATCCTTTCGTACAGTTGCTGAAGATTATTCTCGGCAACTTTCTTTTTTAATTCGCATTCCCAGACTATCAGCACTTTCCATCCCATACATTGGAGTGCTTGATAATTGGATATGTCTCGCTGAATGTTTCGTGTGATTTTTTCAGACCAATAATCAACATTACTTGATGGCCAAACAAATCGTCCGCAGTCATGCTTATGCCAAAAGCATCCGTTGATGAAAACAACAGTTTTATATTTTGGCAGAACGATATCTGGCGTTCCAGGGAGAGCCCGCACATTTTTTCGATATCTAAGACCTCGTGAAAAAAGATACTTTCTTACTGTTTCCTCTGGCTTTGTGTTTGTACCTCTAATATGAGACATATTCTTGCTGCGAACTTCTTTGGAGTGATTGTCTGCCATATTAATCCTCGATTACATCGTAGTAAACAGCCCCATCTGGTAGTTTTATATTAGGAACCCAGAGGGGGCTGCCTCCCCATCCTTTTGTGCCTGTGACCTGATACATAGTTAGCACAACCTTACGAGGGAAAGAACCGCCCAACTGCCAGTCGTTCGGTGATAGCAAAGCGCCGGTGCCTTGTGCAACATCTCTTCCTCTGCGGACAATCAGAATCCCTTGGGTCGTAGGGGACTCGGCAAGCATCGTATCAATGATTGCATTGAAGGAGGCAAGCTTGAAATCTGAACTAGGTTTTATGTGTGTGAAAATTTCCCTCATCAATCTTAAGCTGACTTGGTAGTATGGCTCTGCCTCGGAGAAGGGCTCCAAGAGTTCAGAAATCTGTTCAATAGTATCATTGTCCAGGTCAAACGGATAATAATTGGTTCCACCTGAAATTGCGGTCACATAATCGGTATCGAGGACATTTTTTCGAGTTGGGTTCAAGCCTTCAGGATAATAAATTTTTACATCATCAATACCTTGTTCAACCTGGGATATGATGGCATTATTCGTCGCATTAATATCAGCAAAGAGCTTATAGAGCCTCTCGTCAATGTAAACCATCATCATTCCAGGATCGCGATCATAGCCGAACATACGGCTATGCTGCCACATTGTATCGGCTTGAGGATTCTTTGCAGTACGGGTATAGTAAAGCGTCTGGAGACTCGGGAAGGTTATTCCACGCCCTAAAGTGTTTCCACCAACGACGAAGTTACAACCTATAGAGTATTCTTCGCTTTCGATATCGGTTTTACCGTTCATGATTATTACTTTTGCTTCATCATTCATCAGAATCTGCGATGCGATTTTCTCAATTTGTTTGAATGATAGTTTTGTGGATTTTGAAGGAGTAAGCAAGTTGTACTGTTTTTTCAACTCAGCCGAAAAAGCACTCGTGAGATTTGCTTTGCACCAGGCCAATTCAGAACGAATATTTTCAGCAAACTTCTGGTGAGCTGCCTGCTTAACGCTCGGGTGAATGAGGCAGTTGGAAACCACACCACCAGATGCGATAATTTGTGCAGAAACAAGAAGGTGTCGAATAACAACTGTTCTTTCCAGGGATTCGATATTATCGAGGTATGTTACGCAGTCTGGCTTTCCGCTTTTAGGAAAGAAAAAATCTCCACCGAGGTATCCTTTACCGGGCTTGAAATAATGTGTAAAAAGCGGATGCCATCCAGATGCGATTGTCTGGAGAAAAATAGCTTGAGGTGTTCCGGTTACCTGCAAAAAAAGGCTACTTGCTGAACCGTTTCGGATGGAGTCAAGATACTTATTGATTGATGACTGACTTTTCCTGTTTACTAAAGTATTCAGCGATGCCGAGTCTGCCTCATCATCAATAATAAACAGAGGATTTCCACGCATAAAGCCCGTTGAATTAAAGATGTTTGCCCACAGTTTAAGAATACGTGCATTCTTCTTTAAGACAACAATTGTTGGAAGCATCAAACTGTTTTCAACGAACATAGCGGCATCATTCTCACCGCAGATGCAATAGCCATCCAAGTCGGATTTGACTCTATCAAGCGTCTGCTGCTGAAGGACTACATTATCTGTGGTCAGCAGAACAAATACCGGAAATCCAAGATCGGTAGCCTTGCATATTATTCCAAACATCTGACCCGTCTTACCTGACTGCACATTTCCAAACAGTAAGCCAATTTCATTACTTGTGAAAGAAAACTTCTTTAGATAATTATTCCCGACATCTTCTGCCGTAGCAGAAATAGAGTATGCCAGGTCAATATTTCCACGCTCTTTAATTTTATCAAGGTAAGTCTTTAAGTATGGCATCAGTCTTCATCTCCTTCCGGGTTTTCGGGCTTGAATGAAAGCATCCATACATCAAGAGCAGTTCCGCCCTCATCAAGAGCTGTCTGTCCTGTCTTTTTTAAGTACAGACTTTCACAGCCGTACTCCTGAAGAATTTCTTTTGTAATCATTCCTTTCCGATCAGTATCCAACTGTGTATCGTTTACGGGTGAAATTAATCCTGCTGCGGCGAGACGGCCTTTCAGCCATCGGCCCATGATGAGTTCATCGCCGACAGCACTGAACTGTTTGTTTCCGTCACTTGTAGTGTGTGCCTTAAACCAATAACCATCATCGGTAACGACAAAAAATGGGACGTTCTTTTTTGGGTAGCCTTCGGTACGAGTAATCTCTTTAGCAACTGTAAGCTGAGTTTCATACCAATCTCGGGATTTTCTTTTGCTTCTTGGAGCCGCATAGCATACATTGACATTGGATTTTGTGAAGTGCTTTCCATCATCCATATGTCTTTCGGCATAATATGGAACCTTAAGCGGTAGACGGAAGGATGCATAAGCCATACAGCGTTTGTAGAACTCTACATTTGACGGTGGAACTTCGGTAACCAACTCAATCCCGGACAGTGCGGTGTTTTTCTCAAAGATGAGAGGCATGTCAGAAACATCACCGATGTTTGCTGAGCAGTTAGGTTGCTTAAGCTTTTCAATAAAGTCAGCTATTTCTTGGCACTCTGCTGTGTCTGTAGTGAGCGAAGATAATTCATATTGTCTGCGGTTTGTGGCTTCAAGCTTCAGCACACCGAGATTTGCTGAACCGATAATGGCGGCAAAAGGAGTATTGTCTTTGTAAAAGCAATAGACTTTCCCGTGATACTTGAAACTACGGACAACCCTTACTTCACCAATACCTGAATCCTGCCATTTCTTGTTCAGCTTCAAAGCAGTATGATACGAGCCTTCCGGCATTCCCTCAATATAGTACATACCAATATTCAGGCATACTTTTGAGGTACCATGCCTATTAACAAGCTTATCTAATTCATCTAAAGAAGCCCTTGAAACATAGCCGACTGCAATTTCAACGCGGTCTGCTGTAGCAAGTTGTTCTTCAAAGCTACTGACTATTGTCTGCTGTTCATCTTCTATCTCAAGCGGGAGAATATTTGAGTAAAGCAGTTTCATAATCGAGCCTCCTTTAATCGTCCACGGTTTCCATTATTTCATCAAGATGCACATTCAAAGCTTCGCATATCTTCAACAGTACATCTGTTGTGATATTTTCGCATTTTCCGAGTTTTGCTATAGATGCTGAACTAACCCCGGAAGCAACCTTCAGATCATGCTTGTTCATATTCTTGTCTATAAGCAATTTCCATAATTTATTATAACTGATTTTCATGCATTCGCCCTCTTTAAAGTGTGTTATACCAAGCAATAAACAAATCTTTGTGATTGTAGTGCCATTCTTTTGTTATGTAAACCTGTACTCCGCAGAGCGTAAACTCCTCGTTCCAATAGCGCTTTTTCTTTTCTTTCGCATCAATTTTATCTGCCAACTGCAAGAATGGATATCTCATGTGGAAGTGTTCAATACTCCAGTCGGAAGAACACATTTCATCAATTACAGCTTTTGAAAAGTCATAATCAGAATCGCATAAGTTACGCATTGCAGTACGAACAAATTCACCGACCTTCAAATCCTCTGAAGGAAGAGCGGGCTTTTTCATTTTTGTGACTGCTTGTTTTTTAGGAGGCAGTTTCTCTGGAACAACAGGGGTTTTAATAGGTTCAAATATTTTATATCCTAAAACTCCGAGAATCAGTTCCGCGTAGTCAGCATATTCATCCAGCTCACTTTCTTTTTCTTCTGTAATATTTCCCGGTGTTGGAATATGCAAGATCTGAAGCAAAGGAAAGTAAGTTGACGCCATAGTTTCTGTATGTATTCCTTACCCAGGTTACGATGTTATTATCAAGATGAAGCATTTCAGATGGGACTGGAGCACTCGTATTAAGAGCTTTTATTTCTGAAATGAGAATACCTATATCTCTACGATAGTCAATCATATTTATCCCATTCAGTTTATAACTGCTGCAAAAGGCATTAGCTAGACCATCGAAATCATCATCGGAATAGAAAAACTCAAAGTACGGTACATTCTTTACCCATTTCTCTAATTCTTTATGAATCCTGATTCTGTGCTGTAAATAAAAATTTATTATGAATTCCTTGCTTCTGGGATATTGTATCGATATTTCTTCTTGAAGCTTATCAACAGCATGTTTGAACTTTATCTCTTCAGCGTCACAGGTTTCCAGGGTTAAGTATTCGTTAAAATACGACATAACGTATTTCATCACAGCGGACATGTTTTCGGATATCCTTAAATAATCGAATTCATTCAATTTGTCTGCTTTTTTCATTTTGGCTATATACTCATCGATTGTTAGCATTTACTCATCTCCTTCTATAAAAATACGAAATGATGCTGACAGTATCTAAGTAATTATATAATTAAAATCTGTTATTTTCCATATCACACGAAGCAATAGTTGGAGTGGTGGAGCTTTGTGAATTATGTAATGATTGGAAAGGCGAAAGGACACATTATAATGCCTCGCACTCCATATGCAAGGGTGCAAACCTTGACATGCTGAATATATGTGAATATAATGAAATATCACCATGCATATGTGATACTTGAAAATGTCATGTTTGTACAGTTGGGTTCATAGTAATTCTTAATATGTGTTTGTTTTGGGGTGCCTTTTTGTAGGTACATATTATGATGAGGAGGGTGTCAAATGAGAGATGTTTATGATTTTGCAAAATTCTTTCTAAAAAATGGCGCTGATTCTTTGCCAAACACATATGATGGAAATATGAAATTGCAAAAGCTGTTAGTTTTGGCAAATTTAGCGAACGTGGCAGAATATGGGGAGTTATTATTTCCCGAGGATGTATTAGCTTTCAAAAATGGCTGTGTTGTCGAGAAGGTTCGACTGAGGTATAAGAATGACTATTGCGGTTTTATTGAGGATAGTAGAGCTTATCAGCCTGATTTTTCAGAACGCGAATATTCGATTCTAAATAAAATAATAGATATTTTCGGAAAGTCAACAGCTCGGGAACTTTCACAGATTAACCATGTATTTAACTTTTGGAAGATCGCTTTCGCCAAGGGTACTGATGATTCGGGATTTCATGACAAAAGTCTTTCTGTGGTTGACATGATTTCGCAGAAAGAAGATATCGAAAAAATGCGAGAAATTCTATCTGCGTATCAAGAGGCGTCAAAGGATACTGTTGCTCACGAAGTCATTAATGGAGTAACTTTTTACTATGATGGCTTTAAGCTGACGGAAGACATGATAGAGCAATTGGAAGCCTTCTCACTCGATGCAGACGACGATTCCTATAGCGTCTATCTGGACGATGGAAGGCTGGTGATCTATTAATGCTTTTTCAAGAAGGGCAAGGAATATTAGGCCGCATAGCATTCGTAGATGGGAATGTTCCGGAATATGACCGAACCTATCTTGTTGTGAAGGTTGACACAAATTACATTGAAGTAATAAATGTTTCCTCAACAAAAGGAAAAGAAAGAAAACTTGCGTTTCCTAAAAATGAAAGATTACGAATTTTTAATCCTCCATTTTTGAAACCTTCTTTCGTTAAGTTGGATTCGTTGACATGCGTTCCTTCATCTGAATGGAGCACACTCAAGGTGCTAAATGGTGGGAGAACGCTGGACACGACTGAACTAAAGCGTATACAAAACTTATTATAAAACAAAGGAGTCGCCAAACGACTCTTTTATTTTAATATTGCTTCACAATCTTATACTCAGGATATTGCTAAAACAATGATAGATAGAAACATCATCAAGCATCATGAGCTAAAAGGTTGGCGGAGGTAAAATGGCAAAAGGTTTGCTTTGAACCCATGCCCCTTGATTTGCACCCACGACCTTCAATTTGCACCCATTAGCTGAATTTCTATCAATATATGATTTCTTTTCCAAACTTATCAATCGATAATTGATGCAAATGAACCCCACTCGGCGGCGAGTGGGGTTTATTGTATGATCCGGAACCACAAAGCAGACGCCCTATTGATTTTTTCCAGTTTTTGCTGTAGCATGGCCTTAAGAAATAGACACTAGATACGCTAATATCCATTTCGCATCCCGGTTCAGACGTTGAAGTAAGGAGATGGAGCTGATGTCTGTTAAACGATTCCTTGGGGCGCTCGCAGCGCTCGTCCTTTTGACCTTTCTTTCTTCATGCAGTGGCACAACCCAGCCTGCAGCTGCAACTCCTCCTCTGCCTTTTCGGATCACCTGGACGGATTATTCCGGCCGCGGCCAGGCGATCCAGAAAATCGTGGACGGCTACAACGAAACGTCTCCGGATGGCTCTGTCATCCAAATGGCCGGTGGTGACGAAGATTTTGCCGCCATCGAATCACTTCTTGCGCAAAACACCGAAACGATTTATGTGCTTCCGTACCGTTACGTTCAGTTCTTTGGCGCCCGAGGCGACCTGATGGATCTGAGTGAGGCTTTTGCCGATGCAGAGCCTTGGTTCTATCCTGAGATCTGGGCTCTCGGCTCCATGGACGGGGCCACCTATGGCATTCCCTGGCTCGGCCATTCCATGTGCCTGCTGTATAACAAAACGCTTTTGTCAAGAGCCGGTGTCGATCCGGAGGGGATCGACAGTCTGGATGCTTTGGTGTCGGCTCTGGACGCTGTGGAGCAAAGCACGGGCGCTCGGGGCATCGGTCTTGTAGGCGCTGAAAGCAACGATGTTTCATGGATGGTGAATCAATTCATTTACGGCTTTGGCGGGAGTCTGGTAGATCCCGGCGCCGCCGCCGTAGCCGTCAACAGTCCGCAAGCCAAAGAAGCCTTGACCTTCTACCGTGACGTGCTGGGATCCCATGCCCAGCCTACATGGACAGAAGATACTGGCGCCGAAGTGATGAAGTACTTCAGAGAGCAGGCAGTCGCTTTTGAGATCCAAGGCATTTGGGGGATCACCGACATTTTAAAGAATGGCGCGACTTTCGAGGTTGGCGTCATCTCCATGCATGATATCGGTTTGCGGGCAGAAGTCGGACCTATGATGCTGGCTGTCCCGGAGTCTATGAATACGGCCGGAAAAGAACAGGCTGTCAGATTCATCGCCTATATGATCTCGAAAGAAGCTCAGGAACAAATACTGAATTGCGAGTACAGCCCGGAGCACGATACATACTATCCGTTCCGTACACCGATCCGCATCGATATGGCTGATACGCAAATACTCCAGAGCAACCCAGAGTATCTCAAATTCATCGAAGGTTTTGAATATCCCAGCATCGACGTGCCGATCCCGGCGTGGCAGACTGTGAAAAGCCAATGGTACGAGCCCGGACTCCACCAGGTGATGAAGGGTGAAATTTCCATCGACGCTTTTTTGGAGCTGGTGGAGGCAGAAGGCAATCAAATATTGGAATCACAGCAGGGCTCGTGAGAAAGGACATACCATGAAAATACTGATCACCGACGACTCGAAGACGGATGTCATTCTCATCAGCAGCATCCTGACAAATTATGAGCTGCTGGTCGCTTATGATGGCGTCGAAGCGATGGAAACGCTGGCGCGCAATCCTGATGTGGATATTCTGATCCTGGATATCAACATGCCTCGCATGAATGGCTTTGAGGTCCTGGAGGCTCTTCGCGACCATCCGGAATACAAGAATATCGCTGTGCTGATACTGACCAATTACGACGAGATCGACAATGAGATGAGGGGCTTGGACCTGGGCGCGGTAGACTACATCAGAAAACCTTTGAATATGGGGTCCCTGCAAAAAAGAGTGGAGCTGCACATCAAGCTGAAAGCGGCCCGAAACGCTCTGGAGCAGCAGAACAATATCCTGGAAAAAATCGTCCAGGAGCGGACCCGGGAATGCAACCTGACTCGGGATGTGACAATCCATGCCCTTGTGGGATTGCTGGAGATCCGGAACATCGAGTCGAGCAATCACACCCGAAGGACCCAGGAGATCATGAAGGCGCTCTGCGGCTATTTGCGCACACAGCCTCAATTCAGCGTCATTTTGACAGAATCTTATACGACCGAACTGTACAACACGACGCCTCTGCACGACATCGGCAAGGTGGGGATCCCGGATCACATCCTCTTGAAGCCAGGCAAACTGACGCCCGAAGAGTTTGAGGTCATGAAAAAGCATACCACTTACGGCGTCGAGGCTTTGCGGAGCCTCGGGCATGACAGCGACAGTCTTTCCTTTGTACGGACCGCTTCGGAGATCGTAGGCGCGCACCATGAGAAATTTAACGGAACAGGGTATCCCAAGGGACTGGCCGGAAAGGAAATTCCTCTGTCCGGGCGGCTGATGGCCATCATCGATGTGTACGATGCCCTGGTCAGCGAGCGGGTCTATAAACCGGCGTTCACCCACGAGGCTGCGCTGAGTATCCTTGCCGAAGAGCGAAACAAGCATTTCGATCCGGATATTACCGACGCCTTTTTCAAGATCGAATCGGATATCAGATCCATCACCGAAAGTCTGATGCAGCGTAAAAGCTGAAAGGAGCCATGTTATGAAGACGGGGAAGAGTGTTGGCCTGTGCCTGGTGCTGTCTTTCTTCTTATGGAGCGCATTTCTTTCTCCTGCATCCGCAACCGGAGCAGATCCCGGAAAAGCGCTGCCGCTGACCCGGGAAGAAGAGGACTTTATCCGGAACCATCCGGTCATTCACCTCGGCGTCGACCCCGCTTTTGTGCCTTATGAATTTATCGATACCGACGGAGCGTACAAAGGGATCGCGGCAGATTACATCAGCCTGATTTCCGAAAAGACCGGTCTGCAGATGGTGGTTGCCGAAGGACTCACCTGGTCCGAAGCCTATGAAAAAGCTGTCAGAAAAGAACTTGATGTATTGCCTTGTGTCGGCGAAACACCGGAACGGGGCAAGTACTTTTTATTTTCCTATACATATTTTACTTTTCAGCGGGCGGTTTTCGTTAACGAAGATACCGGCGGGGTCAAGATGTTTCAGGACCTGTACGGCAAAACTGCAGCGGTCCAGACGAACAGCTCCCACCACAGTTATATGAAAACGTACCCGGAGATCGAGCTCAGCCTCTATCCGACGGTGGAGCAGGCGCTTCAGGCTGTTTCCAGCGGAAAGGAGACCGCCTTTATAGGAAATCTTGCCACATCCAGCTATCTGGCGAAATCACTGGGCATTGCCAATCTGAAATACTTTGCCATCGATCCTATTGCTGACGATCCGTCGCAGTCTCTGCACTTTGCCATCAGAAACGACTGGCCTGAGCTGGTCGGCATTCTCAATAAAGCCTTGGACAGCATCACTACAGAAGAGAAGAACGCCATCGCCAACAAATGGATCGACCTCGAGGGGAATGTGGACTATTCGGACATCATCCGGACTGTGGAGATCGCAGTGATCGTCATAGCCCTGATCCTTGCGGTTTCCTTTTTTTGGATCTTGCGGCTTCGCAAAGAGATCGCGATGCGCAAGAAAGCTCAGGAAGAAATGCTGGCAGCCAAGGAGGAAGCCGAGCTGGCCAACCAGGTCAAATCCTTGTTTCTGGCCAGGATGTCCCATGAGATCAGAACGCCCCTGAACGCCATTCTTGGAATGGCTCACCTCATCAAAAGGACCGATGTGACCGTTACCCAAAGCATTTATCTGGATAAATTGACTCAAGCGGCCCGGAACATGCTGGGAACCATCAACGATATTCTGGACTTTTCAAAGATCGAGGCCGGAAAAATCGAGATCGAAAGAATTCCTTTCGATTTAGACAAAGTCCTGCAGCGGATCATCAATATCGCTTCCGTCAAGGTGGAGGAGCAGGGGATCGAGCTTGTGATGGAAAAGGATCCCGGCTTGCCTTCCTTCTATTTCGGCGACCCGCTGCGGATCGAGCAGATCCTGCTGAATCTGGTCAACAATGCCGTCAAATTCACGGAAAAGGGTTCTGTTTCCATTTCGGTGCGGTCCAACTCCAAGACAGGCACCGTCGAAATGATCGAGTTTTGTGTGCGGGATACCGGGATCGGCATGAATCCTCAGCAGCTGGAGCACTTGTTCATACCCTTTGACCAGGGCGACTCGAGCATCAGCAGGCGCTTCGGAGGAAGCGGCCTTGGTCTGTCTATCGTCAAGAGCCTCACAGAGCTCATGGGCGGGGATATATTTGTATCCAGTGAGGCCGGGAGCGGTTCTGCGTTCACGGTACGATTGCCGCTGGAGATCGATACCAAGCAGGAATCGGAAAGCAGAAAAGAGATGGCTGCCGATTGTTTCCGCGGGATCCACGCGCTGATCCTGGACGCCAACGAGAACAGCCGGACTCAATTGGCAGGTTTGTTTGATTCCTTTGGCATTTCTGCCGATCTGTCTGCTTCGGCGCAGGATGCGCTCCAGCGGATACGGGATGCGGCGGGAGAAGGCGGCGATCCTTACAATTTGCTGGTCGTCGATTTTTCCACTCCCACGGAGGGCGGTATCGAATTTATGAGAAGCATCAGGAATTTGTCCTTGCTTCCTCCGTCTGGCAAGTACATTATGATCCTGCCCATCACAAGAGAAGATCTTTTCGAGGAACTGGAGCAGGCCGGGATCGATTTTGGTATCACGAA
>CALBZG010000176.1 GCA_937889655.1 uncultured Clostridia bacterium
TAAAGTATATACCCGCGAGGCTTAAATTGAAGAATGAAGCTACTTATTCATCAGTGATTCAGCGACCTTGAAAGCGGCATCAAGCCTGCCAGGATCTTTTGCTCCTGCTTGAGCCATATCGGCTTTACCACCGCCGCCGCCTCCGGCAGCTGCAGCGATTTGCTTCACCATGTTGCCTGCATGATAGCCTTTGTCCAGCAAATCATCGGTCACGGATACAATGAAAGTTACTTTGCCGTCATTGACTGTTGCCAAAACAATAACCACAGCGGCATAGTTTGCTTTTATATCATCAGAAAGGCTTCTGAGATCATCAATTTCAAGGCCTGTAAAGGATTTAGCCACCAACTTGACGTCATTAAAATCTTTGGCTTCAGCAATCATATTTCCTACAGCATCGCTCAAAGTTGATTTTTTCAAACTTTCGACTTCACGTTTCAGAATTTTGTTTTCCTCTGAAACATTGACGGCTTTCTTTATCAATCCAGAGTGATTTGTTTTCAATATTTCAGACACTTCTGCAAGGATCCGTTCAGCTTCGTTGGCTCTGTTCAACACGCCGGCTCCCGTAACGGCCTCTATGCGTCGAACACCGGAAGCCACACCGCTCTCCGAGACGATCTTGAAGGCTCCTATTTGCCCGGAGTTGAATACATGTGTGCCGCCGCACAACTCAGAACTGAAGCCGCCGACAGATACCGCCCTGACGATGTTTCCGTATTTTTCACCGAATAATGCGGTAATGCCTTTTTTGACCGCTTCATCCATAGTCAATTCTTCCGTCTGAACAGGAAGAAATAGCCCTATTTTTGAATTGACGATCTCTTCGACTTCTTCGATTTGATCCTTCGTCATAGCTTCAAAGTGATTAAAATCGAATCTGAGGGCATCGGCAGTAACACTGCTGCCTGCTTGATGAACATGCTCGCCAAGGACGATCCTCAACGCTTTATGCAACAGATGTGTTGCAGTATGGTTTCTTGCAGTGGAGTTCCTTCGCTGCTCCGAGATATGGCAATTGACCTCGTCTCCGACCGATAGCACTCCTTTCACACAAAGGACTTTATGAACAAATACATTTTGTATCTTTGATACTTCCAGGACTTCCAAAGTGCATGCGTCGTTGTAAATGATGCCTGTATCATAGCTCTGACCACCGCTTTCCGCATAAAATGGTGTCCTATCAAGCACCAGCGCCGCTGTTTCACCTTCCGCAAGTTCATAGATCGAACTTTTATCTTTGATCAGCGCAACGACAGTTGCGGTGTCTGAAGATTTTTCATAACCGGTAAATTGAGTTTCCACATCTATGGAAACCTCCACAGAGGCTTCCTTCCAACCTTCATCCTCTTCATTTTTCCTGTCAGCTCTGGCCTGTTCCTTCTGTCGCTTCATATTTTCATTGAAGCCATCAACATCAGCAGTAAAGCCAGATTCTTCAAGAATCTCCTGGGTCAGTTCCAGCGGGAATCCGTAGGTGTCATATAATTTAAAAACTTCATCACCATGAAGGACTGTCTCGCCTTTGGATTTTAATTCATCGATATAATGAGAAATGATATCCTCTCCCTGATCGATGGTGTCAGCAAATTTTTCTTCTTCTATACGAATAACCTTTTGAAGATAGGATTTCTTGTCTTCCAGCTCGGGATAAGCGCCACCTGAAATTTCAACAACCTTGGCCGATAAATCTGCCAGGAACTGGCCTTGGATCCCGAGGAGCCTTCCGTGACGGGCCGCTCTTCTTAAAAGTCTCCTTAGTACATATCCTCTGCCTTCATTGCTCGGTATGATGCCATCGGCGATCATGAAGGACACACTTCTGAGATGATCCGTGATGATCCTCAGGGAAACATCGGTTTTAGCCTTGCCTTCTTCGTATTTAACGCCGGATTTAGCGATCACTGCATCCAGAATATATTTGATTGTATCTACGTCGAATATGGAGTCGACCCCCTGCATAATGCATGCGATCCTCTCCAGCCCCATACCAGTATCTATATTTTTATGGGCCAGCTCCGTGTAGTTACCCAGATCGTCTCTGTTGAATTGAGTAAATACATGATTCCAAAATTCCAGATATCTGTCGCAATCGCAACCCGGTTTGCAGCCGTCCTTTCCGCACCCGTATTCCGGGCCTCTATCAAAGTAGATTTCCGAACAAGGCCCGCATGGTCCCGTTCCGATTTCCCAGAAATTATCATCTTTGCCAAGCCGCACAATCCGTTCCGGGGGCAGCCCGATCACATCTTTCCAAATGTCAAAGGCTTCGTCATCTTCCTCGTATACCGTCGCCCATAATCTTTCTTCAGGCATATTCAGCTTTTCCGTGATAAATTCCCAACCCCACTTGATGGAATCCAGTTTGAAATAATCACCAAAACTGAAGCTCCCCAGCATTTCAAAAAAAGTGCCGTGCCGTGCAGTATATCCGACCTTGTCAATATCGCCGGTCCTGATGCACTTTTGGCAGGTAGTCATACGTTTGCTCGGAGGTGTCTCCAAGCCCGCAAAATAAGGCTTAAGAGGCGCCATTCCAGAGTTAACGATCAATAAGCTTTTATCTTTTTCGGGAATAAGGGAAAAGCTTTGCCTTCTGTAATGATCCTTGCTTTCATAAAAGCTTAAGAACATCTCTCTTAATTGGTTTAATCCTATTTTTTCCATTATAGAAATTTCCTTTCGAAAAATTGAATTCAATCATAAAATTATAACATAAGAGGTTGGAATATCAAGGTTTATTTAAAGTACTCGGTGATTTTATCCGGTTTAAAAATTCCTTTATCCGTTACGATACCGGTTACAAAAGCAGGAGGAGTAATATCGAAAGCAGGGTAATATCCGGAAACTCCCGGAGCTGCTGTTCGAAGCCCTCTGCAGTGCAGTACCTCTTCCGGATCCCTTTCCTCAATTTTAACTGCTTCGGGGCCTGGAGCCTGTTTATCCGGTCCATAGGCAAAGGGGTAGAAAGGTACACCAAAGTGTTTTGCACAAATAGCCAGCTGCAATGTGCCTACTTTATTGATGATATGACCGTCCATCGTGGTTCTGTCGCTACCGGCAAAGAAAAGATTTATTTTGCCTTGAGACATTAAACTGGCCGGCATATTATCAGTGATGACCGTGGTGTCGATACCCATATCCGAAATCGCCGAGGCCGTCAATCTCGCCCCTTGGAGATACGGTCTGGTTTCTGTGCAATAGGCGCGGATATCCTTTCCCTGCTCAAGAGCCGTTAAGAGAGTGTATACGAGAGTCGTTTCCGGCCAGCAATGGGTCAGAACGGCATCGCCGCTCTTGACGACGCTGGCGCCGAAGCCGCCAAGCTTAAGACTGACTTCATGCCTTTTATCGATCATGCCGTCCATGAACGTTAAAAGAACACGTTCCATATCGGTTTGATCTTCTGCAAGGGCTTGCTCAACAGCTGTCAGTGACTCCTCGACTGTCAAACGAATTTCATGATTCGTCGGCCTTGTATTGATCATGCGTACTCCGGCATGATTCATATAGCTTCGAATCTCTTCTTTGCGATAATTCTTACATGCTCTTCCTGCCTGCACCATGCCGTATCCGGCGGCATAAGCCGGCCCAAGACTTTGGGTGACCATTTTTTCAATTGCTACAGCCACCTCTTCGTAGGTTTTACATTCTTCAAACCGTATTTCGAACGGATATATCCTTCTGTCCAGAATGGATACCACTCCATCTTCATAATGGGCGATATTATAAGGCTTAACGATAAACGGCATTTTGTGAACGAATTGATGGTCGATCATTTCAACTTCCCTTTCATATAGTTATTGACAATAGTCTTTCTCTGCTCTTCGGAAATCAATCTTGGGGTGCCAAGCATACGGGCCTGATAATAAACTTGAGCTTCCAATTCGATGGATTCGGCAAGATTCATAGCGTCTGTCAACGATTCGCCGATGGTAATAAGGCCATGATTTAAAAGCAGCAGGCCTCTTAGGCCAGGGTTGGCATGAAAGACTTCCAGTGCGGATTCTCCGACATCCCGAGAGCCAGGTATTGAAAATCTTTCTGTCACCGGCAAAATATTGCTTCCTACCATCAACCCTTCGATGGAAATCATTGGCACATTTTCACCAAGCGCCGCAAATGTGATGGCGTAAGGCGAATGTGTATGGACGATTCCGCTTATATCGGGAAATGCTTCATAAATAGCTGCATGCATGCGAAATTCGGAAGACGGGTTTTTGCCTCCATCAATAGCTGATCCGGTCCAATCACTGACAGTGATGTCCTCGAGAGTAAGAAGATCATATCTTATACCTGTAGGAGTGATGGCCATCAACTCATTCTTTTCGATTCTTGCGCTAATATTTCCTGATGAAGCCCTGATCAATCCGCTTTTAAAAAGGTTGAAGGTTGTATTAAAAACCATTTCCTTCTCTTTCAAATATTTACTATTATCCATATTCAATACCTCAAGTATCCTAAACTTTTAAATCTCTACTCGCCAATGAATGCATCTTCCAGCAATTCTTGATATTTCGTATTCGGTTCGATGGTCATCAGGTCTGCCAGTCCTTCGTTCAATAATAATTCATTGATAAATACATACCCATCATCGCCCTTGATATAAACATATGCCAAGGTCCTGCCGAATCTATCATAATGTTCCTTATCGAACTCGAGAAAAACTTCCGCACCGGTCAAAAGAGATTTAGTATAATTTGAAGCGACCAGACCTTCCTTCGTGATTCTTTCAGGGTTATCCTGAACGCTCTCTGCCGTGTCGATGCCGATCATTCTTACTCTTGTTCTTTCTCCGGATATATCTGCAATGAAAGTATCACCATCCACCACTCTGATGACTGAATATGGGCCGTTCAGCTGTGCATCTTGATATGGCGCCTTCGAAGCGCCCTCACCAAAAAAATCCAGCGCTGCGGACACGCCGATGATCAGGATGATTGATATGAGCGATAATAATTTGTATTTCACACGTTCTCCCTATCGATAAACTGTTCTTATAATAGCACAATTTTTGTAATAAAAAAAGTGCGGCTCGATGCGTCTATACACAATTTATTACAAGTGATAAAATAGACCCAATAGATATGGAGGGTAAATTAACATGGATAAGCGAACGCTTGGCACGACGGGGATAATGGTTACACCTGTTGGATTTGGGGTTTTGCCTATTGGTAAGACTCAATTGGATCTCCCTTTGGATCAGGGTGCTGAGGTTTTGAGATATGCGATGGATAGAGGAATCAATTTTCTGGACACAGCACAGTATTATGACACCTATTCCTACATCAGGGCTGCACTCAAAGGCTCGAATTACGATCCGGTCATATCATCCAAGTGCCTTGGATGTACTTATAAAGAAATGGATTTAGCCATCGAAGAAGCAAGAAGAGAACTGGATAGAGATATCATCGATATTTTTCTGCTTCACGAAGTCAGACACAACAACGATTTTGAGAATAGATCCGGCGCCTGGGATCGTTTGAACGAAGCCAAAGTTAAAGGCATAGTCAAGGCTGTCGGCGTTTCGACCCACCATGTGGATGTTGCACAAAAAATGGCCGGTATTGAAGAATGTGATGTTATATTCCCTCTCATCAACTTCAGAAGCTTAGGGATACGGTGCGGGTCTGGCCAGGGAAGCAAAGAGGACATGGCAGAGGCCATTTTTGCCAATCATCTGCGGGGAAACGGCGTCTTTGTCATGAAGGCCTTTGGCGGCGGCAATTTGACTGGGCATTATCAAGAGGCCCTGGATTATGTATATGGACTCGCCGGAGTTGATTCTGTGATGATCGGCTTCGGCAACTTCAAAGAAGTGGACGATATTTTTCTTTATCTCGATGGCGGGATGAAAAAGGATTACAAGCCGGATACTTCGGGGAAAAAAATGCATATTGATCAGGGGGATTGCGAAGGCTGCGGCCTCTGCGTAATCAGATGTCCGAATCAAGCGATATATAAAAATGAAAGCGGTCGAGCTCAAATCAATGAAGACATTTGTCTGACTTGCGGCTACTGCGCGCCTCAATGTCCCGTCAGAGCTATCATCATGTGGTAAATGTTTTATACTATAAAGCCGCCGCCCAAAACGAAGTCTCCGAGATAGAAAACAATGGATTGACCTGCAGCGGGAGCTCTCTGAGGCTTGTCAAAAATGATTTCTATCCTGTCAGCGCCGAATGGCCTGATAAATGCAGATGCCGGCTGGGCCATGGATCTGATTTTAGCATCCACCTTTAGACCTTCAAAAGGCAAAACAAAATGGTTTTCATTGGACATGATCCTGGATTTAAATAGATCCTGCTCATTTTCACTCAGAACCACTTCGTTCTTTTTAGAATCAAGGGCCACGACATAATATGGCTTGCCCAGAGCAACCCCGAGCCCTTTCCTCTGGCCAATAGTAAAATTCAATATACCGTTGTGCATTCCGAGGACCCTGCCTTCCGGATCAACAAAATTTCCTGCCGAAGATTGAATTCCCTGCTCTGAAAGATATTCCCCATATGATTTTCCCTGTTCGATAAAACAAATCTCCTGGCTGTCCTTAAGGTCTGCATTCTTCAGACTTTTTTCTCTTGCGATCGCACGGACCTTATCCTTGCCCTCAATATCCCCAAGAGTCATTAAAAGGCGGCTGACCACATTCTGCGGCAATCTATAAAGCATGTAGGACTGATCCCTTTCAATGCAAACAGCTTTTCTTATAAACCAAAGCTTCAGGTCATTGTCATAATAAGTTCTGGCATAATGGCCTGTAGCAATATACCGTATGCCAAGCGTATCGGCAACATCACATAGTGTTTTAAATTTAACTTCCGGGTTGCAGCGAATGCACGGATTCGGAGTTCTTCCGGCAGCATATTCCATACAGAAACTGTCGATCACCTTATCTTTAAATTCCCTCGACACATCCCGGTAGATAAAACCAATATTTAATTGAGAGGCCATCTCCTCCGCGGATTTTCTTCCTTCAATGTTGTCCCCTGTAACGTCAAGAAAGAGTCCGATCACTTCAAGTCCTTTTTCCCGTAACAACAAAGCAGCGGCAGTACTATCTACGCCGCCGCTTAAACCCAGTATCACTTTGTTTTCGTTTAATCCCATCTGTTTATCTTCCGCATTTAACGGAACATGCACTTCCTGTGCCGCATTCGGAATCTTCCTGTTCTGCATCATGATCATCTTCGTCCGCATTCGGGTCAAATCCTTCTAATCCCTTATAGATTTTACTATGTTTTTGCGCATAATCATATATAGCGCTCTTAATGGCATGGTCTGCCAATACTGAACAATGGACTTTGACAGGCGGCAATCCTCCCAGTTCGTCTATGATTTCTTTGTTTGTAATGGCCAAAGCTTCATCAATAGTTTTTCCAACAATCATATCCGTTGCAATGCTTGATGAGGCGATTGCAGAACCGCAGCCGAAGGTTTTAAATTTGGCATCCACGATTTTATCGTTTTCTACTTTGATCGAAATCTGCATCATATCGCCACAAACCGGACTTCCATAAGTGCCTACACCGTCCGCATTCTCTATTTCGCCAACATTATGAGGATTCATAAAATGCTGCATCACTTTATCGTTATATATTCCCATTATTACCAACCTTTCTGTTCATTAACGGAGGAAATGCTCCTTAATTTTGCTACAACTTCCGTGAGGACCTCGAGCACATAGTCGATATCTTCCCTGGTGGTGAAGTCACCTATCGTAAACCTGATCGATCCATGGATCCTTTCAACCGGAACGCCAATGGCTGAAAGGACATGGCTCGGGGATAATGATGCAGAGTTGCAGGCTGACCCTGTGGAAACATAGATACCTGCGTTGTCCAGCAGTAGCAGTATCCCCTCACCTTCAATAAAATTGAAAGCGAGATTGATGTTTCCGGGATGTCTAAATTCCATTGTGCCATTTATATCAACATCCGCAATGCGTTTCAAAACCTCATCTTTGAAGTAATCCCTCAATTCTGTGGTTCGTGCAATATGGCTGGAGAGATTTTTTCCTGCAAGTTCCGCAGCTTTCCCAAAACCCACGATTCCTGCTAAATTTTCCGTCCCTGCTCTTTTTCTGTTTTCCTGGCCGCCCCCATGCATATAATTGCTTATTTTCAAGCCTTTTCTGATATAGAGTGCGCCGATCCCCTTAGGTCCATATATTTTATGAGCGGATATCGACATGAGGTCAACACCGAGCTCTTTCACATTTACCGGTATATTTCCAGGACCCTGAACAGCGTCAGTATGAACAATTATGCCCTTTTCCTTCGCAATCGTTACAACTTCTCTGATAGGCTGGATTGTGCCTATTTCATTATTGACCATCATGATCGATATCAAAATGGTTTTTTCAGTGATAGCATTTCTTAACGCGTCAAGGCTGATCCTACCCGACGGATCAACATCAAGATACGTGACATCGTAACCGCGTTTCTCAAGGAATTCGCAGCTATGGATGACAGCGTGATGTTCGATTTTAGTGGTAATGATGTGATTGCCTTTTGACTTCAGAGCATCCGCAATACCGAAAATTGCCCAATTATCTGCTTCTGTTCCGGATGAAGTAAAATATATTTCGCTTTCTGCGGCTCCTATCAAAGATGCCACGTTTCTTCTGGCCAAAGTTATCGCTTCTTTTGACTCTTGCCCAATCGTATAGATGCTGGACGGGTTCCCGAATTTTTCACTAAACCAAGGAATCATTTCCTGCAGCACTTCTTCCTTAACCGGAGTTGTCGCTGAATAGTCCAGATATACTTTTCTTGGCTCGTTCATATAAATATCATCTCCTTAAATGTAAGTAACCTTTTATTTTATACACTGTTACATTAATTCTTAAACGTATCTTTATCACCATCGACTATTTCAATACATTCAAGCTGGGCAATGAAATGTTTTCGAAAAGCCGCGATATATTCCTTTCGAAGTTCTTCCTGCTCTTTTTGTTCACGTGGATTTAAACCTTCGGCTTTTGACTTTGCCGCAAGTTCGTTAATCCTTTGGATTTTTTCCTTTGGAAGCATAATATATTCTCCTTTTTTAAAGGCATTAAAAAAAGCCCAAAACACAAGGGCTATTATATCACAATTTCCTTTGTTTTCAATATTTTTGATTCACAATGGATTCGATTTCGTCTAAGATTTTTTTTGATGTTTTCAAGATAAAATCCTTGTTGGAGGTTTTTTTTGATCCACATCCTGAAGATGAAGCCCGTTCTATTGCGAACCTGATACTTCTCTCTACAGCTTCCGGCGTTGTCATGGCATCGGAAGCTATATCTACATATATTTCCTTTGTCACTGCGTTGATTTTGTCATGTTCAACCAGGACCATTTTGATCGCGCGCTCTAAATATTTAAATCCTCTATGGCCGGGATTAATTCCTTCTTTTTCAACTGAACGAGAGATCAGCCTATCAACCGCAGCGAAACTATGCTTTGTAATAATCATTCCGAAAGCCTCCTTCAGATACAGAGCTTTTCTCTCATTTTTTCAAACGTCTTTTCACCGATCCCATTAACGTCCATGAGTTCTTCGATGGATCGGAAGGGCCCGTTGCTATTTCTGAATTCGATGATTTTTTCAGCGGTAGCAGGACCGATGCCCGGGATTGTCTGAAGCAATTCAGTCGTTGCTTTGTTGATATTGATTACTCCGCTGGGACTCGGGGAAGTTTCAAGGGCAATGACTTCCTCGTCTTTGGTCGGTATATATATTTTGTCACCATCGTTCAAAATGGAAGCCCGATTCAGAGATACTACAGAAGCGTTCTCACATAGTCCACCTGCCGCATCTAAAGCTTCATAGACACGGGACCCCTCCGGAAGTTTGACCACGGAAGGATTATTAACGGCGCCTGTAACGTCTATGAAGATCTCAGATGAGACTGAATCCGATTCATCAGATGTCATTTCGACGGTTGCGCCTTCCTCTATAAGGATCCTATTTTCATCAGCATGCCCATCTTTCAAAAAAATAAAAAGAGCGGCTATGAAGATCACAATTAAGAACGCCGCTTTAACTTTTTTATTATTCATTTCGTATACCTCCCACTCATTATAAATAGATATTACAATAAATGGCAATATATGTCAACTACACTTAGTATTTCAAGTCGGTTCTTGTTATTTTCGCCTTGTCTCTGGCAGTCTCGATGCCTGCAAATTCACAAAATGATGAGATCAGCAACTCGGGCGAAAGGTTGGAATGACTTCCTGCGTCCAGCCTGGTATACATAATAATAATATTGTCTACTATGTTTGCTTTTATTTCTCTGATTTTGGGTTTGATATCCAATTCTTTGGTTTCACGATGTTTTTTCGAGGATTTTAATGCAACTATTTGTTTCTGATCGAGATATTGCTGAAGAAGATCTTCCGTGGAATGGTTACATCTATCGATCGTCGGGATTTCGATTTTGTAAGACGCTTCATAACAGGTCGATGCAATGCTCTTCATTTTGTCATCAAGGGGTATGCAGGATGTAATGCTGATGCCTTTTGGCATGATTTCATTTAAGCGGGTCATGATTTTTTCTGGTTCCATGGGTTTATTTATCTCAAATTCCAGCAGCTCGCAAATGCTTTCATATCCCAGACTAAGAGGCTGACAAAAGGCCATATCGGGATGAGGATTGAAACCTTGAGAATAGACCAGTTCAATGCCTGCTCTTTTAAAACTGCGCTTGAACAATCGAAGCATGTCAAGGTGAGAAGTATACTTGATGTAGCCAAGCTTTGTAAAACTAATAAGATACTTACCCATTCACACCCTCCTGTTTACAGATAGTATAACGTTTTAAGCCGCAAACTTCGCAATTCAGCCTGCAATCAGCAGTAGTCGTACCTACCAGTGCCTTCCCCCTTTCCCTCAGGAGAAACTCTTTCGTGACGCCACTATCTATCATATCCCATGGCAGGATCTCTTGTTCACTTCGAATCCGGCAATTGTAAAAACAAGGATCTATTTGTGTCTCTTTGAAGGCCTGCATCCAGATACCTTCTTTGAAATGCTCTGACCATCCATCAAATCTCGCTCCCAGTTCAAAGGCTCTTATAATAGGCTTTAATACTCTCCGGTCGCCTCTGGCAATAACACCTTCAAGAAAACTGGTTGCTGTATCATGGTAATTGAAAGTGATATGTTTGACTTTCAAACCTTCTTTTAAGTAATTATGTTTCTTGATCAGTTCATCTGGTGTATCCTGGCGTTCCCATTGGAAAGGAGTGTCAGGTTTTGGCACAAAATTGGATACGCTGATGGTGACATTGAACCTGCCTCCCTTTGGGCCTTTTAAATCGTAGTTCATTCGAACTATTTTTTTGCCTATTTCGATAATGCCGTCCAAGTCCTGATAGGTTTCAGTCGGAAGCCCAATCATGAAATAAAGTTTTATGTTATTCCAGCCTAATAACAGCGCCTGCCTGATCGAACCATAAATATCCTCTTCGGTAATGCCCTTGTTGATCACATCACGAAGCCTCTGGGTACCAGCCTCCGGAGCAAAAGTAAGACCCGACTTTCGAAAACCCTGCATTTCCTGAAGGACCTTGAAACTGAAACTGTCCAGCCTTAGAGATGGCAATGACAATGCCACATTGCGGCTTTTACAGATCGTCATAAGCTCTGATATCAACGGTTCAAAACAAGAATAGTCACTGGTGGATAAGGAAAGCAGAGAAAGCTCTTCATGACCTGTTGAAGTTAATTGTTTTACTGCAAGGTCGATTATTTTTCCTTTAGACCTTTCTCTTACGGGCCTATAAACCATACCCGCCTGGCAAAATCTGCAGCCTCGTGTGCACCCTCTGAAGGTTTCCACTACGGCTCGATCATGCACCGTCTCGATCAATGGCACGATTGGATTTTCCGGGAATGGTGCAGCTTCAATATCATGAATCAAGGCTTTTCGAACAGTTGAAGGAGCCGCATCATATTTTTTCAGAATCTCCTTAATGGTTCCATCTTCATTGTAAACCGGTTCATAGAAGGCCGGAACATAGACGCCATCTTTCACGCAGACAGATTTGAGAAACTGCTCTTTAGTTCCATTTTCCTGCTTATTCTGGATATAAGTCTTGCAGACTTCAAGTATTGCTTCTTCGCCGTCGCCAATGATGAAAGCATCAAAAACATCAGCCAAAGGTTCCGGATTAAAAGCACATGGCCCGCCGCCGATCAGCAATGGCCATTCTTCACCCCTGTCTTTTGATAGAACGGGTATATTGGCTAGATCAAGCATGTTGATAATGTTCGTATAGGACATTTCATATTGCAGCGTGAAGCCTAGAATATCAAGTTCTGAAGCAGGTGTTTTTGTTTCTATCGTAAACAAAGAAAGGCCTTCTTCTCGCATCAGTTCTTCCATATCCAGTGCAGGAGCAAAAAGCCGCTCACAGTATACGTCATCATAGTCGTTTAAAATTCTATACAATATCTGTAGGCCAAGATATGACATTCCGATTTCATATGTATCAGGAAAGGCAAATCCGAAGTGACATTTGTATTCGGTTTTTTCAACCGTATTAAGTTCTCCCCCGATGTACCTGCCGGGCTTGATCACTTTATTTAACAGAGAATCCAATTTATCATTTATATTCATAACGAAATCTTACCATACCTATCCTTTATTATCCATAACTATAGCGGAAAATCAGCCTTGACAGTAAAAAATGCCGATAGTATAGTTTAGCATATACTTAACATAGTCAATAACCATAGAAGGAACCAAATTAATGAATTATGCAGAAATGCTGGACAAAACAATATCGGAAAGCGGATTGTCCCTAAGACAAATCGCAAAGAGCTGTGGCGATTCAGGGCTTGCTATTACCCCTTCATATATTTCACAACTTCGAAACGGAAAACTGCCACCGCCAAATCCGGAAGTAACCATGATGCTTTCGAGAGTCTGCCATTCTCAAAATGAATCCAGACTTATCTTTCAAGGATATATCGAAAAAGCACCGGAAGTCATTAAGGAATATATGATCGCATCATCCCAACTCAATAAAATAATGCTTGAAAGTCTTTGCAAAGTTCAAGGGAATCGTGACTTGACCGAAGATGCAAAGAAATTTCTGGCTGAACTTGATGTTTTATCGACAATAGAGCTTTCAAGTCAATGCATGCAAGATCAGAGCAGTGCCTCGAAGGAACATATTGCTGATCAAATTACTATGGCTGCATCATCCCTCGCCAAAGGCGAAAAAGACACTATCAATTACACAATGCATGATGATTCCATGGAACCGTCCTTGCCAGTGAAAAGCGTTCTCTATATTACGCCTGTTCCGGCCAGCATCTTGAGATCGAAAGATATCATCGCATTTACCCGGGGAATAAGAACCATGGTCCGAAGAGCATTTTTTATGGGTGATGAAATCCTTCTTGTTCCTGACAACAAGAATGCAGATATTTTCCGAATCAGAAACTTTGATGAAATCGGATACATCGGAAAGGTCTGCTCGTTCAGAATCGATTTATAGTATTCAACATCCCTTAACAATGTACTTTATCAATCAATCAATCAATCAATCAATCAATCAATCAAT
>CALBZG010000177.1 GCA_937889655.1 uncultured Clostridia bacterium
TTCGTGAAGGCGGCAGAACTGTAGGTTCCGGCGTTGTTATCGAAGTCGTCGAATAATGTAAACTGAGTTCTACTGAAACAAAATCAACTGTCTTAGCCATATATCATAAAACTCAAAAGAGACCCGGAATATCATCCGAGTCTCTTTTTTATTCATGTTGTTAATCTATGCCGACCATTACAGAAGTGGCTTTAACGATGGCGTATGCGTCAGAACCAACCTTCAATCCCAATTCCCTGATGGAATCCATGGATATGGTTGAAGTAATTGTGTTGCCTCCGCCAATATCGATTTTCACGATACCGTTTACTGAGCCCTCCTTGATTTCAATGATCTTGCCCTTAAATTGATTCCTGGCGCTGAGCTTCATAATCCCCATCCTTTCTCTTCGCTTCAGAGCGAAATATCATACTTGATCTGAAAGTAAATCTATAACGATCATCATTAATAAAAAGTCTCTGTATAATATATACCTCGGATATAGATTTACTTAAACAATAATCATACGAAAAGGATTCCGGCATCGTGTTTGTTTATATTGACAATCCCTAGGGTTTTTGTTAGTTTTCTATATGAGAAGGTATAATGGGACTTCGTAGCTGCCGCCTGCTGAAGGGCAGCTGCTTTTTTTGAAGGGAGATCAAAGAATGAGTTATTATTGGCCGATACTCTTGATAGTAGGCTCCAATGTTTGCTATCACATCGCGGCAAGATCAGTGCCTGGATTTATAAATCCCTTGGCATCCCTTACCGTGACATATATCGTAGCTGCCGTTGTGTCTCTCTTGATATTCTTATGGACAAACCAGGGAAAGCCTCTTATGGCAGAATACACAAATCTCAATTGGGCGGCTTTTGTGCTGGGCATCGTTATCGTGGGGCTTGAGTTCGGGAATATCTGCATGTATAAAGCTGGCTGGAATATTAGCATCGGTTCCCTGGTATGCAATATATCATTGGCCGTCCTCCTCATTACCGTAGGGATTCTGATATACAAAGAAGCCATGACCTTACAGCAGTTCGCTGGTATCGCGCTATGCATTGGGGGTTTGGTTTTGCTGAACATGAAATAGTATGAATGGAATATGTATGTTGGCTCGCACTATTACATCCCTAAAAGATTATAACAAAACAATGTTCGCTCAATATTAGACGGAGCGTTCAACTTGCTTGCCGGGAAGATATCAACCTTGGAAAAGCAGCAAAATGAGTTATATGAGCCATTAAATTGCTGCAGAGGATATCATTCTTCGTATAGAAATAAAATAATAGTTCTTAAATTAAATTAAAAACATTATTGTATTTATAATGTTTTAATTGTTAAAGTATTGTCATTCCCGCTGCGATGATATAGAATAGTGATGGGTATCTTAAGGTGCCTGCAAAATTCGAGAAATCAACGACAGATTGGAAAATGTATTGGAGGAGTGAAGGAAATGGCAAAATTAAAAGTTGCACAATATGGATGCGGCAAAATGTCGGCATGGACAATGAGGTATGTCTTTGAAAGCGGTGCAGAAATAGTTGCGGCATTTGATATGAACCCGGCCATTATCGGAAAAGACATCGGCACTGTGATCGGCTGCGAGAACAAGGGAGTTTTGATCCAATCAGCCGAAAGCGCAGAGGAGGTTTTAAAACAAATCAAACCCGATGCCTGCATCATAACGACAAAAAGTCTTATGTCTGATTTGAAACCTGCCATGTTGCTCATGGCAAAGCTGGGGATCAATACCGTCACGACCTGTGAGGAGGCTTTTTTCCCATGGAACTCATCACCGGCGATCACAAAGGAAATAGATGAGTTGGCGAAGAAGACGGAATGCACCATCTGCGGCACCGGCTATCAGGATATGTCCTGGGGAAGCCTTATCGATACACTGGCCGGCTCATGCCACAGGATCCATAAAATCAAAGGCAGTTCAAGCTACAATGTGGAGGATTATGGGATCGCCTTAGCCCAGGTCCACGGCGCGGGGATGGACATGGAGACCTTTGCTAAAGAAATCGCTGCAGCGGACGATATTTCTGATGAAGAACGCAAAGCGCTGATCGATAAGGGTGAATTTCTTCCGTCCTACATGTGGAGCTCCAATGGGTGGCTTTGCGATAAAATGGGTCTGACGGTAAAAAGCCAAACACAGAAGTGCATTCCGAAAACATGGAGCACTGAATTGAAATCGGAGACATTGCAGATGATCATCCCGGCAGGCCATGCGACGGGCATGGCTGCTGTCGTCACAACGGAAACTGAAGAAGGAATAACCATCGAAACGGAATGCATCGGCAAAGTATATGCTCCCGAGGAGGAGGATACAAACGCTTGGGAGATATTCGGGGAGCCTGATTTGAAATGTACCATATCAAGGCCTGCAACAGTTGAGCTGACCTGTGCCACTATCGTTGGCAGGATACCCGACATCATCAATGCCCCCGCCGGGTTTTTCACTTCCAGCAAGATGCCGACGCTAACTTACAGACTCAAGCCCCTTGATGCGTATATCAAATAAAATAGAAACAGAAATAAAAATATTTCCATGCTTAAGTAAAAGGCCTGCTTCAGAATTCAGTATCCAGGCCTTTTTGATTGTTTGGCGATTCACCACTGTAAAGCAACATTAGACTGTTGCGGTTTTACCTATGGATATGTATAATATATGAGGTGCTGTTTTGTAGCAGCAAACATAATATTAGATAAGGAAAGGATAAGCTTGGGGTATTATGCCCTGGCTGATGGAATTAAAATGAACACACAGAAAACTTCAAAGAAAAAATCATTAATGATCCTGCTCGCTCTGATCCTCATGATCAGCATCATCCCGATGACCGGATGCGGCGGCGCCGAAGAAGAGGCAGCTCCTGCGGAGCTGACAGGTTGGGAGTATATCCAAGATAAGGGAGAACTTATTGTTGGCCTCGATGATTCTTTCGCTCCAATGGGATTCAGAGATGAAAGCGGCAATTTGGTCGGCTTCGATGTGGATATGGCCAATGCTGTAGGAGAAATCCTGGGCGTTACAGTAACATTCCAGCCTATCGATTGGGACTCGAAACAACTCGAACTGGATTCCAAGAGAATTGACTGCATCTGGAATGGACTATCAGTCACTCCGGAGAGATTGGAAAGCATGTCAATGTCTAAGATGTACCTCAACAATTGCAATATCGTCATGGCTTTCAACCCTGAAGTCGTGGTGAAAACAGAAGCGGACCTTGCCAATTATAAAATCGGAACTCAAGCAGATTCTTCCGCCGTAACAGTTATGCAAGCATCTGAAAACTATGACCTTTATTCTGCAAATGTTTCGGAATACAGGACTTTCGACGAAGCGATATTGGATATGGAAGCAGGAAGAGTAGATTGTATCGTAGTTGACCAGGTACTGGGCGAGTATAAGAATTCAAAGATGGACAACAGGCTGATAACATGCGACTTCAATTTCGGTGATGATTTCTTCGCCATCGGCTGCCGTAAAGCAGACACCACGTTGACAGACAAGCTGAATGAGACTCTTCAAACACTGATCGACGATGGAACTGCTGCCGAAATCAGTAACGCATGGTTCGGCAAAGATATCGTAATGCTGAAGGGATATGACGAATAAAAATGGATGGTTTTTTTACTGAATTACAAGAATGGATAAAATATGCCGGCGTTTTAATGCCGGCTCTTTTAGCGGGGACATGGATAACAGTCAAGCTTTTTTTTTGGACGCTGATCCTGTCTCTACCCCTGGGATTACCCTTTGCATTGGGAAGCAATTCAAAATTCTGGCCTGCAAGAGCTTTCTGCAGGGCTTATGTTTTCGTGTTCAGAGGGACTCCGCTTCTTTTGCAACTATTCTTTTTTTATTTCTTCCTGCCCATCGCATTCGATATAACGATGGATGCGTTTACAACAGGCGTCATAACCTTTGTGCTCAACTACGCCGCATATTTTGCCGAGATATACAGAGGCGGAATTAATGGTATCGATAAGGGACAGTATGAAGCTGCCCACGCCCTTGGACTGAACCACCGGCAAACCATATTTGGCATTATTTTGCCTCAAACATTCAAGATCATATTGCCGCCTGTTTCAAACGAGGCCATCGTACTGGTGAAAGACACCGCTTTGGTTTCGGTCATTGCCGTTTCTGAGCTGATGAAGGCGTCAAGGGGAGCAGTAAACAGGGATGTCGATATGACGGCGTATATAATCGCTGCAGCGATATATCTGGCGTTGACGTTTGTTCTGACGATCCTTTCAAATTATTTGGAGGCAAGAAGTCTTCGATATGATACAAAGGAGGTAGGCTGATATGAATACAGCAATTTTAAGCTGTCCTATGGATCCGGACCGCAGCGTTGTCGGGAATTCGCCCAGACAAGATATTCTAGTGATGAAAAACATTGTCAAGGACTTTACGAATTGCAGAGCTCTTGATGATGTCAGCTTTTCCATGAAGAAAGGCGAGGTCGTAGCCATTATCGGTTCTTCGGGTTCTGGAAAAAGCACACTGCTCCGAAGCATTAACGGCCTGGAAAAGATAACCGGCGGTGAAATCGAACTCAAAGGAACTACCGGCATGGTGTTCCAGCATTTCAACCTATTTCCCCATATGTCCTGCCTGAAAAACATCATGTATGCGCCGATGAAGGCCAAAAAAACAAGCAGGGAAGAGGCCGAAAAAAGAGCCAGGGAGTTGTTGGAGATGGTAGGGTTATCTGATAAGACCGATGCTTATCCTGCACAAATTTCGGGTGGACAGAAGCAACGTATAGCCATAGCCAGAGCGCTGGCTATGAATCCGGATATTATGCTTTTTGACGAGCCAACCAGTGCTCTTGACCCTGAAATCACCGGAGAAGTGCTGGCAGTAATGAGAGATCTCGCCCTGGCCCATATGTCTATGATCATCGTCACACATGAAATGAAATTTGCGAGAGACGTTTCGGATCGGGTCGTTTATATGGATGCCGGAAAAATTGTCGAAGAAGGCTCTCCTTTGGAAATCTTTGAAAACCCAAAAAGTCAACGTCTTCAGGATTTCCTCAGTAAATAAACCAGAAGCAGCTCAATAAGACAGAATCGGGAAAAGCCATTTGATCAGCCGTGATAAAATGGCTTTTTTATCTAAACAGCATTCCTTATAGCTTTAATTCACAAAATTGAGTATACTATCGATATCAGGAATTTAAGACGCTTTCACCTATTTGAAAGCTTATGGGCAGAAAGTAGTTCAATATGGGGACGGAATGAGGAAATATATTTACATTGCAATCGGTGGTGCTGCGGGCGCAGTATTAAGAGCAGGGGCAAGAGAGATGGCTATTTTGGATTTTAATGGCAAAATTCCATATGATACTTTGCTCATCAATATCATCGGCTGCTTCATCTTAGCGCTTTTTCTAACGGTCGCATATGAAATCCTGGAGATCGATGCAGATATTCGAATTGGCTTTTCAACCGGCATGCTGGGCGCATTTACCACTTTTTCAACGTTTTGCAGAGAAACCGCCGAATTGATATGGGCTGGACAGACTCTTCCGGCGTTTATATATGTCACCTTGTCTATCGGGCTCGGGTTCCTGGGTGCTTTTATCGGAGTTGTTTTGGCCAGGAAAGTCGTGTCTGTGCTGGCAAATAAAGTAGCGGAGGGCTCCTGACGATGGGTTTCCTTCTTATTGCTTCCGGAGGAGCTCTGGGAAGCATCGCCAGATTTATGATCGGCCGTCGCATCGCCGAAAAAAGATCCACGAACTTTCCTTTAGGAACATTTCTGGTCAATATCACAGGGGCTTTTCTCCTGGGACTGTTGTGCAGCGTTGAGCCTGACCGCAATATGTATTTGCTGATCGGCGAAGGATTTCTTGGTTCGTTTACAACATTTTCAACTTTTATGTACGAGGGGTTCAATCTGTTCCAGGATAATGAAAAACTGAATGCAGCGGTGTATATCTTCGGTTCTCTGCTCTTTGGCATGACTGGATTTTTTGTGGGTGTTGAAGTCGGGAATATTATAAGAATTATTATATAGAGGAGGTCTTATTATGGCACTGGGAAGGAATTGCAGGATCATCAAAATCTACATAAGCGAGGATTCAAAATACAAAGGACGCAATCTTTACAGCGCGATCGTCCATCGAATGGCAGAGGCCGGGATGGCGGGAGTAACAGTAACCAGAGGTATCGAAGGATTCGGCCTTGAAAAGCGGATCCATAGCACCCGGTTGTTGGATATTTCACTTAAACTGCCTATTATTATCGAAATCATCGATACTCCGGAAAAGATCGAGACAGCCATCCCGCTTATTAGGGAAATGGTCAATGATGGTCTGGTGCTCGTAACGGATGTCGAGGTGCTTAAATATGGAAAAGTCGATACGATTTAAAATCGCCTTTTAAACCCCGCCGTACAAGACCAGGGTTAATTAGGCTAGAATCTGCTTCACAAGAAGCGGGAAGGAGAAAATATAATGTTAACAAGCAAGCAAAGAAGCTACTTAAAAAGTCTGGCCCACGATTTGGATCCGGCATTGCTGATCGGGAAAGGCGGCATTACAGATAATGTTCTCAATGAACTTGATATTCATCTGGAGTACAGGGAACTTGTGAAAGTCAAACTTCAGGAAGGTTGTGATTACGATCCTAAGGATATCGCAAACAAACTGGCTATTGAACTTCGAGCAGAATTCGTCCAGGCCATAGGCCGAAAATTCGTCCTGTACAGAGAATCCAAGGACCATAAGAAAATCGAATTGCCTAAGGATGCGAAGAAGTCATCGAAACGCACGTGATTGCCAGGCAGGGAGAGAATTATCAAGACATTTATTGTCTATCCGGCATGTAGTTCGGATTGGCGATCATGTCTTTTTCTATAGTGGCTGTAATAAATAAGGAATATTATGAAACTATTGCATATTGCAGATTTACATATAGGCAAAAGAGTCTATGAATTTTCAATGATCGAACAACAAAAGAATATATTGGATTGTATTCTAAAGATCATTGACGACCAGAAGCCCCAGGCTGTACTGCTGGCTGGTGACATTTACGATAAGAATATCCCTTCTGCTGAGGCTGTCGAGCTATATGACGACTTTCTCACAGGCCTCTCGGAAAGGAGTGTTCAAACTTTCGTTATCAGCGGCAACCACGATTCCGGCGAACGTATAAGTTTTGGCAGTAGAATTATGAAAAAAGGGAATATCTTCATTGATGG